>NZ_JBSHDX010000003.1:0-499085 GCF_053616535.1 Brevundimonas sp. NPDC055812 | reverse complement strand
AGCAGGCGGCCGACCGCCTCGCGCCGCTCCATCAGCAGGGTCCCGGCCCGGTCCAGGATGTCCGAGCGCACCTCGGGCGAAGCGTCGGCCCAGGGACCGAAGGCGGCGCGCGCCGCCTGGACCGCCTGATCCACCTCGGCCGCCCCGCCCTTGGGCGTGCGCGCCACGACCTGACGCGTATCGGACGGGTTCAGGCTCTCGCCCGGCCGCGACCCGGCGATCTTCTCGCCGCCGATCCAGTGCGATAGCTCAAGCGTCTCGGTCATGGGGATCATCCTTGTTGCAGGGCTGGATTGCCCGACGACGGCTGTTCGGACAAGGCGTAGATGCAGATCATCTCGACCCAGGTCTGGTCGGGCGCGAAGGGCAGGGGCTTCTGGAAGCTGCGCATCAGGGCGTCCCAGGCCTGGACGTCCGGATTGGCCGCGTCGCGTGCGGCCTTGGCGGCGGCGTCATAGGCGTCCCCCTGTTCCAGGATCATGAACATGCGGTCGCCCACCAGCCAGATCTCCAGCTCGCGCACGTCATCGGCGCGGATGGCTTCTGTCACGGCGGCGGGCGGCCCTCCGGCGCGATGCCATTCCCGATAGCGAGCGATCTGAACGGGATCGTCGTGCAGATCCACGGCAAAGCAGCGACGCGTGGGGGGTGAACTCACAGGGACCTCATGGAGGGCGTTGACGGGCCGGAAAGGCCATCTATAAACATAATACATATTATAATAACGAGCCTGCTTAGGGAGGCAAGCCGTGACCCAATTGTATGGCCGGACGCTGAGTCGTCGCGCCCTGTCCGAGCGCACCGGCGCCTTGTCGCAGTTCGCCGGAGTCCGTCTTGCCACCCTGGGCGACGGCGTCGAGCGGGGCGTTCGCCAATTGGAATTCCGCACGGGCACGGGGTTGCGCTTCACCGTCCTGATCGATCGGGCCATGGACATTGCTGAGTGCGAGCACAACGGGCGCGCCGTGGGGTGGCATTCGCCATCCGGCTTCCGCCATCCAGGTCTTCACGAGTATGAAGGAGAGGGCGGCCTGGGCTGGTTCCGTTCCTTCTCGGGCCTGATGGTGACGTGCGGGCTGGACCACGTCCTGTTCATGCACGACGATCCGGCGGAGCATTATTTCTATGGCCCGCGCAAAACGGTCAGTTCGTCTCTGCACGGCCGCGTGGGGACGATTCCCGCGCGCCTGACCGGCTATGGCGAGCGGTGGGAAGGCGACGACTGCATCCTGTGGGCCGAGGGGGTGGTGCAGCAGGCCACGGTTTTCGGCGAAGACCTGCATCTGATCCGCCGCATCGAGGCGACGGTCGGCGGTGACGAAATCCGGCTGCACGACCGGGTGGTGAACCACGGCTTCTATCGAACGCCGCACATGTATTGCTACCATATCAACGTCGGCTATCCGGTGCTGGATGAAGGCGCGCGTTATGTGGCGCCGATCCGGGACGTGGTCTGGGCGGCCCATGCCGGCGAGGATTATCGCAAGCAGGGCGCCGGATATCGCACCCTGCCGGCGCCGATCCGCAATTTCCACGAGCAGGTCTGGCAGCATGACATGGCGCCGGACGCCGAGGGGCGGGTGAGCGTCGCCCTGGTCAATGAGGCTCTGGGCTTCGGCTTCGAGGTCGAGACGCTGAAGTCGCAGTTCCCGGCCATGTACGAATGGCAGAATCTGCACGCCGGGCACTACGCCGTGGGGATCGAACCCTCGACCAACCATGTGCTCGGCAAGGATTTCGCCCGCGACCGGGGGGAACTGATCCAGCTCGAGCATGGCGAAGAGCGGTGTTACGACAGCGCCTTCCGCATCCTGCCCGATAAGGCCGCGGTGGCGGACGCCGTTCGCCGCATCGAGGGCGTGCAGCGCCAACCCGAGGATGAGTATCCCGAACCCTCGGGCGTCTATCCGTCGATTGGGGGACGCTGAGGATGGCGGGTGTTCAGGACATGCAGGGGAAGGTCGTTCTCTACACGGGCGCGGCGGGCGGGCTGGGCCTCCAGACGACGCTGCAGTTGATGGGGCGCGGTGCGACGGTGGTGGCGGTCGATAACGACCCAGCCAAGGTGGCGGCGCTGCAAGATGCGGCGACCTCGGTCACGACGGGGCGACTGGTGGTCTCGATCGCCGACCTGTCGGACCTTGAGGGCTTTCGCGCCGAGTTGAAGGCGCGTCTGGGCGAGGTCGGCGGCTTCGACGTGGTGATCAATAACGCGGCCGTCTATCCGTCCAAGCCCTTCGAGGACTACTCGATCGAGGAGCATCAGGCGGTCCAGCGCATCAACGTCGATGCGGGCGTCGTGGCGGTGCAGGAAGCCCTTCCGGGCATGCGCGAGCGCGCCTTCGGCCGCATCATCAATATCTCCAGCATCACCATCTCGGGCGAGTGGGCCAACCTGTCGCCCTATGTGGCGTCGAAGGGCGCGCTTATCGGTCTGACGAGGGCCTGGGCGCGTGAGTTCGGCGCCTATGGGATCACCGTCAACGCCATAGCGCCGGGGGCCTTTCCCACCGACGCCGAGGCCATTCATCCGGACCCCGAAGGCTATGTCCGTCACGTGCTGGACAGCCAGGCCGTCAAACGACGGGGGCACGTCGGTGACATCGCCCACGCCGTCGCTTTTTTCGCCGCCGAAGAGGCGGGCTTCATCACCGGTCAGACGCTGCACGTCAACGGCGGCTGGGTAATGGGCTGAACTTGCAAGGGTATTGAAGACAATGGGAATCCTCAACGGAATCCGCGTTCTGGACTGCTCCATCGCCATGGCCGGTCCCTTCGCCGCCCAACGCATGGGCGATATGGGCGCCGACGTGATCAAGGTCGAGCCGACGACCGGCGAGTGGCAGCGTCACGTCGCAGCCGGCGGCGCGCGCGGCAACCAGATCAACGTCTCCTTCCTGTCGCTGAATCGGAACAAGCGGTCGCTGGCCGTCGACCTGAAGGCGGACGAGGGCAAGGCCCTGCTGCTGGAAATGGTCAAGACGGCCGACATCTTCCTGCAGAACTATCGGCCCGGCGTGGCCGCACGCCTGGGCGTCGACTACGAGACCCTGTCGAAGATCAATCCGCGTCTGATCTACGTCTCCATGTCCGGCTACGGCGAGGACGGGCCTTACCGGAACTATCCGGGCCAGGACCTGCTGCTGCAGGCCATGTCTGGGGCGATGATGTCCTCGGGCTCGGCGGATCAGCCGCCGTCGCCGGCGGGCCAGTATCTCGTCGACGCCATCACCGCCTACACCGCCTTCGAGGGTGCGCTGGCGGCCCTTTTCCATCGCGAGCGTACGGGCGAGGGGCAACTGGTCCAGGTCAACATGCTGGACGCCATCACCACCATTCAGATGCAGGAGCTGTCGGTCTTCACCGTCGGCGGCAAGCCCCAGACCCGATCGGCCGAGCCGCACGCCCATAGCTATATTCGCGCGCCATACGGGGTCTTCGCCACCAGCGACGGCCATATCTCCATCGCCATGGCCTCGCTGAAGACTCTCGGCCGCCTGATCGAGGAGCCCTTCTTCGCCGATCTGGACGATGAGACCGACAGCTGGGCCCACCGCGACGAAATCTACGCCTGCGTCCGGCGTCGTCTGGTCAACCGCACCAGCGCCGAATGGCTGGCCCTGTTCCGTGAGAACGACATCTGGTGCGGCCCTGTCTACGGCTATGCGGACGTCGTCGATGATCCCCAGATCCAGCACAATGGAACCTTCGTCGAATACGACCATCCGACAGAAGGCCGGGTGAAGACGCCGGGCTTCCCGATCAAATTCTCCAAGACTCCGTCCGTGGTCGAGCGCGGCGCGCCTCTGGTCGGCGAGCACACGCGCGAGATCCTGGGCGAGACGGGCCGCGACCCGACCGAGATCGAGGCCCTGATCGCGGCGGGCGTGGTGCGGGCGGGATGACGGCGCCCGCCTATCGCGGCCTGACCTGGGACCACCCGCGCGGCTACCGCGCGCTGGAATCCGCCGCCGCCCGGATCGACCCGGCGCGCGACGGCTTCGCCCTGAGCTGGGACCGCCATTCGTTGGAAGGATTCGAAGAACGCCCGATCGCCGAGCAGTGCGGCCTCTACGATCTGGTCGTGCTGGATCACCCGCATGTGGGTGAAGCCGTCGCCGCCGACTGCCTGATCCCGCTCGAAGAGCTCTTCACCGCCGAAGAGATCGCGAACTGGGGGGCGAAAGTGATGGGACGCAGCCTGTCCTCCTATCGCTACGCAGGGCGGCATTGGGCCCTGCCCCTGGACGCCGCGACCCAGGTCATGGCCTGGCGGCGCGAGTCGATGGAGAGACCGCCGACGACGTGGGACGACGTGGCCGATCTGGCGGAGCAGGGCGGCGTCGTTCTTTCGCTGTCCGGTCCGCACGCCGCGCTCAGCTTCCAGTCCATCTGCGCCGCCCTGGGCGCGAACCCGGCGGCTGACGGCCAGATCTTCGTCGAACGAGCGGCGGGGCGCGAAGCCTGGGCGTTGCTGTCGCGGCTGGCGGCGCATAGTCCGAAAGGGCTGGGCGGGCTGAATCCCATCGGCATCCTGGAGCACATGAGTCGTCACGAAGACGTGGTCCTGTGTCCCCTGGTCTATGGCTATGTGAACTATGCGCCCGGAGGCGTGCTGGGTTTCGCCGATGCGCCGCGCGCCCGCGCCGGCGGACCCGTGGGTTCGATTCTGGGCGGCACGGGGATCGGCGTCTCGAAACGTTGCGCCGTCACGCCGGGTTTGCTGAACCACCTGCGGTGGCTGATGTCGCCCGAGGCTCAGGGCGGATTCATCCCCGAGCATGACGGTCAACCGTCGCTCAAAAGCGCGTGGCGCGACGCGGAGGTCAACGCCCGCTGGGGAGGCTTCTACGCCGATACCTTCGCGACCCTGGAAGGAGCGAGCCTGCGCCCGCGTCATGACGGCGCCATCGCCTTTCAGACCGCCGCCTCGGAACGTCTGCGCCAAGGGCTGGAAGCCGGCGACGACGCTGATGTGGTGCTGAACCATCTGCAGGCGCTGTTTGTGCGGCTCCGGCCGAACGGCGCTGAAACTTGAGGACGATCGACATGAGCGAAGAGCCCGAACTGTTGTTTGAAGTGGACGGCCATGTCGCCGTCATCACCCTGAACCGACCGCAGAAGCTGAACGCGGTCACGCCCGAGATGGCCCACGCCGTCGAGGCCGCCATCGCCGAGTGCGACGCCTCCGAGACCATTCGCTGCGTCGTCATCACTGGGGCGGGGGAGAAGGCGTTCTGCGCCGGGTCGGACATCAGGACCCTGGATGACTACAAGACGCCGTGGCAGTTCCGGAACCGGGGCGACTATTGCGACGCGGTGCGCCTGTGCCGCAAACCGACCATCGCGGCGGTCAACGGCTACGCGCTCGGCGGCGGGCTGGAGACGGCGATGAGCTGCGACATCCGCATCGCCTCGACCAACGCCAGGTTCGCCGCGCCCGAGATCAAACTGGGCTGGATCGGCGGCGGCGGCATGGCGGCGGGCCTGTCCCATTCCATCGGCGCGTCCAATGCAGCGCTGATGATCCTGACGGGCGACCCGGTGGACGCGGAAACGGCCAGAGGATGGGGTCTGGTCAGCGAGGTGACGGCGCCCCGCGATCTGCTGGCCCGCGCCCGCGCCATCGCTGAGGTCATCGCTTCGCGCGCGCCCATCGCCGCCGAAACGGCCAAGCTGAACCTGAAGGCGGCCCACGCCATGCCTTATGAGAAAGCAGTCGAGTACGAACGCGATCTGCAGACCATCTGCTTCGCCACCGAGGACGCGCGCGAGGGCCGGGCCGCCTTCGCCGAAAAGCGCGCGCCCGTATTCAAGTATCGCTGAGGATCAAGAGATGCGTCTGACCCCCGCCGCCATCCTGCCCGTTGATGACGACGCCCTTCTTTTCGGTCGGATCTGGTCCCCGGCGGCCTCAGGTCCGCTCCTGGTGCGCGTTGACGGCGCGCGCCTAACGGACGTCTCGCGGACCTTTCCGACCGCGCGCGACCTGTGCGAGGCGAGCGATCCCACGGCGGCTTTGAAGGCGGCCGAGGGCGAGGATGCGGGGACTCTGGCGGATGTCCTGGCCAATACGGACGCCGAGACGCGCGATCCGACGCGGCCCTGGCTGCTGTCGCCGATCGACCTGCAGGCGGTGAAGGCGGCAGGCGTGACCTTCGTCACCTCCATGCTGGAGCGCGTGATCGAGGAACGCGCGCGCGGCGATCTGTCGGCGGCGGCGGGCATCCGTGACCATATCCGCGACCTGGTGGGCGACGATCTGCGTCGCCTCAAGCCCGGATCGCCGGAGGCGGCGGCGCTGAAACAGACCCTTATCGCGGCGGGCGCCTGGAGCCAGTATCTGGAGGTCGGCATCGGTCCCGACGCCGAAATCTTCACCAAGGGTCAGCCGCTGTCGAGCGTGGGAGCCGGCGCCGACATCGGCGTCCATCCGGCCTCGACCTGGAACAACCCCGAGCCTGAGGTGGTGCTGGTCGTCTCCTCGCGCGGTGCGATCATCGGCGCGACCTTGGGCAATGACGTCAACCTGCGCGACGTCGAGGGGCGTTCGGCCCTGTTGCTGGGCAAGGCCAAGGACAACAACGCCGCCGCCGCCGTCGGCCCGTTCGTGCGCTTGTTCGACGGGATGTTCGACCTGGAGGCGGTGCGTCGGCTGGAGATCGCGCTGACGGTGACGGGCCGAGACGGCTTCGTCATGAACGGGCGCTCGGCCATGAGCGAGATCAGCCGTGATCCCGCCGATCTGGCGGTCCAGGCGATCAATGAGCATCACCGCTATCCGGATGGGCTCGTGCTGTTTCTCGGGACCCTGTTCGCGCCGGTCGAGGACCGCTACGAAAAGGGGAAGGGCTTCACTCACGCGTCGGGCGATGTGGTGCGGATCGCCTGCGACCGCTTGGGCGCGCTGGTGAACCGGGTGCGGCCGACCGACCAGTGCGAGCCGTGGACCTTCGGTGCGGCGGACCTGATGCGCAACCTGGCCCGACGCGGCCTGATCTGAGGCGAGGCATGAAGCCGAAAATCCTGATCACCCGGCGCTGGCCCCAGGCCGTGGAGACGCGCCTGGCGCAGCACTATGAGGTGACGCTGAACGAGAGCGATACACCGCTTGGTCTGGAGCAACTGCGCGCCGCTATGGGCGATTACGACGCCCTGTGCCCGACGGTGTCCGATCGGGTTCCAGCCGAGGTGCTGTCCGCCCCGGGCGCACGCGTACGCATCATCGCCAACTATGGCGCGGGCTATGAACATATCGATCTGGAAGCGGCCAAGGCCGCCGGGATCGCTGTCACCAACACGCCGGACGTCCTGACCGACGCCACGGCGGAATTGGCGCTTCTGCTGATGCTGACGGCGGCGCGCCGTTCCGGCGAAGGGGAGCGTGAGTTGAGGGCCGGGGCGTGGCAGGGTTGGCGTCCGACCCATCTTCTGGGCCAGTCTCTGGCGGGCAAGACCTTGGGCCTGGTCGGCTATGGCCGGATCGCGCGCGCTACTGCAGATCGGGCGAGGGCGGCTCTCGGCATGAAGATCGCCTATCACAGCCGCCGTCGAGCGGAGGATGAGGGAGACGCAGCCTATCACGACACCCTGGAAAGCCTGGCCGAGGCGTCTGACGTCCTGTCGCTGCACACGCCGGGGGGAGCGGCCACGCACCACCTGATCGATGCGCGCGTGTTGCGGCGGATGAAGCCCACCGCCATCCTGATCAATACGGCGCGGGGGTCTGTCGTGAACGAGAACGACCTGGCTCAGGCGCTGCAGGATGGCGTGATCGCCGGGGCCGGTCTGGACGTCTATCAGGGCGAGCCCGCCGTCAATCCCGCTCTGTTGCAGGCGCCGAACGCGGTGCTGTCGCCGCACCTGGGAAGCGCCACCGTGGAGACCCGCGTCGCCATGGGGATGCGGGCGGCCGACAATCTCGACCGCTTCTTTGCCGGAGAGCCGCTGCTTGACCAGGTCGCTTGACGCTCTCGAGCAGGCGCTGGACGACTGGCGCGGCGCCGGGCCGTTCGTCCTAGGCCTTTGCGGCGCGCAAGGGTCCGGCAAGTCGACCTTGTCGGCCGCGCTTGAGCAGCGGCTGAAAGGGCGGGGCGTTCGGGCAGCGGTCCTGTCGCTGGACGATCTCTATCTGTCGCATGATCGGCGTCAGGCGTTGGCGCGGGCGGTCCATCCCCTGTTCGCCGTGCGGGGCGCGCCTGGAACCCACGATGTGCCGCAAGGGCTGGCGCTGGTGGAGGCGGCGAAGGCCGGACAAGACGTGCTTCTGCCGCGTTTCGACAAGGCGACGGACGATCCCGCCCCTGAAGCGGGCTGGACCCGAGCCCAGGGACCGCTGGACGTGCTGATCTTCGAGGGGTGGTGCGTCGGCGCCCGGCCTCAGGCCGAGGCGGACCTGGTCGCTCCTGTGAACGATCTGGAGGCGCGGTTCGACCCAGACGGCGTCTGGCGGCGTTACGCCAATGAGGCCCTGGCCGGCGCCTACGCCGATCTTTTCGCACGCATCGACCGGCTGGTGTTGCTGGCCGCCCCGGGTTTTGAAGTGGTGGCGCGTTGGCGCCTGCAGCAGGAACAGGCCCTGCGCGCCCGGGCCCCCGACGGCGCTCGCGTCATGAGCGACGCCGAGGTCGCGCGTTTCATTCAGCACTATGAGCGGCTGACCCGCCATATCCTGTCCGACATGCCGTCCTATGCTGATCTGACGTTGAGGTTGGACGAGGATCGGCGACTGAAAGACCTGTCATGATCATCGCCTCGACCACCGACTTTCGCGAGGCGGCGCGCCGTCGTCTGCCGCGCTTCCTGTTCGACTATATCGATGGCGGCGCCTTCGCCGAGAAGACGCTGCGCGACAATGTCGATGATCTGGCGGGCGTGGCGCTGCGTCAGCGCGTCTTGCGCGACGTCTCGAGTCTGAGCCTGACGACCGAGCTGTTCGGCGAGAAGATCGCCATGCCGGTGGCGCTGGCGCCCATCGGCCTGGGCGGCATGTCGGCGCGGCGGGGCGAGGTGCAGGTGGCTCGCGCCGCCTGCGCCGCCGGCGTGCCCTACGTCCTGTCCACCGTCAGCGTCTGCTCGATGAAGGAAGTGATCGACGGTTGCGGCCAGCCGGTATGGTTCCAGCTCTATGTGCTGAAGGACCGAGCCTTCATGCGCGATGCGCTGGAGCGGGCCATGGCTCTGGGCGTGACCAAGCTGGTCTTCACCGTCGATATGCCGGTGCCTGGGTCGCGCTATCGCGATCCCCATTCGGGCATGAGCGGCCCATGGTCGGGCGCGCGTCGCACGATCCAGGCCGCCCTTCATCCGCACTGGGCGTTTGACGTCGGCCTGCTGGGGCATCCGCATGATCTGGGGAACATCTCGGCCTACCGCGGCAAGGCGACGGGTCTGGCCGATTACATCGGCTGGCTGGGTCAGAATTTCGATCCGTCGATCAGTTGGTCGGACCTGGAATGGATTCGCGACGTGTGGAAGGGCGACATCATCATCAAGGGCGTGCTCGACCCCGAAGATGCGCGCGACGCCCTGCGCTTCGGCGCGACGGGGCTGGTGGTGTCGAACCACGGCGGACGTCAGCTGGATGGAGCCATCTCGACCGCTCGCGCCCTGCCGGCCATCGCCGAGGCGGTGGGCGACGATCTGACGGTGCTCGTCGACGGCGGGGTCCGCACCGGGCTCGACGTGATGCGAATGCTGGCGTTGGGGGCGAAGGGCGTCCTGCTGGGACGGGCCTACATCTATGCGTTGGCGGCCGGCGGCGAGGCAGGGGTGGCTCGCCTGCTGGAGTTGGTCGCAGCGGAGATGAGGGTGGCCATGGCTCTGTCTGGCGTCACGTCGATCGAGGATATCTCGTCCGAGGCGCTGGTATCGCAGGGTTGACCCGATGCCGCAGGCTATTCAGCTGGCTCAGACTTGATTTAAGATAATACGTCATACAACATGCCTTCCAACGAAGAGGGGATGGAACGCATGGCGGATGGCGCATTGGGAGAGAGGGCGGAATTCAGCCGTCGGTTCGTGACCCTGGGACTGGGTGCGGCCATGGCGATGAGCCCGACGATCGTGCGCGCCTCAGGCTCCCTGAGCGGCTTCTACAACGTCCGCGACTATGGGGCGGCGGGCGACGGCATCGCCATCGATTCCGACGCCATCAACAAGGCGATCGAGGCCGCTTCGGCCAAGGGCGGCGGCACAGTGGTGGTGCCGCCGGGTCATTATCTGTGTTTCTCGATCCGTCTGCGCAGCTTCATCACCCTGGTGCTGATGAACGGTTCCGTCATTGAGGCGGCGGATCCGCGCAAGCACGCGGGCCGCTACGACCTGCCCGAAAACGTCTTCGAGGAGCAGCTTCAGGATTATGGCGTCAGCCATTTCCACAACAGCCTGATCTATGGCGACGGCGTCACGGACGTCGCCATCATCGGCAAGGGGCTGATTCACGGCATCGGTCTGGATCGCGAGGGTCCGACGCCGCGCTGGCACGGCATGGCGGGCTGGAAATCGCCGAGCGAACAGGGCCTGACCGCAGACGAGGCGCGCCGCGCCATCCCGCGCGAGATGGCCTATGAAGGGCGAGGCAACAAGGCGGTCGCCTTCACCCGCTGCCGCAACATTCTCCTGCGCGATTTCACCATTCTGCAGGGCGGGCATTTCGCCTGCTATGTCCTCGGCTCGACCAACGTACGGATCGACGGCCTGACCGTCGACACGGACCGCGACGGCATCGATATCGACGCCTGCCGGGACGTGCGGGTGACCAACTGCCTGGTCAACGCCCCCAAGGACGACGCCATCGTGCTGAAGAGCAGCATGGCGCTGCAGGAATTCCGCATGTGCGAGGACGTCAGCGTCATCGGCTGCAAGACCAGCGGCTATCTGCTGGGCACGGTGGTGGACGGGACCTATCAGCCTTCGCCCTATATGTCGG
The DNA here is from genome assembly GCF_053616535.1 of Brevundimonas sp. NPDC055812. Classification (NCBI taxonomy): domain Bacteria; kingdom Pseudomonadati; phylum Pseudomonadota; class Alphaproteobacteria; order Caulobacterales; family Caulobacteraceae; genus Brevundimonas; species Brevundimonas sp. NPDC055812. The sequence goes on along the minus strand of NZ_JBSHDX010000003.1, from coordinate 488,155 downwards.
TGGATAACGTCGGGGTGCTGGGCCGGATCAAGCTGGGCACGGATTCGGCGGCGGGTTTCCGCAATATCCTGGTGTCGGACTGCACCTGCGAGAACACGCGCGGACTGCAGATGGGAGCCATCGACGGCGGGGTGCTGGAGGACGTGGTCTTTTCCAACATCATCCTGCGCAATCCGGTGAACCATCCGATCTTCGTGCGGTTGTCGGCGCGCAATCGGGCGCCGCGCGGCGCCCAGATGTCGCGCGTGCGTCGCGTACGGTTCTCGAACATCAACGTCTCGGGCGCGCGGGGCGATTTCGTCAGCGGGGTGGTCGGCATTCCAGGCGGAACGATCGAGGACGTCAGCTTCTCCGACATCCATGTGCGTTCCAGCGGCGGCGGCACGCGTGAGGACGCGTCGCGGGACATCCCCGAGCGCATCAACTCCTCGCTCGAACCCAGCTTCATGGGGACCTTCCCCGCCCATGGGCTCTATGTCCGCCACGCCCGCAACATCAGCGTCAAGGACACGACCTTCGAGGTTGAGGAGGCGGACGCGCGGCCCGCCGTCGTCATGGACGATGTCCAGGGCGCCGTCATTGACGGTCTGCGCTCCAGCGCCGCGCCGCGAGGCGCGGTCCGGACCGTCCGAAGCCGTGACATCCGCACCGGCGACGTAAGCCGCCTGACCTGACCGCTCCAAAGCGACGTAACGACGCCCGCCAAGGGCGCGAGGAGGATCTTCCATGAAGCGCATCTCACCCCAATCCCTGCGCGCGCGCCTGATCATAGGCGGCGCGACGTGGGTTCTGGCCGTCGGCGCGGCCTCGGCGGCGGACGAAAGGCCCCTGACCGACGGCTGGCGCTTTACGCGGACCGACGCCGTCGGCGCCCAGGCGTTCCGGTTCGACGATCGGGCCTGGAGCGCGGTCGTCGTGCCGCATACCTACAATGTCGAGGATTCCGGCATCGGCGGAGCCAAGGCGCGGGGCGAGCCGGAAGGCGTCTATTATCGCGGTCCCGCCTGGTATCGTCTGACGCTGGATCAGACGCCCCGGCCGGGCAAGCGTTACTTCCTGCATTTCGGCGGCGCGACGTTGAAGGCCGACGTCTATCTGAACGGCCGCGCCGTGGGTACGCACGAGGGCGGATACGCCGCCTTCCGCTATGATGTGACCGACGCCCTGCGTAGCGGGGGCAACCTGCTGGCCGTCCGTGTCGATAACGCGCGCAACACCCGATACGCGCCGCTGAACGGCGACTTCAACATCTTCGGCGGCCTGTATCGCGAGGTGAAGCTGATCGAGACGCCGGACCTGCACATTGACCTGATGCAGCAGGGCGGGCCGGGCCTGCATGTCCGCACCGAGGCCCTGACGCCTGGGCAGGCGACGATCGGCGCTAGAGTGCAGGTGCGTAACGACAGCCGCGCGGCGCGGCGGTTCGAGGTGCTGACGCGCGTCATCGATGCGGACGGCGCTGTCGTTGCCGAGACCCGTACGCCGACGACCCTGGCGGCCGGCCGAGGGCAGACGGTGGAGCAGACCCTGGCTCTGGTCAATCCGAGGTTGTGGGAAGGACGGCGATCGCCGTACCTCTACAGGGCGGTGTCTGAAATCCTGTTGGACGGTCAGGCGATCGACAGCGCCGAGGTTCCTCTGGGCGTCCGCACCGTGGGTCTCAGCGACAAGGGCGAGTTCCTGCTGAACGGCCAGCCCTACGCCCTCTACGGAGCCAACATCCAGATGCCGACCCGCTTCGGCAAGGGGCCCATCGTCACGGACGCCGAGATCGACGAGGACATGCAGATCATGTCGGACATGGGCGTCACCGCCCTGCGTCTGGCGCATATGCAGCATCCGCAACGCGTCTATGAGACGGCGAACCGTCTTGGGCTGCTGCTGGTCACGGAAGTGCCGCTGATCGACGACATGGACCCCTCCGATCAGTTCCGTGAAAACCTGGTCCAGCAGATGCGCGAGCTGATCGCCCAGAACGACAATCATCCCTCCGTGGGCTTGTGGGGCATCGGCAATGAACTGCGGACCTCGGGCGACGCGGCCAACCGGCTGATGGCGGCGCTGCAGAGCACCGCCAAGGAAATGGATCCGACCCGGCCGACCACCTATGCCCACTGCTGTCTGGCGGATGACGACTCCATCGCTCAGCACAGCGACACCGTTTCCTATAATCGCTATTTCGGCTGGTATTGGACCGAACCCAAGGACATCGGTCCCTGGGCGGACGAGCTGCACGCGCGGATGCCGCACCGTCCGATCGGCGTCAGCGAGTACGGCGCGGGAGCCAGCATCCAGCATCAGGAGGATCCGGTGCTGCGCCGGCCTGTGGCTGACGGCTACTGGCACCCCGAACAGTGGCAGACGACCTTCCATGAGGTGCATTGGCGCGAGATGCGTCAGCGGCCTTTCCTGTGGTCCAACTTCATCTGGCTGGGTTTCGACTTCCCATCGTTCAAGCGCAACGAGGGCGACCGTCCGGCCATCAACGACAAGGGCCTGGTCACCGAGGACCGCCAGACGCGCAAGGACGCCTACTACTGGTATCAGGCCAATTGGTCGAATGAGCCGATGCTTCACATCACCAGTCGCCGCGACGTGAACAAGCGCACCCAACGGGTGAAGGTGAAGGTCTTCTCCAACCAGGATCAGGTGCGCCTGCGTCTGAACGGCGGCGACTGGACGGCCGTGCCGGTCGAGGACCACGCCGCCGTCTGGGAGATCGATCTGGCGCCGGGCGAAAACCTGGTCGAGGCGACGACCGAGGCCGGCGGCCGCGAGCTGAGCGACAGCGTGCGCTGGAACTATCGCACCACGCCTTGATCAGCCCTTTTCACTCCTGAACCTTCAGCCCTCCCGTATTCGCCGGGAGGGCTTCTTTTTTGAGCGGCCGCCATACGAAGAACCCCTCCCGGCGCGGACCGGGAGGGGCGTTTCGGGGAGAAGGGGAGGACGAGATCAGGCTCTGGACGTGAACCTGTAATCGCCGGAGCCGACCTCCAGCACCAGACAATCGCCGTCCATGCCGCGCACGACGACGCCCTCGACCTGGGTCAGGGGCAGGCCGGTCTCGCGCACCTTGTCGGCGGAGCGCGCCGGGATGCGGACCTCGGCCCGGCTGTTGGTCGGCACGACCAGACGCAGGTCGAAGCCGCCGTCCGGCTGCATCTCCCAGTCGGTGGTGATACGGCCCAGGATGCTGTCGTAATCGCCCCCGCCGCGCGGCACGCGGGAGTCCAAGACAGGATCGAAGCGGAAACTGAGGAAGCCGGCGCGGACCGGATCGATCCCCGCGATACGGCGGAAGACGAATCCCGTCACCGCACCAAGGGCGTAGTGATTGAACGAGTTCATGGCCACGTCGCCGACATCGCCGTTCCAGCGCTCCCAGATGGTCGTGGCGTCCTTGCGGATCATATAGCCCCAGGACGGGAAGTCCGTGCGCAGCAGCAGGTCGTAGACGAGGATGTCCTGTCCGTTCTCCACCAGGGCGTCGAGGCTGTAGGGCGTGCCGAGGAAGCCCGTGGAAAGAAGCGTTCCCCGACGACGGATATCGGCGACCAGATGGCCCGTCGCGGCGGCGCGCAGAGCGTCGGGCACGAGCCCGAACCACAGCGCCAGAATGTAGCCGGCCTGAGAGCCGTTGCCCATGGAGCCGTCCGGCCGCACGAATTCCTGCTGGAAGGCTGCGGTGATGCGCTGCGAAAGTTCCTGATAGCGGACCGCTTCCGGGCGTCGGCCGGAGCCGAGCGCCATCTCGGCCATGGCGTCGACCGAGTGCTTCCACATCGCCGTGCCGATCAGGGCTTTGGGGGTGGTCTCGTCGCCTGGATTGACCGCATCCAGCGCCACCCAGTCGCCAAAATCATAGCCGCGCTCGCGGCGCCAGATGTAGTCTGGGTTGTGCTCCAGGATGAAGCGCAGATAGCGCGTCATCGCGGCCCAGTTCTGATCCACCACGGCGGTGTCGCCGTAACGCTTCCACGCCGTCCAGGGCAGGATGACCCCGCCGTCGGCCCAGCCGGGCGAGGCGCCCAGCCCCAGGTCCTGCCAGCCGGCGGGCGCATAGTCGGGAAACTCGCCGCGCGGCCCCTGGGCGTCGCGCACGTCTCCCATGAACCGTTCGGTGAAGGCGGCGACGTCCATGTTGAAGGCGGCCGCGTCCCAGAAGACGTTGGCGTCGCCAGTCCAGCCCAGGCGCTCATCGCGTTGCGGGCAGTCGGTCGGCACGCCGAAGAAGTTGGAGCGCTGGCTCCACAGGGTGTTGCGCCACAGGCCGTGGATCACGGGATCGGCCACTCTCAGGTGACCCGTCTCGGTCAGGTTGGAGGAGACGACGATGCCTTCGATATCATCGGCCGTGGGCGCGCGCCCCGTCGCTTCCTCAAAACCTTCGACCTCCACGTAGCGGAAGCCGAAATAGGTGAAGCGCGGCTCATAGGTCTCCCCGGCCGGATCGCCCCTCAGAGTATAGACGAGCGCGGCGCGTGCGGCGCGCAGGTTGGACTGGTCGACGTGTCCGTCGTTCTGCAGCACCTCGGCGAACTTCAGCGTGACGGCCTGGCCGGCGCGGCCCTTCGCCTTCAGGCGCGACCAGCCGGAGAAGTTCTGCCCGTAGTCGAGGATATAGTTCGAGCCGACCTTTGTGATCGACTTGGCTTTCAGCGTCTCGATGCGGCGCAAGGGCGGGCTGACCTGGGCCTTGAGCGCGCACGGCGGCTTCGGCGCGATCTCGACCGCGCGCCATCCGCCGGCGTCATAGCCGGGCGTCGCCCAACCGGTCTTCTCCAGCCGGGCGTCATAGTCCTCGCCATAGTAGATTTCGCCCTTGGTGACCGGGGCCTCGGTCAGGCGCCAGCTGTCGTCGGTGACGATGGTCTCGCGTACGCCGTCCGCATAGGTGACCTCCAACTGGGCGAAGAAGCGCAGCGGCGCGTCGCCGAAGGCGTAGCGGCCCGCCGGTGCATGATAGCTGCCGTACCAGCCGTCGCCGACCATGGCGCCGATGGCGTTCTCGCCGGGCGACAGCAGATCGGTCACGTCGTGGACCTGATAGAGGGCCGTCTTGCGGAAGTCGGTGCTTTCAGGGCTGAGCAGGGCGTCGCCGACGCGACGGCCGTTGATCTGCGCCTCATAGACGCCGAGCGCTGTCGCATAGAGGCGGGCGTGGGCGACCGGGCGCGACAGGGTGAACCCCTTGCGCAGCAGAAACGCGCCATAGCCTGGCCAGGCCTGAGGCTGGTTCTTCGAAACATCGGCGGCGGACCAGCGCGCGTCGTTGAAGCCGGGCTGCTCCCAACCGGTCGGGGCGTGCAGCGCCGTCTTCATGCCGCGTGAGGTGATGCGCTCGACGCGGCCGCCGCCCAGGTCGGCGCGGATCATGGCCGCCGCTGCGATTTCGTGCAGCTTGGGCTCGTTGAAGGCGTTGGGATCCTTGACCCGGAAGGCCACGACGTGACGGCCTGCGCCCAGGCGGTGGCGGGTCTCGGCGATCGGCGCGACGCCGAACGAGATGGACGGGTGATGCGGGCGCTCCACCGTGCGTCCGTCCAGCCAGATTTCGGCGTCGAAATTGGCTATGGAGAAAAGGGTGACGTCGGCCGCCGAAGGCAGGGTGAAGTTCAGGCGGAAATAGCGGTCGGATCGGTCCGCCGGACGATCGCCGCGCATCCACAGAAGACCCGCCTCGCGGTCTGCGCGGGCCATGACGGTCTCGGCCGCGATCCAGTTCGCTCGCCAATCCGAAGGCTGAATCAGGCCCATTTCGAAGCGCGAGACGGCGCTGGTCGCACGCCGTCCCTTGTTGTCGCGCACCAGCACCCTCCACCAGACGACCTGGCGCGATTTGAGCGGACTGCCCAGCCAGGACACGTCCATGCTCTGATCCGTCAGCACTTCGCCTGCGTGCCAAAGATCGGGCGCGCCGCTCTCCAGCAGTTCGCGCGTGCTGGCGGCCTGGATCTCGTAGCGGGTTTGATGAACGTCCCGGTCGGGGCTTTGCAGCCGCCAGGACAGGCGCACGGCCTGATCCTCAAGCCCGATCGGTTCAACGGCGGAGGAGGCTCTGAGGTCGAGCACCTCCAGCGGGGGCGTCTGCAGGGCGCGGGCCGAGGCGGCGGGAGCGGCGGCGGCCAGTCCAGCCAGTCCTGCTCCGCCCAGCAGGCCGCGACGCGAAACCGCGCTCATCGGGCGGACTCAGCGACAGGGGCGGACTCAGCGATAGGGCGAGGGCCTGCGTCGTCCATGACGGCCCTGGCCTCGGCCGGCCAGTCGCGGGCCGGATAGAGGAAGTTGCCCTCGGCCGTGTTGCCGATGCGGGCCAGCCAGCGGCCGCCGGTGCGCAGGGAGTTGTGCCAGTTTCCGGTCGCGCGGTTGTCGGTCGAGATGCCGCGGTCATACATTCGCCCGGCCGTGTTGATGTTCAGCCACTTGCCCTGGGTGTCGATGACGTTGCCGGTGACAGTGAAGTGCTTGGACCCCTCGTCCAGATAGACGCCGATCTTGTCGCGAATGTCGAAGATGTGGTTGCCGCGGATGATCGCGTTCGGGTTGGCGGACAGGTTGTAGATGGCTCCGCCGTCCATGTACCAGGTCTTCACCCCGTGGATGCGGTTGCCTTCGATCAGCGTGTTGCGGAGCGTCGTGGGCGTGGTGAAGCGGGTGTTGTAGAGATACCCCTTCTGGTTCTGGTCGTAGTTGGGGTTGCCGCCAGCGTCGTTGTAGCCCCAGCCCCAGCCCACGGCGACCGCATCATAGGGGGCGTCGGTGATGTCGTTGTGCAGGATGCGCGCGCCGTCGACGTAGGTCGTCAGGATGGCGGCGTTGTCCTTGTAGTCCTGGCTGACGCCGGCGATGACGTTATCGGCGATCTCAATATTGCGAAGGATCAGGTTCGGATCCGTAGGGTGGTGAGCGTCCAGGCGCACTCCGCCCGCCATGATGGCGCTGCCGGACAGGACGCCGAAGTGGTTGCGGCTGACCCGCACGTCCTGAACCGCCAGGCCGACCCCAGACAGATTGGCGTTGGCCTCATTGCCCAGACCGAGCGCGATCTGGCCCAACTGGGTGAAATGGTTGTTCTCGAACACGATGTTGTGGGCCGCCGCTACCTGCACGGCGGCAGGAATCTGATGCCACAGCTGGCGCATGGATTCGAACTCCGGGCAGCCCCAACCGCACGAGGACCAGGCGTCCGCCGGTCGGATGGACGACACATCCTTGAGGAAGGCGCCGCTCTGCTGGTTGGCGTAGCCGGTCGACTCGGAAGGACCCATCCACGAGGTGTAGGAGAAGCGAAGACCGCTGAAGGAGAGGTTGCGGATCGGCGCCTCGGGCGTGCCGCTGATCGACATCAGGGCGGGCAGGGCGGGAATCGTGACCCGCAGCCTGGCGATGTCGTCGTCCTGGGCGATGCGAAGATAGAGCTTTCCCGCCTTTGGATCGATGAACCACTGATAGGGCTTGGCGTGCCAGTCGTTGGTCTTGCCGATCAGTTCGGGAGCATTGACCAGAAACAGGCGGGAATCGTCTGGGAAGATGGGCTTCGAGATGGTGTCGTAGCCCCAGGTGTTGTTGTCCCAGGCGGGTTGCTGCATCGTCAGCGTCGTCCCGCTGATCGAGGCGACGGGCGAGAAGCGGTCTGTAAAGAAGCCGGTCGCCTCGATCTCCAGCCGTTCCGGGTGTTGCAGCGAGCCGATGAAGGCTAGGTCAGGGTTGGTGATCTGCAGGCCCGTTGCGGTGAAGCTGACGTCCGAATGACGGATCTCGAGCCAGGGGCGTTCGGCCAGGGTGTCGTTGACCCAGACCTGCCGGGCGTCCAACCCCTTGGGCAGGTCGGCCACATAGATGCGGCGATCTTCATCGAACAGGGTGAAGCCGGAGACGTCGAAGCCGCCGGAGACGACCGGTCGATCCGCGTCCTTGGCGCGCCAGATCACGGAGTGGTCGCCCTGACCGCCGTCGGCCGCCTTGAAGACGAGAGGTTGATCCAGGCGATAGACGCCGCCCGCGATCTCGACGATCACGTCGTCGCGCCGATTGTGATCCCGAACCAGGGCCTGGGCGCGGGGCAGGGTCTTGACGGGCCGGGCGGCGCTGCCGGGATTGCGGTCATCGCCGCCGGGCGCGACATGGATCATCGTCTGCGCCGCGGCGGCGTTCGCCGAAAGCATGAGCCCTGCGGTGAAGATCCCCGCTGCGAGTCTGCCGAAACCTGTTGCCTGCCCCATGTCCCGCACTCCCCATAATCATATTATGTATTATGATATGAACCTAGCGGATGAACCCTCGGTGTCAATGCTGGACGGGGACGGAAATAAGGCCTGCGCGACGACCTGTCGCTGCTCGCCCAGGCCTGCAATCCCGAGTTCCATCACGTCGCCGGCGTTCAGGTAAAGCGGCTCGGGCTTCTGGCCCAGGCCGACGCCCGGCGGGGTGCCGGTGGAGATGACGTCGCCCGGCTGCAGGCTCATGAACTGGCTGACGTAGTGGACGATGAAGGCGGGCTTGAAGATCATGGTGGCGGTCGAGCCGTCCTGGAAGGTCTTGCCGTTGACCTTCAGCCACATGTGCAGGTCGGTGGGGTCAGGAACCTCGTCGCGGGTGACCAGCCAGGGGCCGATCGGGCCGAAGGTGTCGCAACCCTTGCCCTTGTCCCAGGTGCCGCCCCGCTCGGTCTGGAAGGCGCGCTCGGACACGTCGTTGATCGTGCAGTAGCCGGCGATGCAGGCCTCGGCCTCTTCTTCCGAAACGTAGGCGGCGTCCTTGCCGATGACGATGCCCAGCTCGACTTCCCAGTCCAGCTTGGTGGAGCCTCGGGGCTTCAGCACCGTGTCGTTCGGGCCGACGATGCAGGAGATCGCCTTGGAGAAGAGCACGGGCTCTTCAGGGATGGGCAGGCCGGACTCTTCGGCGTGGTCGGCGTAGTTCAGGCCGATGCAGAGGAACTTCCCGACCTTGCCCACGCAGGCGCCGTAGCGGACGCCCTCCGGCGCCAGAGGCAGGGCGGTCAGGTCGAGCGCGCGCAGGCGGGCCAGGCTGTCGTCCGACAGGGCGGCGCCATCGATGTCCGGGATGACGCCGCTGAGGTCGCGGATACGGCCGTCGGCGTCGATCACGCCAGGCTTTTCCTGATCCTGGGGGCCGAAGCGAAGAAGTTTCATCGTGAACGGTTCCTGCAGAAGCTCAGTTGACCCAGCCGCCGTCGATCACATTGACCGTGCCGGTGGTGAAGGCGGATTCATCGGAGGCCAGGTAGACGGCCAGGGCCGCCAACTCGGTCGGGCGGCCGAAACGGCCCATGGCCTGACGGGCGGTGAATTCGGCATAGGCCTTGTCGAAGTCGCCGGTGTCGCGCAGCCGCTGCAGCAGTGACGGGGTTTCGACCGTGCCGGGGCAGATGGCGTTGCAGCGAATGCCATGGGTGACGAAGTCGGCGGCGACGGATTTCGTCAGGCCGATCACGGCGGCCTTGGTGGCGCCATAGGCGAAGCGGTTGGGCACGGCCTTGATGCTGGAGCAGACCGAGGACATGTTGATGATCGAGCCGCCGCCGCCCGCGATCATCTGCGGCAGGAAGGCGCGGATCATGCGGTACTGGGCGGTGACGTTCAGGGTGTTGGAGAAGGCCCAGTCGTCTTCTTCGCAGTCTAGGATGGTGCCCGCATGGACGAACCCGGCGCAGTTGTAGAGCACGTCGACCTGGGGGAACTCCGCGGCGATGGCGCGGACCGCCTGCGGGTCGGTGACATCCAGCCTGCGCGTCGTCGCGCCCTCCAGGTCGGCCAGGCCGTCGGCGTTGATGTCCACGGCGATGACGGTCGCGCCTTCGCGCAGGAAGGCTTCGGCCGTCGCGCGCCCGATCCCCTGCGCCGCCGCCGTCACCAGGGCGGTCTTGCCTGCCAGTCTCATCCCTGAGCTCCTAAACATAAGACATATTATGTTTAGCTAGGCCTCCATAGGCCCATCGTCAAGCGGGAGAGAGGAGGCTTGCAGACAAAGAAAAACCGCCCCCCGACGAACGGGAGGCGGCGCACCAAAACGGCAGGGAGAGAGGGGTTAGAAGCGCATGCGCACTCCGGCGGACACGCGGCGGCCGGTGGTGCGGAATTCCTTGGTCCGGTCCGGAGAGACCGAATAGAGGAACTCCTCCTCGTCGGTCAGATTGAGGGCGTCCAGGAAGACGGTGACCTTGTCCGTCACGTCGTAGGAAACGCCGGCGTCCAACTGGCCATAGGCGTCGAAGAACTCCGGCTCGCTGTTGCGGCCGACGGCGACGGCGACAAACTCATCGCGCCACGTATAGGCCAGGCGAGCCTGGATCGGGCCCTTCTCATAGAAGCCGACGAGGCTGTAGGAGTATTTCGACAGCCCTTCCAGGCCGTATGAGACGCCGCCGGCGTTGGAGTATTCGGCGTCGGAGTCGGCGTAGGTGAAGCTGGCCTGGGCGCCCAGGCCGTCGAACGGCGCCGGCAGGTTGTCGAACACCTGACGATAGCCCAGTTCGACGCCCTTGATGGTCGCGCCGTCGCCATTGCTCGGCACCGTGACCGAGAAGTCGACCTCGTCGACGCGTTCCGTCGTCGTGCTGGTGCTCACGAAGGAGTCGAGGTTCTTGTAGAAGGCCGCGAAGGACAGCAGCGACGTCGGAGCGAAGTACCACTCGACCCCCGCCTCGAACTGCGTCGCGCGGAAGGGCTTCAGGTCGGGGTTGCCGCGCTTGATCGATTCATTGCCGGGGTTGGTCTGGATCGACTGGCGGGGCGACAGGTCGCTGAGCGTCGGGCGCGTCATGACGCGCGAGGCGGCGAAGCGCACGATGACGTCGTCGGTGACGGAAAGGCGAGCGTTCAACGACGGCAGGATGTCAGTGTATTCGCCCTTGAAGCTGATCGGCTCCACGTCGGACAGGACGATGATGTTCTGACCGGCGCCGTTGGGCTTGGCGCTCAGCACCGTGCGCGAGGCGCCGGACGAGGTGTAGGAGGTGTCCTCGATGCGAACGCCCATGTTCACCGTCAGCGGCATTCCGCCTAGGTCGGCCTCGACCTGACCCATCAGATAGCCGGTCCAGACCTTCTCATCGACGACGGACGAACCGGAAGGGTCATGGACGCTGGGTTCGAACGGCTTGCCGTCGCGATCGGCCAGACCCTTCACATAGGCGATCAGGGCGTTGGGATCATAGGTCAGCCAGTCGTGCATGATGTCGCCGCCGCGACCGTCGAAGAAGTTCATGCCGGTCGGCGTGAACAGGTCCGCCGGCAGGGCCTCGTTGGAGTCGCAATAGGCGCATTGCTGACCGAACGGCATGGAGGTGCCGTAGATGTCCTTGACGCGGTTCTGATAACCCATGCCGGCATAGACTGTGACGTTGCCGGCCGGCGCCCATTCGCCGTCGATACGGTATTCGTCGATGGTGTCCTTGGTCCGGCCGGGGCTGTTCCAGATGTAGTAGTGTGCGGTCAGGCCGTTCGGATCGACGGCGGCGTCGGCGTTCGAACCCGGGTAGCCGAAGCCGTATTCATAGATGGGCGAACCGCCACGACGATCCCACCACAGGTCGACGCCCTTGCGGCGGATGGTGGTGAAGCTGGGCGCCTGGTCGCTCTTGCGTTCCGCGGTCGAGGTCGAGACGTCGAACGACAGCTTCAGATCGTCGGTGACCTGCCAGTCCGCGTTGAAGCCCAACTGACGGGTTTCGACGTTGCGGGTGTCGTATTGCATGATCTGGTCGACGAAGCCGCCGACGTAGCGCTGATAGACCGCCTCATTGCCCTGGACCACTTGCTCGACCAAGTCGCCGCCGGCGAAGTCGAAGGCAAGTCCGGTCTGCCGTTCGGTGATGTCCGCCTTCACGTACATGGCGTCGAGCGTCAGGGTCAGATTGTCCTGCGGGCGATACTGGCCCGAGGCGTTCAGGCCCAGCATCTGCTTGCTGCGCTCGAAGAAGAAGGGCGACAGGTTCGACGGCATGGAGACCTTGTCGAAAGGCGCCACGTCGGGTCCGATGCGCGCGCCCTGGACGCCGCCGCGGCTGTAGTAGGAATCACCGCTGGAGCGGAAGACGTGGCCGGCGCCGATGGTGAATTCGTCGTTGCGGGTGTCCTGGTCGATGTAGGAGGCGGCCAGGGCGAAGCCCAGGGTGCGGTCGTCATTGCGCCAGGACAGGACGCCCGAAGCGTCCGAGCTGTAGCTGTCGGCCAGTTCGGCCCAGGTCGAGCCGACCGAGGCGGCGGCGGCGAAGGACTCGCGCTGGTCCAGCGGACGCAAGGTGCGGACATTGATGGTGGCGCCGATCGAGGCGCCGTTGATGTCGGCTTGGGGCGATTTGTAGACATCGGCGCCGGCGATGATTTCGGACGGCAGGACGTCGAAGGAGAACTCGCGGCCGTTGTTGTCTGTGGCCAGGGTGCGGCCGTTGACGGTGACGGCGTTGAACTTGGGGCCGAAGCCGCGCACGGTCACGAAACGGCCTTCGCCGCGGTTGCGGTCGATGGTGACGCCAGGCACGCGCTGAAGCGATTCCGCCACGTTCTGATCGGGCAGCTTGCCCAGGTCCTCGGACGCGATCGAGTCGACGACGCCGACGGCTTTACGCTTGATGTCGATGGATTGCTGCTGGCTGGCGCGGATGCCGGTGACGACGATCTCGTCTACGACGGTGGCGTCCTGGCCACCGGTATCAGAAGCAGATGCGACTTGAGCCGAGGCGACGGCGGGTAGGGCGACGGCCAGCACGCCCAAGGCGGTCGCGGCCATCAGATGGGTCTTTGTTGACATCACGGGGTCCTGCTGAGGTTCCAACCTGGCGGCCTGTTTTTTCCGGCCTTGATGAAACCCTACGAACGCCGTTTCGGTATGTCAAATTATCATCATACGTATTATAACATTTCGCTGCGTTAGCGGACGGATCGGATCGGCATGACGCAGAGGGCGGAACCGAAGACGAAGATCACGGCGGCGATGAAGATCACCGAATAGTCGCCGTCGAACAGGTGCAGCAGAACGGCGGCCATGACCGGGCTGATGATCTGGGGAATGTTGACCGCCGTGGTCAGCACGCCCAGGTCCTTGCCTTCATCCCCCTCGGCGCTTTGAGGCAGGACCTGGGTCATCAGGGCCATGTCGATCGACATGAACATGCCGTAGCCCAGGCCGATGATCCCGGCATAGATCCACATCCCCGTCATGTTCGGCAGCAGGAGGGGAGCCAGCATGGCGCAGCCCATGATCAGGCTGGCGCCGAAGACGAAGGGCTTGCGGCGCTGATAACGGTCCGACAGCCAGCCCGAGACCAGCGACGACGCCACCAGACAGATCAGGGTCAGGATCGCCATATTGGCGATGGCGATGTTGGAGTCGCCGTCCGACAGACCGATATAGTCGCGCAGGATGTAGAGCATGTAGGCCGCGATGGCCTGGTAGCCCATGTAGACCGTGAAGCGTCCCGCGAAGGCCCAGGCGAAGTCGGGATGCTCCTTCGGACTGATCCAGAACCCCTTGGCGAAGGCGATCCACGAAAAAGGCCGGGCGGGCAGGTCGGCGCTGGACGGCTCGCGGTTGATGACCACGAAGACGAGGCAGGAGGCGGCGATGGCCAGGGCGAACAGGGCGTAGGCCATGACCTGGGCGCCCGCCAGATAGCCGGCGACCACCGTGCCGGCGGTCAGGCCGGCCGTCATCCCGGCGCCGACGATGCCGGACACCACGCCGCGCGCCTCGGGCGGGAAGCGGTCGGCGATGACGGTGGTCATGGCCGGCTGCATGGAGTTGTAGGCGACCGTGGCCATGACCCAGAACACCATCAGGGCCCAGAAGCTGGTCATCCAGGACACGCCGAAAAGACAGATCGAGCCGATCACCGAGGCTATGGCGATCCACGGAGACCGCCGCCCCCAGCGTGAACGGGTCCGGTCGGAAAGAGCGCCGGCGATCGGCGTCGTCAGGGTCGAGAAGACCGAGGTGACGGCGAACAGCAGGGCCAGGTTGTTGGCCTTGTTCGCGGGGTCCAGGGCCGCGATCTGATTGGGCAGCAGCACGCCGAGCACGCCGCTGTAAAGCGCCATCAGCAGGAAGAAATTGACCATCAGCGATAGCTGGAGCCGGCGACGGCGAACGCCTTCGACGGTCTGGGCGGTTCGTTCGAGGGTCATGGGAAATCCAGGGCTCGCGGCGATATCAGACGGGTGGCAGGCGGTAGAAGCCGCGCGCGGTCTCATGACGGATGAGCGCACGCTCGGCGTTCGAAAGGCGGGCTGTGGCGATGTCGAAAAGCGTCCTCCAGCGGGACAGTCCCCCTCGGGCCAGTTCAGCGACAGGCCAGTCCCCGCCGTACATCAGGCGCGAAGGACCGAAGCAGGTCAGGGCGTGGTCGATATAGGGGCGCAGGGCCTCGTCCCGGCCCTCGGCCCAGTCGTCCTGGGTCGTCAGGCCGGACAGTTTGGCGAAGACCTGAGGCCGCTTCGCCAGATGCTCCAGATTGGCGGCCCAATCGCTATGGCGGATGTCGCCCTTGCCGACGGCGATGTCGGGTTTGCCGAGATGGTCCAAGACGACGCGCGCGTGCGGCGCGGCCGCGAACAGCGCGTCCAGGGCTTCGATCAGTTCGGGCAACTGGTGGTCGCGGGCGCAGAGGTCCAGGCTGAGTCCTTCTTCGGCTGACGCGACCAGACCCTCGATATGGGCGGCCGAGGAGATGAAGCCGGGCGCTTCATTCTGGACTGAGCGACGGACGCCGCAAACCAGAGGTCGTTGTTTCAATTGGCGCAGCAGGGGCCTGACGGCTTCCCCTTCTTCCAGCGGCGCAAAGGCGACCACGCCGAGAATCTGCAAGGGGGAGCGATCCAGGCCGCTGACCCAATCGACCTCATTCAGGGTTTGTTCGGGCGCGCAGTCGGCCTGGACGAAGACGGCTTGGCGAGGCTCCGCCTGCTGGCGCGCCCACTCCTCGGGGCCGTGACGTCCGGCGATGGATGGAACGTGCTTCAGCCAGTCATAGCTGAGACGCTGCGGGTCCCACAGGTGAAGGTGAGCGTCGATCATCGGCCGGCCTTGCCGCCATCGCCGGGCAGTACGTCCCAACCGATGTCGCGCACGGAGGCCAGGGCGGCCTCGACGGCGGCGAGGATCGCCGGATCCAGCGGGGCGGTCATGGCTTCGATGTTGCGGGTCAGATTGGACGCCTTGGACATGCCGACCACGGTGGAAGCGACGCCGATCCGGGCCGCGGTTTGAAAGGCGAACTGCAGCGCGACGACGGACAGGTCCGCACCGAGTGCGGCGCAGGCCTTCGCCGCTTCTGCGGCCGCCTGACGCACGGCGGGGTGGGCGGGATGCCAGTCCGGAGGGCCCTTGGCCGTCAGCAGTCCCATGCCGAGCGGCGAGGCGTTGAAGACGCTGATTCCCGCCGCGTTCAGGCGTCGGGCCGTTTCGGCCAGACGTCGATCCTGAAGGGTGTAGGTGCAATAGGCCATGACGGTGTCGACCTGCTGCTCAACGGCGACATCTTCGAGCAGGGAGAGGTCGTAGCCGGTGACGCCGATCCGTCCGATGACGCCCTCGCTCTTGAGCGTCCGCAGGGTCGGCAGGGCTTCGTCCAGCAACTGGCGTCTGTCGCCATGCTCTATGTCGTGGCATTGCAGCACGTCGATGTGGTCGACGCCGAGACGCGCAAGGCTGGCGTCCAGGCTGCGCAGGGTGCCGTCGCGCGAGAAGTCCCAATCCTTGTCGCCATAGCGGCCCACCTTGGTCATCAGGACGTAGTCGTTGCGCGCCGCGCCGCGCAGGGCGACGCCCAGGGCTGTCTCGGCGCGGGTCAGGCCGTAATAGGGCGCGACATCGATCAGATTGACGCCGGCCTGCAACGCGGCGGCGACCACTTCATCGGCTTCGGCCTGCGATACGTCCTGATAGACGCCGCCCAGAGAGGCTCCGCCGAGCGCCAGCGTGGACACCAGAGGGCCGTCGCCGCCTAGACTGTTCTGCTGCATCCTGTCGTTTCCAATCGCGTCTTGTGACGTCTTATCGGTTGGCGGCGGTCCGGTTGTTCGGGACCAGGTCGAGCCCGGCCCGCCTGGGGCGGACATGAGGCCCGCTGGGGCTGGACCAGGTTCCGCTCAGCCGGTTGGCGTTGATCGCCGCCTCGTCGACCTCGATTCCCAAGCCCGGACGATCACCCAGAATCAGGCCGCCGTCAGCGATTTCCTGATCGACCTTGAGGCCGATCGGGAAGCCGAAGTCCTGAAGTTCGACGCCGAGCATGTTGGGAGCGGCGGCGGCGGCGTGAGCGATCGGGTTGCAGTCGTAGCCGACCGGCGAAACCGGCAGGTTGTGGGCATGGGCGGCCATGGAGACGCGGTGGAAGTGGGTGACGCCCCAAACGCTGCCGGTCTGGACGATGTCGACCGCCTTGGCGTCGAACAGGGGGGTGAACTGATCCAGACCCGTCAGGTTCTCGCCGGTGGCGACGGCGCAATGGGCGGCGCGGCTGATCATGGCGTGGCCGTCGGCGTCCCAGCGACGGACCGGCTCCTCAATCCAGGTCAAATCCAGATGCTGCTGGATCTCCGCGAGATGGCGGACAGCCTGTTTGCGGCTCCAGCACTCGTTGACGTCGAGCATGAGGGCGGGGCGCGCGCTGTTGCGGCCGAGCACCTCGCGGGCGATCTTGAGGCGGCGGATGTCGCGATCCAGATCCAGGCCGCCCTTGACCTTGGCGGAGCTGAATCCGCGCTCGGCCCATTGGGCGTAATGGGCGGCGAAGGCGTCGTCGTCCAGGCCGAAGCATAGTCCCGACGCATAGCCGGGAACGAAGCGATCACGCGCGCCCAGCATCCGCCACAGCGGCTCGTCAGCCATCTTGGCCTTCAGATCCCAAAGGGCCATGTCGATGGCGGCGATGGCCCCGAAGGTGGCGCCGGCGTGGCCGCTCTTGAACACATGGGCCAGCATTCTGTCATAGAGGGCGGTGACGGCGCGGGGGTCCTCGTTCTCGACAGCGGGAAAGACCCTGGCGATGTCGGCATGCTGACCCAGACCCACCCCGGTCAGGCCGCCATCCGTCTCAAGCAGGAGGATAGCGTTCTCGGTGACGCCCGATGCGATCACCCCGTTGGCGTCGCCGATCGGGCGGCCCCAGTCGTGGACGGTGGTGAGGCTGCGATAGCCGGTGATCTTCATGAAACTCTCAAGCCAACCGAATGCAGTTTGATAATATGTATGATGTTTCGGGCTGGCAAGTCCCAACTGGCGGGAAAACAGAGCCTTTCAATGGCGGTCGGCGTCTCGACTCTCATATCGTGATACGTATGCTGGCCCAGCCTGGGCGCGGAGCGTCGAACGAGATCAGATCATGGCTGTGACCCCCCAAACGTCGTCTCGCGTCGCGCGTCGGCCGCGACTGTCGGCCGCCGTGGTCGAGGATCTCGTCAACGCCATCGTCACCGAGATTCATCCCGCCGGATCGGCCCTGCCGCCCGAGAACGTCCTGTGCGACATCTATGGCGTCAGTCGGACCGTGGTCCGTGAAGCCACGACCGCGCTGACGGAGAAGGGACTGGTCGTCTCGCAGCAGGGCCGCGGCACCATCATCCAGGATCCGTCCTCATGGAACCTGCTGGACCCCATGATCCTGAGCGCTCTGTTCCGTCGCGAGGACGGCCTGTCCTATCTTGACAACCTGTCGGAAATTCGCGCCTCCTTGGAGGGCGAGATGGCCGCCAAGGCCGCGCGCAAGCTGACGCCTGAGGCCGCCGAGGAACTGACTCGGCAAATGCAGAAGCTGGAGAGCCTGATCACCACGCCCGCAGGCTATGTGCATGAGGACGTGGCCTTTCACGACATCATCATGAGCCTGTCGGGCGATCGGCTGAGCAAGGCCATCATCGACAGCATCCAGAGCAAGGCCGTGAAGACCCACAGCTACAGCGGCAAGCTGAACGTGGAGCATATCCGTGCGACGCATGAGGCCCACGTAAGGGTCTATGACGCCATCATGGCGCGCGATCCGGAGGGCGCGGCCAGAGCCATGCGCGACCACATCGAGGGGTCGTGGAAGAAGCGTCGCCCGGCGAAGCTGCACCAGGTCTGACGCGGCGCAAGGCCGCGCCCTGCACACATAACTTGTATGATGATTTTTGATCGGCTTATCTACCCGCTGCCAGGGGAGGATGAGTCGATGAGACTGACGATGACGCGCAGAAGCGTAGTGGCGAGCGGCGCGGCCGGAGCCGCCTGGGCCGCGCTCGGCGGACGCGCGGCGCGTGCTGCGAGCCAGGCCGTCCAGGTCGAGCAGTGGGGTCTGTTCGAAACGGCTCTGACGGCGCCCGGCGCGTCGGAGCCGTTCCGGACGGCCGTGACGGGCGTCTTCACCCAGGGCGAGACGACGGTCCGAGCGCCAGGCTTCTATGACGGCGGAGGCGTCTATCGCATTCGCTTCTCGCCGCCGACCCCGGGCGCGTGGCGTTGGCGGGTCGAAAGCGACCTGAAGGCGCTGAACGGTCAGGAAGGCAGGTTCGAGGCGATCGCGCCTTCCAGCGGCAACCACGGTCCCGTGGCGGTCCAGGACGACTACCACTTCGCCTACGCCGATGGAGCGCCCTTCCGCCAGATCGGAACCACCAGCTACGGCTGGACCCATCAGCCGGAAGCCCGGCGGCGACAGACGCTGGAGACCCTGGCCGCCTCTCCATTCAACAAACTGCGGATGCTGGTCTTTCCCAACGCCACCATCGCCACGAACGAGGCTCTCTCTCCCTATGAGAAGACGGGGCCGGGGCCGCGTGACTGGGATTTCACCCGCTTCAATCCAGCCTATTTCCAGCGCCTCGACGCCTGCGTGGCGGCTCTGTGCGACCTGGGGATCCAGGCGGACGTCATCCTGTTCCATCCCTACGACGAGACCTTCGGTTTCGAGGAAATGGCGGCTGAAGCGGATGACCATTACGTCCGTTATGTCGTCGCGCGCCTGGCGGCCTATCGAAACGTCTGGTGGTCGCTGGCCAATGAGTTCGACCTGCTGAAGACCAAGACGGACTCTGACTTCGACCGACTGTTCCAGTTGGTGCAAAGCCAGGACCCGTACGGTCGCCTGCGCTCCATCCATAACTGGCGGCGGCTTTACGACCACGGAAAGCCCTGGGTGACTCACGCCAGCATCCAGAACGGTTCGGCTGTGCTCGACGACGTGCGGGCGGAAACCTATCGCAGCGTGTGGCGGAAGCCGGTGATCTTCGACGAGATCTGCTACGAAGGCTCGCTGGAAGACCGTTGGGGCGACCTGACCGGGCCGGAAATGGTGCGAGGCTTCTGGCACGGCCTGATCGGCGGAACCTATGTCGGTCACAGCGAGTGTCTGCCCCGGCATAAGGGCGACGGCTTCTGGCTGGGCGAGGGCGGCGAACTGCGGGGCGAGAGCGCGCCGCGCCTGGCCTTCCTCAGGTCGATCATGGAGGCCGGGCCGACCCCAGGCGTCGAACCGATCGACAAGTGGTGGGAACAGCATCTGGGCGGCGTCGCCGGGCAGTACTACCTGCGCTACTTCGGCGATGCGGCGCCGACCGAATGGGCGTTGGATCTGCCGCGTGACGAGATTACGGGCGGAGAACGTTTCCGGGTCGACGTCATCGATACCTGGAACATGACGATCGAGGCCCTGCCGGGCGAGTTCGTCATGGCGGCCAAGGAAACCAAATACTTCTTCCATGATCCCGCGCGCCCGACCGTCGCCCTGCCGGGGCGGCCCTGGATGGCGGTGCGGGTGACGCGCCTGGCGTGATCGAAAGCGGGGCGGCAGGAGCGGAAACGCCCCTGCCGCCGAGGGTCAGAAAGCCAGGGCCGTGGAGGCCACGTGCGCTTCCCAGGCTTCGCGGGTCTTGAAGTCCAGGCCGCCGTCCCAGGCGGAGCCCATGTAGTAGGTGAAGGGCCGGCCCGGCGTGACGCGGACCAGGATCAGATAGTTGTCGGCGTCCTCGGCGAAGCCTTCGACCTGGGCCGGGTCGACGGCGATGGCGATGCCGATGGAGCCGTGCTCGGGATTGGCCGGCTCCCAGAACATCAGGCGGCCGTTGGCGGCGTCGCGGGTGACGAAGCCGGCGCTCGCCGCGTTGCGGCGTTTGGATATGCCGACGCCGACGATCAGGGGCTCGCTCGTGTCCGAGTTCAGGGTCGAGGTCATGCGGGTGAAGTTGGAGCCCAGCGGCAGGCTGAACTCGCGCGTCTCCCAGACCTTGCGGGCCACATCGACGGGCCAGGGGCGATAGTCGACGCTGAAGCGGGCCTCGTCGCCGCCGGTCGCCTCGATGCGATAGGTCGAGAAGTTGCGGCTGGTCCACAGCTTGTTGTCGTACCAGACGCCCAGGCCGCCCGCGCCGCGACCACGACCGACGTCGTAGTAGTCAAGCCCCTCGCCGCGATCGACGTGGTAATTGGGGAAGCGCAGCTGGCGGTCCATGTAGGGATAGCGGACGCGCTTGGCCCAGACGTCGACGCCCGAGCCGGAGGGCGCTTCTCGCGCCTCCAGGGCGGGACCGTAGATCCGGTGCGCGACGCGGTCGTTCTCCCACAGAAGATCATCGAGGCGGTCGGGCGCGAAGCGGACGACGGCGCGAGGCTGCTGCTGGTCGGCGGGCGGCGGGGTCAGGCGTTCGACCTCGGCGGGGCGGCCCAGCGAGGACGGGTCATAGGCCAAGGCGCGGGTCGCCTGCATCTCCTCGGCCCGCCGTTTGATCTCGGCCTCGCCGACGACGGTGACCGGCGCGGGCGGCGCGGGCGTAGTGGCGGCGATCACCTCGGGCGCATCGTGCGCGGGCTCGGCCAGGGGGAGGCTCTTTTGCGGACCGTTCAGGTCGGCGACCTCCAGCCCCGCCAGGATGTAGGTCCCGGTGGTGTAGAGGCCGACCTCGTTCGGATCGGTCGGCACGGGCATGTCGCCGGTCTTCTGCGTGGCGCCGATCAGGCCGCTGGGCAGGACGTGGCGGTTGAGCGCGGCCCAGCCCTTGAGCACGGCGGGCTCATAGGTCGCACGGTCCAGCAGGCCGTGGTTGATCCCCCAGGCCAGGGCGTAGACGTAGAAGACCGAACCCGAGGTCTCGGCCTGAGGATAGAGTTCGGGGGCCAGCAGGCTGGCGCGCCACAGGCCGTCGTCCTGCTGCAGTTCGCGGATGCGTCCGGCCATGGCCTGGAAGATGTCGACGTAGTCCTGACGGCCCTCGAAGTCGGCGGGCATGGCCTCCAGGGTGCGGGCCAGGCCGCCCATGACCCAGCCGTTGGCGCGGCTCCAGTAGACGGGCCGGCCATTGGCCTCGGTGCGGCCCTCGAAGCGCTGGTCGCGCAGGAAGAGGCGCTGCTCGGGGACCCACAGGCGGTCGATGGTGCGCCGGAACTCCTTGTCCATGGCGCGGACGTATTTCGGGTCGCCGGTCACCGCCGACATGCGCGCCAGAACCGGCGGCGCCATGTAGAGGGCGTCGGCCCACCACCAGATCAGGGCGTCAGTCTCGCCCGCGCGGTTCAGGTGCGGGATCATATAGTCCAGCCGCTGGCGCAGCGGCATCAGCACCCCGTCCTGACCCCTGCGCGAATAGAGCTCCAGATACAGGTCGCCGATGGTCTGGTCGTCGGCGTTCAGCATGGTCGGACCTGAGCGCGCGCCGCGCAGGCTGTAGTTGTAGTGCTCGGCCACGGCCGTCAGGAAGCGCAGGGTCTCGGGGTCGTCCGAGACGCGCGCCAGCCGCGCCGCGCCGATGTAGAAGGTCGCGGCCACCCAGTTGGACGACATCTGCGTCAGATTGCTGCCGGTCGACAGGGCCAGGGGACGCGAGGCCATGTCGGTGATCTGGGAGGAGGCGACGTATTCGACCGCCGCCAGGGTCTGTTCGCGCGAGGGGCGGGCGTCCGCGCGGAAATCCAGGTTGGGGCGCGGGCGCGCGGTCAGCCATTCGGCCTCAACGCCGGGGTTGGACTGCGGCGCCCAGGGCTCGCCTGCGGCCGACTGGGCGAGCGCAGGTGCGGTCAAGACGGTGCTGGCGAGCAGGAAGGCGATCGTCGGGGCGGCGCGGCGTAGCGTCACAGGCGTTCTCTCCGGTACGGACCCCGTGGCGTTTGGGGTTTCACTATTTGCTGATGCGTACCATAAAATGGTCCTCGAGCAGCGCAAGCCGGAATGACACCGGTGAACCGCGACAAGGCGCCGTCCATCTTGCGGCGCGACCATGTGAGGAACGCCTATGCATCGCCGCTCTTTGTTGCAACTCGGAATTACCGGCGCCGTGGCGACCGGCGTGGCGGCCGCGCCCGCCTGGGCGCAGGGAACCGGCCGGACCTTCGACGCCGCCGACTTCGGCGCGGTCGGGGACGGCGAGACCATCAACACCCGTCCGATCCAGGCCGCCATCGACGCGGCGGCGGGGGCGGGCGGCGGCACGGTGGTGCTGAAGCCCGGCGTCTATCTGTCCGGCTCCCTGTTCGTGAAGTCGAACGTCACCCTGCTGATCGGGCGCGGCGCGACGCTGAAGGGGCTGCGCGACATCGCCGCCTATCCCATGGTGCGCACGCGCGTCGCCGGGATCGAGATGGAGTGGCCCGCGGGCCTGCTGAACGTCTATCGCGAGCGGAACGCCCGCATCACCGGCGAAGGGCTGGTCGACGGCGACGGCAAGGTCTTCTGGGACGCCTATTGGGCGATGCGGCGCGATTATGATCCCCGCGACCTGCGTTGGGCGGCCGACTACGACTGTCGCCGCCCGCGCCTGATCCATGTCTATGACGCGGACCAGGTCGAGGTGTCGGGCCTGAACCTGGCGCGTTCGGGCTTCTGGACCGTGCACGTCTGCTATTCGCGCGACGTGAAGGTGTCGGACCTGATCATCCGCAACAACCTGGGCGGCCGGGGGCCCTCGACCGACGGGATCGACATCGATTCCTCGGAGCGGGTGCTGGTCGAGCGTTGCGACCTGTCGGTCAACGACGACGCCATCTGCATCAAGGCGGGGCGCGACTGGGACGGCCTGAGGGTCGCCCGGCCCTGCCGCGAGGTGAAGGTGCGCGACTGCATCGTGCGCGACGCCCTGGCCGGCATGACCTTCGGCAGCGAGACCTCGGGCGGGTTCCAGGACATCGAGGTTTCGGGCCTGCGGATCGAATACCCCGTGCCGCTGGGAATCTTCTTCAAGTCGGGCCACACGCGCGGCGGGGTCATCAACAACATCGCCCTGCGGGACATCCACTTGCAGGACGTGGCGACCCTGTTCCGGGTGAATCTCAACTGGTATCCGAACTACTCCTACGCCCAGATTCCGGCAGGCATGACGGATGTTCCGGACTATTGGCGGGCGCTGGCGACGCCGGTCCCGCGCGAGCAGGGCGTGCCTCGCATCCGCGACGTGCGCCTGTCGGACATCAGGGCGGTGGGCGGCAAGATCGGCTTCGAGGCCGCCGCCTATGAGGAAGCGCCCCTGCGCGACTTCACCTTCGAGCGGCTGCGCTGGGACGTGCGCGAGGCGGGGACCATCGCCAACGCCGACAACTGGCGCTTCATCGACTGCGACATCGACACCCTGGACGGAACGGGACCCAAGGTCACGGCGTCGCGCGGCGTGGTCGGCCTCTGAGGCTTCTTGTCCGGAACGGACTGTTCAAACCCCGGCGTTTCGGTGTCGGGGTTTTTCTTCGTCCGAATGCAGGGGGCCGAACAGAAAAAAGGCCCGGAGCAGATGCTCCGGGCCGAGTGGTACGCTGAAAGGTTCAGGGAGGTGAATCAGTATTTCCAGCGCAATCCGATAGCGATCTCGCGACCCGTGTGACGGTAGTCAGAGATGCGGTTCGTCTCGTCGACATAGCGATCGTTGTACTCGTCGGTCAGGTTGATGCCTTCCAGCGAGATCGTCATGCTGTCCGAGATGTCGTAGGACATCGAGGCGTCGACGTAGGTCGTCGCGTTCATGCCCTCTTCCGAGTTGCCGTTGCCGCCCGGGAACGACATCAGATAGCCGCTGCGGTAGGCCGCCGAGACACGGGCCTGGAAGGGGCCGTCCTCGTAATACAGCGTCGTGTTGAACGTGTTCTTCGACTGACCCGTCAGGCGGTTCTTGCCGGCGGCGCCATAGTCGACCTCGGAGTCGACATAGGTGAAGTTGCCGATGAAGCCGAAGTTCGACCACAGGCCGGGCAGGAAGGTGAAGGGCTGCTGGTACTGGATCTCCAGCCCGTGCAGCGAACCGCCCTCGCCGTTGAGCTTGCGCGTGACCTGGAAGACGTCGGTCGGACGCGCGGCGCCTTGCAGCAGCTCGTCGGGCAGACCCAGATCGCTCCAGACGATCGATTCCGTCACCGAGGTGATGAAGCTGTCGATGTCCTTGTAGAAGACGGCGGCGGCCAGCAGGCCTTCGTTCTGGAAATACCACTCGACCGACAGGTCGTAGTTGGTGGCGCGGAACGGATCCAGCAGCGGGTTGCCGTAGGACACGGTGCGCGTGGTCGGCGAGACGCCGCCGCCCGGGGTCAGGTCGCCCAGGGTCGGACGCGACATCACCTTGGCGGCGCCCAGGCGGATCACCAGGTCGTCGCGCGGTTCGATGGCCAGGTTGAACGACGGCAAGACGTCGTCGTAGTCGTTATAGGCGGTGACGTAGTCGTAGGCGTTGCCGCCGCCCGGCAACGAGATCGTCTGCCAGCCCTTGGATTCGACTTCCGTCTTGGCGTAGCGGACGCCGACGTTGCCGCGCACCGTCATGTTGGCGACCTCGGTGTTGAAGTCGGCCTGGACGAAGACGCCCTTGTCCGTTTCGTCGACTTCGCGCTCGCTGCGGTTCGGCACCAGCGGGTCGTCGTAGACGCTGAGGAAGTCGTTGATCTTCGAGATGTCGGGAACGATGAAGCTCAGGTCCGACCCCGACGGCACGCCGATCTTGCCGTCGATGCTGACGATCTTGCCCAGGGCGTCCACGCCGGTGATCCGGTCAGCGCCCGCCGTAGCCGTCTGAGCCCGCGCCACGCCCCAGGTGCTGAAGCCGTAGGTGCGGTATTCGCCGCCGGCCTTGAAGGTGATGGAAGGCGTCCAGTCGTACTCCAGGGCGCCGGCGAAGACGTTGTTGTCGAAATCGCCGCCGCTGGTGGAGCGCGTGCCCTGGATCAGGGTGAAGTCCTTGCCCGAGGTGATGTCGAAGCCGTAGTCGATCATCGGCAGGCGATCGTTGCCGCGGAAGTCGATGGTGTAGCCGTTCACCCCCGCCTGTTCGAAGGCGTAGGTGACGTTTGTCGGCGTGCGAGCTTCCGATTTGTTGAGGCCCAGCTTCATGTTGCCGCGCAGGCGATCCGTGAAGTCGTGGCGGACGTTCAGCGAGGCCTGGGCGAAGGTGCTTTCATTGCGGGTGAAGCCGTTTTCCGAGCGCACCAGCATGTTGTCGAACACGCCGTAGGACAGGGCGTTCTTGCCGGCGTCGATGGCGTAGTCGCGCACGATGACGTTGTTGACGGCCGCGCGGCTGAATGCCCAGGCCTCGACGTTGGGGCTTTCCAGTTCGGAGTTCAGGCGAGACCACAGCAGGTCCAGGACGACCTCGGTGCGGTCGCTGGGGCGCCATTGCAGGGCGCCGGTCATGCCCAGGCGGTCTTCCTGGGTGTTGCCGAAGGTGTAGCGCGGGATGCGCGGATAGAAGGCGTTCAGCAGTTCAGTGCGCTGGGCCTCTGTGGTGCAGGGAACGCAGCCGCCGAAGTTCTGACCAACGCCGTAGGCTTTCGTCGGGTCGCCCTTCTGCCAACGGGTCGTGTTGAAGCTCTCGAGGATCGGCGAACGTTCGGAATAGGCGATGGAGCCCAGGATGCCGAAGGTCTTGCTGTCATTCGACCAGCTCAGCAGGCCGGCCGTGCGCGGGACGGTCTTTTCCGACAGGTCGTTGTAGGAGGCCTGGACTGACAGGGCGGAGTTGAAGCCGCTGTTCGCGAAGTCCAGCGGGCGGCCGGTCTGCAGGTCGACGGTCGATCCCAGCGAGCCTTCCTCGATCTCGGCCGACTGGGTCTTGCGGACCTTGATGCTGTTGAACAGCTCGGAGGCGAACATCGAGAAGTCGAAGCTGCGGTTGCGGTTGCCGCCCGACGCCGCCTGGGCCTCCAGGCCGTTGATGCGGGTGCGGGTGAAGTCGGCGCCCAGGCCGCGCACCGAGATGGTCGTGCCCTGACCGTTGACCCGTTCGATGGTCACGCCGGGCAGCCGCTGGATGGCCTCGGCGAGGTTCTGGTCGGGGAAGTCGGCGATGTCTTCAGCCAGGATGGCGTCGACGGCGCCGGCCTCGCGGCGCTTGACGTTCAGCGCCTGCTGCAGGCTGGAGCGGAAGCCGGTGACGACGATCTCGTCGACGACGGTGGCGTCCTCGCCCGTGGTCTGATCGGCGGCGTCCTGGGCCATGGCGGGCGCGACGCCCCACATCAGGGCGGTGGCGGAAGCGCCGGCGACACAGAGGGCGCGGACGTTGCGGAAGGGTCGTGCCATATTTCTCTCCCCGCACCGAAGCCCGTGGCACCGGTGTCATTTGTTGGTATGCTGTTGCGTATAGTTGGACGATACGCGTGTCACTTCTTGCAACAGCTTCCCGCTTTTTGCAACAGGCTCTTGTCGGCCTCCGTGCGAGACTGCAGTGAGCCGTGAAAACAGCGACGATTTCATGAGGTTACGGAACCTGCCTCGAGGCGTCGCCGAAACAGGAAGGGCCCCGGATCGCTCCAGAGCCCTTTTTCGTAGAGGGGGAGACGGCGGGCGTCAGGCCGCCCGCGCCACCTCCACCGCATAGACGTGATTGGCGCCATGCATGTTGGAGACGAAGACGATCCATCGGCCGTCCGGCGTGAAGGTCAGGTTGGGCTCCAGCCGGTAGTCATGGTTCGACAGGTCGACCAGGCGCTGCGACCGCAGATACTCGACGCTGATCTGATCGTCCTTGTCGCTGGACGGATCCTCGTCGACGATCGGCTCGGGACGCAGCAGGACGAGCCATTTTCCGTCCGGCGCATGGGCCACCATGTCGCCGTCGCCGCCGTCGCCCGCGAACATCCGTCCGTCCGACGAGACGTTGTAGTGCACCGACCAGTCGTTCTGTTCGACCCGGCGATAGACGCGCTTGCCCGTCTCCAGGTCCACGGAGGCGACCCAGAAGACCTGGCCGCGCGGCGTCTGCAGATCATAGAGCACCTGCCTGCCGTCGGGGCTGAACCACTCGTGGCCGAAGATCTCGAAATTCATGGTCCGCTGGTGCGTCTTGCGCAGGTCCGAGCCGTCGACCTTCATCGTCCACATGCGGTCGACCCGGTGCCAGGGGCCTTCGTGGCAGAAGATGATGCGATCGGGATCGGTCGGCGAGAACTGGGTGTGGCCGATCCATTCATTGGTCTTGTGGATCACGCGGCGTTCGCCGGTCGCCATGTCGATGACGAAGATCTCCATCGGATAGCGGGCGGCCCAGCGCTGCAGCATCCGCACGCCCTTGGCGCGAGCGAAGTTCAGCGGCTTTCCGTCCGGCCCGGCTGCTTCGTATTCGGCCTGGTCGAAGCGGCGGTTGCGGGGATCGCCGACGCCGGGCTGGAGCGGCTGGGAATCATAGGCGACGAAGCCGAGCAGCAGGGTCTCGTCGGCATTGACCGAATTGACCTGGCCGTTGGGAATGCGGCCGATCCGGCGCACGCGCCGGGTGTCCGCATCGATGACGTAGAGGGTCTTGGCGCGGTCCATCAGCTGGGTCTCGCCTGGCTCGGTGACCGAATAATAGACGTTGCGGCCCTTGCGCCCCGTGAACATCAGATCGGCGTTCTGGTCGGGAACCAGCACGCTGAGCGCCCAGGTCTTCAGGTCCACGGTCGAGATGCCCTGGGGCGTGGAGATGACCATGAGGTCGGGCGCGCCCGCCTTCGCCGGCAGGAACATGTTCTTGTAGAAGTAGGGCTTGCCGCCGCCGCCGTCGGGCGAGACCCGGCGGATGCGATGGCCTGTGCGCGGATCGACCCATTCGCGCGGGACCGGGCCCGACCATTGCGGCGCCTGGTGCGGCGTCTCCTGGGTCGACGGCGGCGCGGTGTTTGGAGCAGGCCAGGCGGGAACCTGGCCCTCCGGCGGCAGGGGTGGTTCGATCAGGGGAGCGGCGGCTTGCGGCGCAGCGGATCGCGCTGCGGCTGCGCCGGCGGGGGCCGGCAGGGCGGGGGTGGCCAGAGCGGGGGCGGCCAGCAGGGCCTTCAGGGCAAGGCGTCGGGACGTCGTCATCGGGCGTTCCTTGTGTAATCGCAAAGCAGGGTCAGGGAGCGGGCGTCAGGCCTTCGACCCGCACGGTCCAGCCTTCCTTGGGGAAGCCGGGCGCGTGGCCGGTCGCACCGTCCCAGCCGCCGGCCATCAGGCCCACCGCCATCAGCAGGGAGCCGTTGGAGGGGAAGTAGGTCTCGGCCGCCCGGCGATAGCCGGCGCCGTCGGGGTTGACCGCCATCTCGACGCCGCCGGCTCCGGCCGAGACCGGCACCAGTTCGTCGGCGTGCTCGTCCAGGTGGACGCGCGGGGTCATGCCGGTGACGCCCCACTGGTTGTTCTTCAGATCGGCGAACAGCCAGTCGACGGCCTTTTCCGGTTCGCCCAGGCGGGCGGCGGTCATGGCCATCATGGGGAAGTCCCAGCCCCAGGTCTGACGCACGTCCCAGTTCTGCTCCACCGCCTCGAAGGTGCGGCGCATGGCGTCCGGGTCGATGCGGGCGCCGGGAATGAAGCCGTAGGCCATCAGGAAGGAGGGGTGGTCGCGGTTCTTGCACTGGGCCGCCGCCGCGTGCTTGCGGCAGGCGTCGGACATGGCCGTCTCCCAGAAGTCCGGCACGCTCTCGACCGGCAGGTAGAGGCCGTCCTTCATCGCGGGCGGGGCGATCTTCGCCAGGGCCTGATCCCAGTCGGCGCGGCGGGGCTGGCCCTGACGAACGCGCCATTGCTGGGCGGTCTCCAGCGCCCAGCGGAAATACTCGACCTCGAAAGTCGGGTTGATCGTGGTCAGGGGATCATAGTTTTCCTGGGCCGGGATCATCGGCGCGCCCAGGTTCAGGCGGCCGTTCGCCTCGATCGGCCAGGAGGCCAGCAGG
Source organism: Brevundimonas sp. NPDC055812 (assembly GCF_053616535.1). Classification (NCBI taxonomy): domain Bacteria; kingdom Pseudomonadati; phylum Pseudomonadota; class Alphaproteobacteria; order Caulobacterales; family Caulobacteraceae; genus Brevundimonas; species Brevundimonas sp. NPDC055812. The sequence continues at coordinate 459,067 of NZ_JBSHDX010000003.1, read as the reverse complement.
TCGGCGGTGGCCTCGACCAGTTCGGCGTAGCGGCCCAGGACGGCAGGGTCCTTTTCCGATCGCCAGATCAGTTCAGCCAGCAGGATCGGGTGCGGCTGCTGCCACATGATGAAGGGCGAGACCAGGCTGGGGCTGTTGCGGCCCTCGGGCCCGACCATCTTGGGCCACCAGGCGCCCTTGACCCCGTGACGCGCGGCCTCGGCGCGGGCGTTGTCGAGGTTGCCCAGATACCAGGGCAGGCTGCGCTCCAGTAGTTCGGGGCGGCCCCACATGGCCTGCCAGCCGGCGTGCCAGGGGTGCATCTCCAGGTGGAACTTGCCGTACCAGGAGTTGGAGAAGAGACCCTCTTCCTGTGGCGGCAGCTCGCCCGCGCCGTTCACGGCGGACAGATACTGCGACAGCACCACGCGACGCTCCAGCTCATGAGCGCGCGGATCGGTCGAACCCGAGAAGTCGACGGCGCCGCCCTCGCTCCAGAAGGCGTTCCAGTGCCGGGTGACGGCCTCAACGCTGGCGGAATAGGCGGGCGCGAGAGTCTTGTCGGCCTGTTGATCGAAACGGACCATGACGGTCAGCCGGTCGCGACCGTTGGCGACGACGCTGAAGCTGTCGGCCCCGCTCTGTTCGATCTTTCCCGAGCCGATGATGCCTGAATAGTAGACGGTGTCGTCCAGCGTCCGACGAATGCGGACGTCGCCCGTGTCGAAGGCGACGACCTCAAGGCCCTGGGCTCCCGCGCCGTCGAAGCTGGTCGGATCGGGGTTGATGGCCGGGTTCACGCCCGGATAGCGGACCTGAACGCCCAGGCCTTGAGACGCGACCAGAGGCGAGGAGATCTCGACCATCACCATGTCCAGGGTCGGATGGACGCGGGTCACGACCTCGACGGGCTGGCCGTCATAGGTGAAGCGGCTGGTCAGGGCGCCGGTCCACAGATCCAGCGTCTGGCGCGAGACGGCCACCTTGGCGAAGTCCAGCGTGCGGCCGTCATTGAACGTCAGGCCGATGCGGCTGAGCGAGATGCGATGCGGATTGGCCCGCAGCCAGGTGTAGGCGGGGTTGGTCTCTGCATCCGCCCAGGACTTCATCCAGGCGTAGGGCTGCTCGCCCCGGCCGGGGACGGGGACGTTCACGAGGCCGTCCTGCTCGGTATAGCCCTCGGGATTGGGGAAGCTGTGCCAGCCCCATTGGGCCATGGTCAGCAGGGGGGCCAGTTCGGAATACTGCTCCGGGAAGGTCTGCAGGCCGGTGATGTCGGCGGTGAAGCCCAGATCGCCATTGCCCAGCATGATCGGGGCGTGACGATCCACGCCGGTCAGGACGACGTTGTGGCGCGTGACCAGGGCCTGCCGGTCGATCGGCGTCGCAGGCGCGACCGCGGCGACGGGCTGAACTGTCTGGGCGCAGGCGGCCAGCGGAGTGCCGGCCAGGAGGGTGCAGGCGAGGAGGGCGGAGCGCAGACGCATCACGAGGCCTCCGCCTTCAGGCCCAGGCCCGCGCCCTTCCAGCCGTACCAGGCGACGACGGCGAAGCAGGCGGCGGGCAGCAGGAAGGCGATGTTGGCGCCGTACAGGTCCGCCAGCTTGCCCATGGGCCAGGGCAGCAGGACGCCGCCGCCGATGGCCATGACCATGAGGGACGACGCCTTCTTGGTGCTGGCCCCCAGGCCCGTGGTGCCCAGGGCGAAGATGGTGGCGAACATGGTCGACATGAAGAAGAAGACGGCGATCAGGGCGATGGGCGACACCTTGTCGATGCCCGCCGAGACGATCAGCGTCAGGATGACGTTGATGACGCCGTAGGTGGTCAGCAGGGCGCGCGGCTTGACCTTGAGCAACAGGCCCGTGGCGGCGAAGCGCCCGACCAGATAGCCGATGGCGGCCAGCGACAGCATGTAGGCGCCCTGTTGCGACGTCAGGTCCTGCCAGTTGTGGGTCACCAGATTGATGAAGTAGGCGCCGATGCCGACCTGGGCGCCGATGTAGAGGGCCTGGGTCACCACGCCGGCGATGAAGTGAGGCTGCTGGGACAATCCTTTAGGAGCATGGGGCTTGGCCGGGGCGTCGCCCGCGACGGACTCGCCGTGGTCGGCCAGGCCGGTTTCGGGCAGGCGGGCGCGCCAGACGACGGCGGCGAACAGCAGGACGGCCACGGCGATTAGACCGTAGACGATCTGGATCGAGCGGGTGGCGCCGCCCAGGGCTTCGGTCGTCGTCGGGCTGAAGAAGACCGCGCCGCCGATCATCGGGCCGATGAAGACGCCCAGGGCGTTGAACGACTGGGCCAGGTTCAGGCGCTGCGAGGCCTTGGCCGGGTCGCCCAGAACGTTGACGTAGGTGTCGGCGGCCGTCTCGAGCACGCACAGGCCGGCGGCCAGCACGAACATGGATCCGACGAAGGGCAGGAAGGCGCCCGCATTGGCCGCCGGGATGAAGAGCAGGGCGCCGATGGCGGTGACGCAGAGGCCAGAGACGATGCCGAACTTGTAGCCGCGCGCGTTCAGCAACATGCCCGCCGGCAGGCTGAGCAGCAGATAGGCGCCGAAATAGGCGATCTGCAGCCAGGAGCTGTCCGCCTGGCTGATGCTGAGCGTTTCCTGGAAGTGCTTGTTCAGCACGTCCAGCAGGCCATAGGCCAGCCCCCAGATCAGGAAGCAGCCGATGGCGAAAGCCAGCGGTCCGCGCAGGTTTCCGGCGGGCAGGGCGAGGCCCCCGGGCGTGTGGGCGGCGTCGGTTTCGATACTCATGTCGTCCTCTCGGGCTTCCTCGGTCCGGCTCCGTCTTGCTGCGGGCTCGGCGAACGATGGATCAGATGCGGTAGATCGCCTCGGCGTTGGCGGCGAACAGGCGGTCGCGTTCCTCGGCCGTGAAGTCGGCCGTGATCGCGTCGAAGGCGGAATAGAAGGCGTCGAACGCGCCGTGGACTCGCTCGACCGGGAAATCGCTGGCGAACATCGCTCGGCGGGCGCCGAAGATGTCGATGCACTCCAGCACGACCGGTCGGATGCTGTCGGGCGTCCAGGCGCGGTCGGTGATGCCGAGGCCGGAAATCTTGATCGAGACCTGGGGGCGTTCGGCCAGGGCTTTCAGCCCGGCGCGCCAGACGGCCATGCCGGCCTCGTCGCGGTCAGTCGGCAGACCGGCGTGGTTGATGATCAGGGGGATGTCGGGGTGGGCGTCGGCCAGTTCGACCGCCTCGGCCATCTGCGACGGATAGAGCTGCAGGTCGAACGACAGGCCGTGGCGGGCCAGCTTGCCGAAGCCCGCGCGCCACGCGGGAGCGAGCAGGGGGTCGGTTGGATTGTAGGTCTTCTTCGGATCGGCGTGCCAGCAGACGATCTGGCGCACGCCCCGGACGCTGGACCGGGCGGCGTGGGCCTCCAGCAGGGCGTCCACATCGGGATCGGTCAGGTCCGCCCCGGCGACTACGCCGTGCGGATAGCCGTAATCGTCGGCCATGGCCTGAAGCCAGTCCGTCTCGGCCAACTGCGCGCCGCGCGGCTGGCCGGCCTCGACGTGGACGATCTTGTCGACGCGCCAGTTCGCCGTGTCGGCCAGATAGTCCTTTAGCAGATAGTCTCGGTGGGCGATCGGGGACATGTCCCCTGCCGGATTGTTCGGCAGGGGATCATCCTGCAGCCAGCCGTAGCGAGCGCGCGACAGGTCCCACAAGTGGACGTGGCAATCGACGATGCGAAGGTCGCGGCCCACTTGCGGCGCTCCTTTAATAGGTGGTGCGGCCGCCCGACGTATCGAACGTCGAGGCGGTGGTGAAGCTGCATTCCTCGGAGGCCATGAAGCAGATCATGGCGGCGCTCTCCTCGACCTCGCCCAGACGGCCCATCGGAATCTTGGAGCGCATGTAGTCCACCTGGCTCTGCGGCAGCTGTTCCAGGATCGGGCTTTCGAAGGTGGCGGGGGTCAGGCTGTTGGCGATGACGCCCTTGCCGGCCAGCTCCTTGCCCAGGGACTTGGTGAAGCCGATCACCCCGGCCTTGGACGCCGAATAGGCGCTGGCGTTGGGATTGCCTTCCTTGCCCGCGACCGAGGCCACGTTGACGATCCGGCCGTAGCCGCTGTCGAGCATATAGGGCGTGACGGCGCGGCAGCAGTAGAAGACGCCGTTCAGATTGATGTCGACCACGCGCTTCCAGCTGTCGACCGGGAACTCCTGCACCGGAACGGTGGCGCCGGTGATGCCGGCCGAGGCGACCAGGATGTCGATGCGTCCGCCTAGGATCTTGTGCGATTCGGCGGCGGCGACGGCGACGGCGTCAGGGTCGGCGACGTCCAGGGCGACGACCCCGGTCGCGCCGATCTCTTCGGCGGCGGCCTTGAGCGTCTCGGCGTTCAGGTCCCACAGGACGACCTTGCCGCCTTCGGCGATGATGCGGGCGGCCGAAGCCTTGCCCAGACCCGAGGCCCCGCCGGTGACGACGGCGGTGCGGCCGGCGAAACGTCCTTCATAGGCGCTCATGCGGCGGCGTCCTTCGACCAGGCGACGACCTGCTGGCGCTGCACGCCCAGCTTCTCGATCCCCAGCTCCATGACGTCGCCCGCCTTCAGATAGAAGGGCTCGGGCTTCTGGCCCAGGCCGACGCCGGGCGGGGTGCCCGTGGTGATCAGGTCGCCCGGCTCCAGCGTCATGAACTGGCTGACGTAGGAGACGATCTCGGCGACGCCGAAGATCATGGTCTTGGTGTTGCCGGTCTGCATGCGCTTGCCGTTCAGGTCCAGCCACATGTCGAGTTGCTGCACGTCCCCGATCTCGTCGGTGGTGACGATCCAGGGGCCGACCGGGCCGAAGGTGTCGCAGCCCTTGCCCTTGTCCCAGGTGCCGCCGCGCTCGGTCTGGAAGGCGCGCTCGGACACGTCATTGATCAGGACGTAGCCCGCCACGTGGTCCAGGGCGTCCGCCTGTTCGACGTAGGAGGCGCGCTTGCCGATGACGATGCCCAGCTCGACCTCCCAGTCGGTCTTTTCCGAACCACGGGGAATGACAACGGTATCATTCGGGCCCGTCAAACAAGAGACGGCCTTGGTGAAGACCACGGGCTCTTCCGGAATCGGCAGGTTGGATTCGGCGGCGTGGTCGGCGAAGTTCAGGCCGATGGCGATGAATTTGCGCACGCCGTTCACCGGCACGCCATAGCGGGGCGAGCCCTCGACCAGAGGCAGGCTCTCGGGATCGACGGCCTTCAGCGCGGCGAGGCCTTCGCCCCACAGCTGGTCGGGCGTGATGTCGGCGACAATGCCGGACAGATCGCGGATGCGGCCCTCTGAATCGAGAGTGCCGGGCTTTTCCTGGCCCACAGGGCCGTAACGCAGGAGTTTCATGGGGAGGCCTTCTTATCGGGCGTAGGGGCGGTGCAGGGCGATGTCGCGGTTCAGCTCGACGCCGAAACCGGGGGTGTCGGGAACTTTCAGCTTGCCGTTCACCGGAACGGGCTCGCCGATCAACTGCGGATGGAACATGGGCACGACTTCGTCGGCGCCCGGAGCCATCATCAGGAACTCCGCGAACGGGCTGTTATGGCGCGTCACGACGAAGTGGTAGGAATAGACGGACGATCCGTGCGGGATCATCAGCACGCCCTTGGAGTCGGCCAGGGCGGAAATTTTCTGCAGTTCGGTCACGCCGCCGCACCAACCCACGTCGGGCTGGATGATGTCGCAGCATTCCATCTCCAGCAGCATGCGGAAGCCCCAGCGGGTGGCTTCATGCTCGCCGGTAGTGACCAGCATGCCCTTGGGCGCGTTCTTCTTCAGCGCCTGATAGCCCCAGTAGTCGTCGGGGCTGAGGGCCTCCTCGATCCACTTCAGGCCCAGCTTGTGGGCTTCATGGGCCAGGCGGGTGGCGTAGTTGAGGTCGAGCGCCATCCAGCAGTCGAACATCAGCCAGAAGTCGTCGCCGCAGGCGTTCCGCATGGCCTCAAGCTCGGCCAGGTTCTTGCGCAGGCCCTCTTCCCCTTCGGCCGGGCCGTGGTGGAGGGGCATCTTGCCGCCGATGAAGCCCAGTTCCTTGGCCTTATCCGGGCGCGCGCCGGTGGCGTAGAAGGTCAGTTCGTCGCGCACGGCCCCGCCCAGCATGGCGAAGACCGGCTCCTGACGCAGGCGGCCAAGCAGATCCCACAGCGCCAGGTCCACGCCGGAGATGGCGTTCACGACCAGCCCCTTGCGGCCGTAATACTGGGTCGAGAAATACATCTGGTCCCAGATCTTCTCGACCTCGGACGGATCGCGACCCTCCAGGAAGCGGGCCAGGTGCTTCTCGACGATATAGGCGGCGGGTTCGCCGCCGGTCGTCACCGCAAAGCCGACGACGCCGTTGTCGGCCTCGATCTCCACCACCAGGGTGCCGAGCACGTTGATGCCGAAGCTGCGGCGGCTCTGACGGTATTCCGGATACTTCGCCATGGGGGTGGCGATGTGGTCGTCAATCCAGTGGCCGTCGCCCTGGTCGTGATAGTCGGCGCCTCCCCCCTGATTGGCGCCCGTGCCGTCGTTTTTCACGACGAAGGCGCGGACGTGCTTGATCTTGGGCAGGCGGCTCATCGGGCATGCACCATATTTCGGCACATAACTCCCATAATGCGGGATTTCACTGGCATTCCTCCGAGCGTGGCGTCAAACTCGATCCCTGTTGCGGGGATCAGCTTGCGTCTTTTGCTACATTCTGGGAATGAGGATTACGAGATGGGACGAATGGCGTCAATCAAGAGCGAACAGGCGGACGGCGAAGCGGAGGTCGGGGCGAAGGCCTCCGGCAGCCAGACCCTTCTGCGCGGCCTGGACGTGATCGACGCCCTGATCGACGGCTCCCTTCCGTTGGCGGAGCTGTCGGAAAAGCTCGAACTGACGCGCAGCACCACCCATCGCCTGGCCTCGGCCCTGGTCGACCGGCGAATCCTGTCGTTCCGCCCGCGCGAGGGCTATTCCCTGGGACCCAAGCTGCTAGAGCTGGGCCACGCCGCCAGCCAGCAGATGCATCTGCCGCGCGTCGCCCGGCCCTATCTGGAGCATCTGTCCACGGTGACCGACGACACGGTGCACCTGGGCGTGCTGGACGGTCGTCATGCGCTTTACCTGGACAAGGTCCCCGGTCGTCGCCGCGTGAATATCGGTTCGCGCCTCGGCGAGCGTCACCCCATCGCCTCCACCGGACTGGGCAAGGCGCTGATTCTGGACAAGAGCGAGCCGGAATGGTGCGACTTCTACGCGCCCGAAGGGGCCGAATTCGACGCCGCCTCGCGCGCGGTCTGGCTGGAGCGGATGCGCAGCTACGCCGAGAAGGGCCACGCCTTCGACCTTGAGGAGAACGAGGATCAGGTCCGCTGCGTCGCCGCGCCTATTCGGTCCGTCGACGGGCATATCGTGGCCGCGATCAGCGTCTCGTCCGCCGCTCAATACATGTCCGACGCCCGAATGGCCGAACTGACCAAGACGGTCACCGACGCCGCCAACGCCATCAGCGGCGACCTGGGCTGGACCCCTAAAACCTGAACACGCTTACTGTACGGAGCCTCCATGCTGCTTAAAGACAAGGTCGTCCTCATCACCGGGGGATCGCGAGGCATCGGGGCCGCCGTGGCCGTGGAAATGGCCAGGCAGGGCGCGGACGTCGCCATCAACAGCCACTCGGGCGGCTCTGCTGCGGCCGAGGTGATCGCCGCGGTCGAGGCGCAGGGGCGCCGTTGCATCTCGGTCGAGGGCGACGTGGCCCTGCCGGAAACGGCGGCCGCCTTCGTCGAGGCCGCCGTCGAGGCCTTCGGCAAGGTGGACGTTTTCGTCTCCAACGCCGGCATCTGCCCGTTCCACGCCTTCCTCGACATGCCGGCGGAGACGCTGAAGCGCACCATGGAGGTCAACCTCCACGGCGCCTATTTCATGACCCAGGCCGCCGCGAACCAGATGGTCAAGCAGGGAAACGGCGGCGCCATTGTCGCCATCAGCTCGATCTCGGCCCTGGTCGGCGGCGAGTTCCAGACCCACTACACTCCGACCAAGGCGGGCGTGCACAGTCTGATGCAGTCCTGCGCCATCGCCCTGGGCAACCACGGCATCCGCTGCAATTCGGTCCTGCCCGGCACCATTCTGACCGACATCAACAAGGACGACCTGGCCGACCCGAAGAAGCGGGAATACATGGAAGGCCGCATCCCGCTGGGCCGTCTGGGCCAGCCCGAGGACATCGGCGGCGCCGTGGCCTTCCTGGCCTCGGACATGGCGGCCTATGTCACCGGCGCGGCCCTGCTGGTCGACGGCGGCGCCTTCGTGAACCTGCAATAGGCCGTCCAGCGTGAAGGCGGCCTCCATCTCCGACTATCGCGAGCTGGCGCGTCGGCGCCTGCCGCGATTCCTGTTCGAATACATCGACGGCGGCTCCTATGCCGAGACCACGCTGGGGCGGAACGTCAGCGACCTGCGCGACGTGGCCCTGCGTCAGCGGGTGCTGCGCGACGTATCGGACATCGATCTGTCCACGACCCTTTTCGGACAAGAGGTCAGTTTGCCGGTCGCGCTCGCGCCGGTCGGTCTGGCGGGAATGAATGCGAGGCGCGGCGAAGTTCAGGCCGCCCGCGCCGCCGCCGCCTTCGGCGTGCCCTTCACCCTGTCCACGGTCGGCGCCTGTTCGATCGGAGAGGTGGCGGCGGGCAGTCCGACGCCCTTCTGGTTCCAGCTCTACATGATCCGCGATCGCGCCTTCATGGCCGACCTGCTGGATCTGGCCGAACAGGCGAAATGTCCCGCTCTGGTCTTCACGGTCGACATGCCGGTGCCGGGTTCGCGCTATCGCGACTACCACTCAGGGCTGGCGGGGGCGTCGGGCTTCTTCGGCGACATGCGGCGCGCGCTGCAGGCGGTCGGCCGACCCGCCTGGGCCTGGGATGTGGGCGTCAACGGCGGGCCCCACTCGCTGGGCAATGTCGCGCCGGTGCTGAAGGGCAAGACGGGCATCGACGACTTCTTCGCCTGGATGCGCGACAACTTCGATCCCACCGTGACCTGGGACGATCTGGCCAGGGTGCGCGAGCGCTGGAAGGGGCCGCTGATCATCAAGGGCGTGCTGGACGCCGACGACGCTCGGCGCGTGGCCGATCTCGGGGCTGACGGCCTGGTGGTGTCGAACCACGGCGGGCGTCAGCTGGACGGCGTCCTGTCCTCGACCCGCGCCCTGCCGCCGATCGCCGAGGCGGTCGGGGGGCGGCTGACGGTCCTGGCCGACGGCGGAATCCGCAGTGGCCTGGACGTCGCGCGAATGCTGGCTCTGGGCGCCGACGGCGTGCTGATCGGACGGGCCTGGGCCTATGCCCTGGCGGCGCGGGGAGAGGCGGGGGTCAGCCACGTCCTGAATCTGATGGCGGCCGAGATGAAGGTGGCCATGGCGCTGACCGGCGTCACGCGCGTGGATCAACTGGACCGCAACGCGCTGGCCTGATCCGGGCGGGTCGCGGCTTCTTCAAGAAAAAGGCGCCGGCGAATGGATCGCCGGCGCCCAGGTTTCACCGCTCAGGAGGGCGGTGGAAAGCGTCAGAACTTGTAGCGGGCGCCCACGAACACCTGACGGCCGGTGTGGTGGTAGACGTAGGTGCTGTCCCGCACCCCATCGAGCTCGCCGTGGTTCTGGCGGTTGGCCTCGTCCGTGAGGTTGATGCCCTCGAGGGTCAGCGTCAGGTGGTCGGTGACGTCGAACGAAGCCGAGGCGTCGATGCTGAGCGTCTCGGTCTTGCCGGTGGCGACGATGCCGCGCGAGCCGCCGTTGGAGGCCGGCACCTGCTGGTAGTAGGTGTCGCGATAGGCCGCCGACACCCGGGCGTTGAACCGACCGTCGTCATAGTAGAGCGTGGCGTTCCAGGCGTCGGGCGACAGGTTCACCAGATTGGCCGTCACATAGGCGGTGCAGGCGGCGGTGGTGCAGTAGTCGATCTCCGACTCCACATGGGTGAAGTTGGCCTGGACGCCCAGGTTCGAGAAGGCGCCCGGCAGGAAGGTGAAGGGCTGCTGATAGCTGATCTCGAAGCCCTTCAGCGGGCCGCCCGGCGTGTTGGTCGGACGGCTGAAGACGTAATCTTCCGCCGGGGGACGGTCTGCGGCGGCGGGGAAGGCTTCCGGGTTCATCGCCGTCAGTTGAGCATAAGTCAGCCGTTGCTGGGTCGTCTGAACGTAGGTCGAGATGTCCTTGTAGAAGAACGCCAGCGACAGCAGGGACTCCGGCGCGAAATACCATTCCAGCGACAGGTCGAAGGTGTCGGCGCGGTAAGGGTCCAGGTTCACATTGCCCAGCGACGCCGTGCGGTTGGCGGCGTTCGGCGCGCTGAGCGAGAAGACCGGCACCAGGCTGGTCACGGGCGGGCGCGCCATGACGCGGGCGGCGCCGAAGCGGACCATGACATTTTCGACCGGCTCGATCGACAGGTTCAGCGACGGCAGGATGTCGTCATAGTTGTTGGCGCCGGTGATGCGCGTCGTCACTCCGCTGAGAGAGGAGTAGCCGGCGGCCTCGATCTCGGTGTTCACCCAGCGCGCGCCGAAGTTGCCGCGGACCGGCATGCCGACCCATTCGGTGTTCCAGTCCAGCTGAGCCCATAGGCCGGTGTCCTTTTCCGTCACGTCGCGCCAGCTGCCCAGAGCCGTGGACCCGTTTTCAAGGCCCAGCAGACGGAAGTCGCCGCCAGCCACGCCGGTGTCGCACAGGCAATCGGCCCCATAGGCTTTCACGATCGCGTCGAGGTTCGGCGAAATCCAGGCGGTGGCTGAGCCTGCGGGCAGATCCAGATTCCTGCCGAAGCCGTCGAGCAGATAGGTCAGGCCGCCGATCGAGGCTCCCCCCGGTATGGCGGGCGCGGTGTTGGTCTTGCGAGCATAGCCTGAGCCTTCAGACTGATACTCTTTGTAGCTGGCGCCGACCTTGAACGTCATGCGGTCGTCGATGTCGAACTCGAAGGCGCCTTCGAAGGTCGTATAGGTGTTGCTCTGCGAACTGGATGACATACGCAGTTCTGAGAGGGGCTGGACGCCGGCCGGACCGGTGATGGTCCATTGGTTGGGATCCGTGACGTCGAAGCCGTAGTCGATCTTGGGCAGGTCGCGATTGTCGCGGAAATCGATCGACCAGCCGGCGCCGTCCTGATGGTCGATGATGGCGTTGACCTGGAGGGGGTTGTCGAACGTCGACTCGGAACGACCCGCCACGCCCCTGAAGCGCACGCTGTCCGAGAAGTCGTGTTCGATCTCCAGCGTATACTGCGAGAATTCGCTCTTCAGCTCGTCGAAGCGCTCTTCCGTGCGCATGTCCATGCCGTCGAGGAGCAGGTAGACCAGTTCGCCCGTTTCGGCGTCGGCGACGGCGTCGACGATCGTAACCCCAGACTTGCCGCCCTGGCTGGCGTTGCGGCTCAACGACCAGGCCTCGAGGAAGTTCTCCTGACGGGTCGAGTCCAGCTTGGAATAGAGGCCGTCCAAGCTGATCGTCGTGGCGTCCGAGGGGCGCCATTGCAGAGACAGGGTCGCGCCCAGACGCTCCTGCTCGTGGCTCAGACGGCCGTAGCGCGGAATGCGCGGGTGGAACAGGCCGCCGGCCGCATCCTTGCCGCCGGGCAGGGCCTCGGGGTTCAGGAAGCCGTTGTCTCCATTGGCCGGACCCCAGCGCACCGAGCTGAAGCCTTCCTCGATGGAGCTCTTGTCGCTGTAGGCCAGCGACAGCAGGGCGCCGAACTTGCCGTCCATCCAGGTATTGGAGATCAGGCCGGCGAAGCGCGGGCTCCAGTTCTCCGACAGGTCGTTGTAGCCGCCCTGGACCGAGGCCACGGCGTTGAAGCCTGAATAGTCGAACGGCCGGGCCGTGCGCAGATCGACGGTGGCGCCCAGGGAGCCTTCCTCAACCTCGGCCGAGGCGGTCTTGCGCACGGTGATGTTGTTGAAAAGTTCGGAGGCGAAGACGTTGAAGTCGAACCCGCGGCCGCGGTTCACGCCGCCCGAGGAGTCCGTGGCGCCGGTGGTCGCCTGAGCTTCGATGCCGTTGATGCGGGTGCGGGTGAACTCCGAGCTGAGGCCGCGCACCGTGATGGAGCGGCCTTCGCCCGCGTCGCGGTCGATGGAGACGCCGGGGATGCGCTGGATCGATTCCGCCAGGTTGGTGTCGGGGAAATCGGCGATGTCTTCGGCCGAGATGGCGTCCACCACCCCGGCTTCCTTGCGCTTGATGTTGAGCGCGTTCTGCAGGCTGGCGCGGAAGCCGGTGACGACGATTTCGTCGACGGCGGTCGGCTGGTCGTCGGCTGGCGTCGACTGAGCCTGCGCCGCGCCGGCGAAGGTCAAGACGGCGAGCGAGGCGCCGAGCAGCAGCGAGGCGCGCGCAGGGGCGGCGTGATAGGGCATATGGTTCTCCTCCCAGTTGGACCCGCCAGGGAACGCCCGTCCCAGTTCAGGTCGCCGCTTTCGCGGGAACCGGTGTCAATTGCTGTTTGTCAGCGAGTTCCACCGGTGTCATACAGAGCTACGCACGTTTTTTATCCTGTGGCAAGATGATGGCGAAACGCTCCTCCGGCTAAGGTTTGAACCCTGCGAAACAACAACCGGAGCCGGCGCCTGACGTCCCCCGGCCCTTGAGGGAGACATCGTCAGCGCCGCCCAGGCGGGCGTTTTCATGCCTGTCGCCGTCTCCCTTCTTCTCCGCCCGATTCGCTTCGCTTCCGTTCCGATTTCGAGTTTCAGATGACCCAACCGCTTCGCTTGAATCCTGATCGTCTTCTGCCGGCCGATCCCGACACCCGCGCTGTCGCGAGGCGGCTGTACGCCGAGATCAAGGCTCTGCCGATCATCAGCCCGCACGGCCACACCGACCCGTCCTGGTTCGCGGGGAACGCCACCTTCGCCAATCCGGCCGAACTGCTGATCACGCCGGATCACTATGTCTTCCGCATGCTCTACAGCCAGGGCATGGCGATGGAGGATCTGGGCGTTCCCCGCGCCGACGGCGGGGCGGTCGAGACGGACCCGCGCAAGATCTGGCGACGGTTCGCCGAGAACTATCACCTGTTCCGCGGCACGCCTTCGCGGATGTGGCACGACTGGGTCTATGCCGAAGTCTTCGGCCTGGACGTGCGCCTGTCGGCTGAGACGGCGGACCACTATTACGACGTCATCGACGCGGCCCTGCAGACCGAAGCCTTCCGGCCGCGCGCCCTGTTCGACCGCTACAATATCGAGGTGCTGACCACGACTGAGTCGCCCCTCGACACCCTCGAGCATCACAAGGCGATCAATGCTTCGGGCTGGAAGGGGCGGGTGCTGACCGCCTATCGTCCCGACCCCGTGCTGGACCCGGACTATGAAGGGTTCCGCGACAATCTGAAGGTCCTGGCCGAACAGACCGGCCGGGACACCCTGTCGTGGGACGGCTACCTGCAGGCGCTGCGCGATCGGCGTGCCTTCTTCATCGAGATGGGCGCCACCTCGACGGATCACGGCCACCCGACCGCCTTCACCGCCGACCTGTCTCGCGCCGAGGCCGAGGCCCTGTTCCAGCGTGTTTCGACCGCGCCGGCCAGCGCCGAGGACGCTGAACTGTTTCGCGGCCAGATGCTGACGGAGATGGCGGCCATGTCGGTCGAGGATGGTCTGGTGATGCAGCTGCACCCCGGCTCCTTCCGCAATCACAACGGCTTCGTCTTCGAGCGCTTCGGCCGCGACAAGGGCGCGGACATTCCCACGCGCACCGACTATGTGCGCGCGCTGAAGCCCCTGCTGGACCGGTTCGGCTCGGACAACCGGTTGACCCTGATCCTGTTCACCCTGGACGAGAGCGTCTATGCGCGCGAACTGGCGCCGCTGGCGGGCCATTATCCGGCGCTGAAGCTGGGCCCCAGCTGGTGGTTCCACGACAGCCCGGAGGGGATGCGCCGCTTCCGCGAGAACGTCACCGAGACGGCGGGTTTCTACAACACGGTCGGCTTCAACGACGACACCCGCGCCTTCCTGTCCATTCCGGCGCGGCACGATGTGGCCCGTCGCATGGACTGCGGCTTCCTGGCCCGCCTGGTGGTCGAGCATCGGATGGAGGAGGACGAGGCCCATGAGGTGGCGCGCGCCCTGACCTATGATCTGGTCAAGGCGGCCTACAAGCTGTGACCCGCCTCGATGAAGCGGCCCTGACGGGCTTGCCGGACGACGTCGTGCGGCCCGGCTATGATCGTACGGCGGCCAGGACGGGCGTCGTGCACCTGGGCATCGGCGCCTTCCACCGGGCGCACCAGGCGGTGGTGTTCGACGATGCGCTCAAGAGCGGCGACCTGCGCTGGGGCGTGCTGGGCGCGTCGCTGCGGTCGCCCGGCGTGCGCGATCAACTGAACCCGCAGGACGGCCTCTACACCCTGGTCGTGCGCGACGGCGAACGCGAGGACCTGCGGGTCATCGGCGCCTGTCGCAGCGTGATGGTGGGGCCCGAAGACCCTGCGGCGCTCGTCGCGGCCATGGCCGACGCCGATGTCCACATCGTCACCCTGACGGTGACCGAGAAGGGCTATCGCCTGGACCCGGCCAGCGGCGAACTGCTGGTCGAGGATCCGGACGTCGCGGCCGACATCGCGGACATCGAGCGTCCTCGCACGGCCCCCGGTTTCATCGTCGCCGCCCTGCGCGCCCGGCGCACTGCGGGATTGGGGCCCTTTACGGTGATTTCCTGCGATAACCTTCCGCACAATGGACGGCGGATCCGCGCCGGGGTGCTGGCCATGGCCAGGGCGGTGGATTCGTCGCTCGCCGAGTGGATCGCGGCCGAGGGCGCCTTCCCCCAGACCATGATCGACCGGATCGTGCCGGCGACGACGGCTGAGGACGTGGTTCGCCTGACGGCCCGCCTCGGCGTCGAGGACCAGGGGATGGTCAAGGCCGAGCCCTTCACCCAATGGGTGATCGAGGACCGCTTCGCTGGCGAACGGCCTGATTTCGCCGCCCTGGGCGTGCAGTTGACCGATGCGGTCGAACCCTGGGAGGACGCCAAGCTAAGGCTGCTGAACGGCGCCCACTCGGCGGTCGCCTATCTGGGCGCGCTGTCGGGTCATGAGCACGTTCACGAGGCGGTGGCCGTTCCGGCGTTTCGCGCCTATGTCGAAGCTCTGTGGGACGAGGCGCAGACGACGCTGAACCCGCCGCCGGGCCTGGACGTGGCCGCCTATCGCGCCGAACTGATGGCGCGGTTCTCCAACTCCGCCCTGATGCATCGCACGCGTCAGATCGCCATGGACGGTTCGCAGAAGCTGCCGCAGCGCCTGCTGGCCGGCGCCGCCGAGCGCCTGGCGGCGGATCAGGGGATCGAAGCCATGGCCCTGGGCGTCGCCGCCTGGATGCGCTGGCAGGAAGGCGTGACGGAGCAGGGAGAGACCGTCGTGGTCGATGACCCGCTGGCGTCCCGAACCGCCGAACTGATCGAGGCGTCCGAGACCGACGAAGCCCAGGTCCGCGCCCTGTTGGGCCTGTCGGCGGTCTTCCCGGCGTCGCTGGCCGAGGAGCCGCGCTTCGTCGAGGCGGTGACGGCCGCCTTCCTGGCGTTGAGAGAGCATGGTGCGGTCGAGGCCGCCCGCCGCGTGACGGAGTAGAAGATGAGCCGGGTCCTGATCCTGAACCCCGCCGATGACGTCGCCATCGCCCTGGACGACATTGCTGCGGGCGAGACGCCAGAGGGCTTGGAGACGCCGGCGCGCGCCGCCGTCGCCACCGGCCACAAGATCGCCCGGCGGGCGGTGGAGAAGGGCGGCCTGGTCCGCCGTTATGGCCAGGTCATCGGCCGGGCGCGTGAAGCCATCGCCGCCGGGGACCATGTCCACGTCCACAATCTCGCCATGGCTGAGGACGGACGCGAGGCCGAGGTGGGCGCCGACGTCCGCCGCCCGGCGCCGCTGTCCGGCGCGACCTTCAACGGCATCGTGCGGCCGAACGGCAGGGTCGGCACGCGCAACTACATCGGCGTCCTGACCAGCGTGAACTGCTCGGCCACGGTGGCGCGCCGCATCGCCGACGCCTTCCCTGACGCCAGCCTGCCCGACGGCGTGGACGGCGTCGTCGCCTTCACCCATCAGGGCGGTTGCGGAGGCTCGTCGCTGTCGAGCGACGTGACCCTGCTCCAGCGGACGCTGGCGGGTTACGCCCGGCATCCGAACTTCCATTCGATCCTCATCGTCGGCCTGGGCTGCGAGGCGAACCAGATTCCGGCCTGGCTGGCCAATGAGGGGCTGGAGGCGGGGCCGACCTTGCGCGCCCTGACCATTCAGGAGGCCGGCGGCACGGCCCGCGCCATCGAGGCGGGGATCGAGATCGTTCGCGAACTGGCGGCCGAGGCCGCCAAGGTCGAGCGTCAGCCGGTGTCGGCCTCGCACCTGACGGTCGGTCTGCAATGCGGAGGCTCGGACGGCTGGTCCGGCGTGACCGCCAATCCGGCGCTGGGCGCAGCGGTGGATCTGCTCGTCGCCCACGGCGGTTCGGCCATGCTGTCGGAGACGCCCGAGATCTGGGGCGCCGAACACCTGCTTCTGCGGCGTGCGGCGTCGCAAGGGGTGGCGGACAAGCTGAACGCTCGCCTGGCCTGGTGGCGCGCCTATGCCGACAGGCACGGGATGGAGCTGAACAACAATCCGTCGCCCGGCAATCTGAAGGGCGGCCTGACCACCATTCTGGAGAAGTCTCTGGGGGCGGTGGCCAAGTCGGGCTCAACACCACTGAACGACGTGATCGGCTATGCCGAACCGCTGGCCGCCAAGGGGCTGAGCTTCATGGACAGCCCCGGTTACGACCCTTGCTCGGCGACGGGCCAGATCGCCTCGGGCGCCAATCTGATTGTGTTCACGACCGGACGGGGCTCGGTGTTCGGGGCCAAGCCCGCGCCGTCGATCAAGGTCGCCTCCAACGCCAGGCTGGCCAGCTGGATGGACGAGGACATGGACATCGACGCCTCGCCGGTGCTGACGGGCGCGTCGATGGAGGCGGTCGGGCAGGCCATCTTCGAGCGGATGCTGGCCGTGGCCTCGGGCGAGCCGTCGAAGTCCGAGGCCCTGGGCATCGGCGATAATGAGTTCGTGCCCTGGCAGGTGGGCGCCTATCTCTAGGCGCCCGCCTCAAGGCTGAGTTCAGCCTTCCAGCGCCTCGATCAGTTCGCCCATGTTGCGGATGAAGACCTGGGTCGAGACGCACTCGACCGGGTAGTCGGTGGTGTAGGGCGAGGTGTCCCACAGGTCGCCGACGCGGGTGGTCTGATACTCTCCGCCCGTCACCGCCGCCGGCGCCTCCCCGATGTAGGGGTTGGACGTCGTGGTCATGAGCGAGGGCCAGTAGCCGCGCGCGTTCAGCGTCGTCACCAACTGACCCGCCCGGTCCGCGGCAGGCCGGGTCAGGCGTCGGGCGTCGGTGGACATGTCCCAGACGTCCACGTCCTGAAGCGTGAAGTATTTCGGCAGTTGCAGCGCGCCCGGACGGGCCTTGAGCGGGGAGTTGCGGCTGACCTCGTCCGGGGTCTGCGACGCCAGCGTCTCGTACTCGCGGCGCAGGGCGGCGGTGTCGACGTTGCGGAACGAGCCGTAGTGGACGATCAGGTTGCTGGGGTTGTCGTCGTAGTAATACTGACCGTTGGTGATGTTCGACCCGCGCCGGTGGATGTAGACGGGCGTGTTCGATCCCTCGAGGATGAAGGTCGGGTGGGTGCGGCCCGGAGCGACCAGGTTCTGGGGCGTCTTCACCTGATCCAGCCAGTCCAGGGCCTCGGGCAGGCGGGCGATGTATTTGCGCTCGCCGGTCAGACGATAGAAGCCCATCATCGACTTGATGTTGGTTCCCGTGGCGTGGGTGGCGAAGGCCTGAGGCTCGATGGTTCGGGCCCCGGCGGGCTTCAGCGTGTCGGGGAAGTGCTGCAGGCCCCATGCGGGCTGGGGCAGGGGCTGCTGGGTCTTCACGAAGATGTCCATGCCGCGATGGATGGCGTCCAGCACCCGCGGGTCGCCACGGCCGTTCGTCGCCAGCCCGTGATAGGCGTAGAGCAGGAACTCCAGGTTCTCGCCCGCCACATCGTCGTTGAAGGTGATGTAGGGGGTGTAGTCCTCATGGCCGTGCAGGCCGCCGTTTTCGACGAAGGGATAGCGCTGGGGCCAGCCGCCGTTCGGATACTGGGCGTCGAGGACGAACTGGATCGCCTTGTCCAGGGGCGCGCGGTACTTGCGCTCGCGCTTCTCCAGATAGATCCGCAACAGCAGTTGCGAAGCCTCGGCCGTTCCCGCGTCGTCGAAGGTGGCGTTGCCGTAGTAGCGGTGGAATTCCTCCATCCGCCAGGCGTTCTTGCCGTAGGTGGCGTACCAGCGCTTGAGCGACTCCTCACCCGCCATGTCGATGACGTAGTTCCAGCCGCCGGCGGGATGCTGGCCGCGGATCAGGGCGTCGGCGGCGGACTTGGCGGCTTCATAGAACTGTTCGTCGCCGGTGGCGTGATAGGCGTCCAGGAAGACGTGGCCGACCGTGGCGGTGCCGGGCGGCTGGACCCAGATCATCGTCGGCGAGGCTTCCAGTTCGCCCCAGCGGCGCGAGAAGTCCGGCAGGACATTCCACACATAGCCGCCTCCGACGGCGGCCTCATCGGTCATGAACCGGGTCGCCCGCTTCATCGTCGCCACGATGGCGGCGCGATCGGGCGCGGTCTGGATCACGCCCCGGGCCAGGGCAGGGGCGGAGGCGGCCGTGAAGGTCGCGGCGGCGCCGGCGGCCAGCAGGGCGCGGCGATTCATGGATGTTGCGGACATGGTGTCTCCCTCGGATGCGTCGCCTCGCAGCTCTGACGGCTGCTTGCAGGCGAAGCTAAACATGAATGACACCGGTTTCCTAGTGTTTGAGCGCGACTGTGACGGCGCGCGGTTTCACGAAACCGTCAGCGGCGGATGTCGAAGCCCCCGTCGCCCATCGCCGCGCGAACCTCGGCGGCGGTGAACAGGTTGAAGTCGCCGGGCACCGAGTGTTTCAGACCGGCGGCGGCCAGACCGAAGTCGAGCGCCTCCTGGTCCGACCAGCCGCTCCACAGGCCGAACAGCACGCCGGAGGCGAAGGCGTCGCCGCCGCCCACCCGGTCGACCACGCCGGTCATGTGGATGGCCTCGGCGGCGGTTTCGATCACCTCGCCGTTCGCGCCGCGCGTCAGCATGACGGCGGACAGGGCCTGATCCGCGACGCTCTCCTGAACGCGCAGGGTGCAGGAGATTCGCTGCAGGCGCGGAAAGGCCTCAAATGCGGCGGCGGCGGCCAGGCGGCGGCGCGCGCCGGGGTCGGCGTGATCGAAGCGGCGGCCGAGCACCAGGGCGAAGTCGCGATCATCGGCGAAGGCGACCTCGGCCCCCGCCAGCATCCGGCCCAGGGTTCCGGGGGGATCGCCGTTCCACTGTTCCCACAGCTTGCCGCGGAAATTGCCGTCGTAGCTGATGCGGACGCCCTTGCGGACGGCGGCTTCGACCAGTTCGACAGCCGCGCGCGAGCCGTTGGGGCCGGTGGCGGGCGTCACGCCCGAGACGTGCAGCCATTCATAGCCGTCCAGCAGGGCGTCCCAGTCGAAGGCGTCGGCGACGCGTTCGACGAAGGCGGAGCCGGCGCGGTCATAGAGGACTTCCGACGGTCGCCGCACGGCGCCGGGCGTCAGGAAGTAAAGCCCCATGCGGCCGGGCGAGAAAACGATGGGGGAGGCGTCCACGCCATAGCGACGCACTTCGTCGCGCGTCGCCTGTCCCAAGGCGTTGTCGGGCAGGACGGTCGCCATCGCCGCCGGCGCGCCGAAGCGAGCCAGGGCGACGGCGACATTGGCCTCGGCCCCGCCCGGACGCACGGTCAGGGCGGGGGATTGAAGCAGCAGCTCGTTCTGGTTCGGGCTGAACCGCAGCAACATCTCGCCGAAGCAGAGAAGCTTGCCGCCGTTCGCGGTTTGAGGCCCGGGGGCTGCTGGGTGGTCGTCGCTCATGGTCTGGACGCTAGCGCGGGATCAGCGCGCCAGCCAGCCGCCGTCGACCGGCAGGGTGATCCCCTGCACATAGTCGCTGGCGCGGCTGGCCAGGAAGACGGCGGCGCCGCCCAGGTCGGCCGGATCGCCCCAGCGGCCGGCCGGAATGCGCCCGAGGATCTCCTTGGAGCGCACCGGGTCGTCCTGCAGCGCCTGGGTGTTGTCCGTGGCGAAATAGCCCGGTGCGATGGCGTTGGCGTTGATCCCGTGCTTGGCCCACTCATTGGCCATCAGCTTGGTCAGCCCCGCCACGCCGGATTTCGACGCGGTGTAGGACGGGACCCGGATGCCGCCCTGATAGGACAGCATGGAGGCGGTGTTGATGATCTTGCCCGGACGGCCGCCCGCGATCATCCGCTTCACCGCCGCCTGGCTGAGGAAGAAGAGGACCTTGAGGTTGACGTTCATCACGTCGTCCCAGTCCTGCTCGGTGAAATCCACGGCGTCGGCGCGGCGGATGATGCCGGCGTTGTTCACCAGGATGTCCACCGGGCCGAGCGCGGCCTCGGTCTCGTCCAGAATCCGCTCGATCGGCTCCATGGAGGTCAGATCGGCCTGGATGGAGACGGCCTTGCGGCCCTTGGCCAGGACCTTGCCCACGGTGTCGTCTGACGCCCGGCGGGCGACCGAGGCGACGTCCGCCCCGGCCGCAGCCAGGGCCAGGGCGATGCCCTGACCCAGGCCGGTGTTGCCGCCGGTCACCAGGGCGACCTTGCCCGTCAGATCGAAAGGATCAGCCATGCCCTGGTTTCCCTTACTTCAGCTGACAGATGTCGAGCTTGTTCATGTCGGTGTAGTCGAGGTTCTCACCGCCCATGCCCCAGATGAAGGTGTAGTTCGACGTGCCGGCGCCCATGTGGATCGACCACGGCGGGCTGATGACGGCCTCGCCGTCGGCCATGATGATGTGACGCGCCTTGTCCGGCTCGCCCATGAAGTGGAAGACGCGGTCGTCTTCGCCCAGGCCGAAGTAGAGATAGGCCTCCGAACGACGGTCGTGCAGGTGCGGCGGCATGGTGTTCCACACCGAGCCGGGCTTCAGCACGGTCACGCCCAGCAGCAGCTGGCAGGACTTCACCTTGGCGGGGACGATGTACTGATAGATGGTGCGTTCGTTCGAGGTCTCGAGCGAACCCATCTCCAGCGGCACAGCCTCGGCGATCGAGATCTTAGCCAGGTCGTAGCGCGTGTGGGCCGGGGTCGAGATCAGGTAGTATTTGGCCGGATTGGCGGCGTCCTTCGAGGTGAAGGAGACGTCGGCGGCGCCCATCGGGATGTAGAGGCCGTCACGGAAATCCAGGTCCAGGGTCTCGCCGTCGACGGTCACCGCGCCGGCGCCGCCGATGTTGACCACACCCAGTTCGCGCGCGACCAGGAAGGGCTGGCCGGCCAGCGACGGCGGCTCGGAATGGGTCGGCAGGCTCAGCGCCGCGTCGGTCGGCATGGCGCCGCCGATGATCATGCGCTCGTTGTGCGAATAGTTCAGGCTGATCCGGCCCGCCTGGAACAGGCCGCCGACCAGATAGCGGTCGCGCAGCTGTTCGTTGGAGGCGCCCTCCATCATGTCCGGATGGGTCGCGTGATAAACCTTGTCGTACACCTTGTTCCTCCAGGATTCCGCAGGCCGGAATCATTCATCGGCGGGATGATCCGCCTATGTCGTGTCCAGTTTGGTAACCGGTGTCAGTGCTTTGGGCAAGAGGAGGCCTTTTGTCGCGGGCGCGTCGGCTGCGCGCAGGCGGACGGCCTAGACCTGGATGGCGGAGCGACGCACCACGAGGGAAGGGCGGATTTCGGGTTGCTGCAGCCTGGCGGGATCGACGCCGCGCATGGGCGCCAGTAGTTTTTCCGCCGCCATCCGACCCATGTCGCGGATCGGCAGGCGCACCGAGGTCAGATTGGGCCAGATATGCGCCGCCATCGGCAGGTCGTCATACCCCACCACCGACAGGTCGCGCGGCAGTTCCAGCCCCCGTTCGCGCGCGGCCTGCATGACGCCCAGGGCCATGTCGTCGTTCAGGGTGAAGATGGCGGTGGGCGGTTCGGGCAGGGACAGCAGGGCGTGGGCGGCCTCGCGTCCCGAATCGAAGGTGTAGGCGCCCTGGATGTCATAGGCGGGCGGCAAGTTCACGCCGCGTTCCTTCAAGGCGTCGATGAAGCCCTGGCCGCGCACGACCGATGAGCGGAAGGAGGCCAGACCGCGCACCAGGGCGATGCGCCGATGGCCCAGATCCACCAGGTGCCGGGCGGCCTCGGCGGCGCCGATCCAGTCGTTGGTCACCACCATGTTCTGGGGCTGGTCCAGGGCGATCGAGGCGATGCGGACATAGGGGGTGTCCAGCTCGCGCAGCAGTTCGATCACCGTCTCGTCCTCGGACACCGAGGGCGGCATGATGACGCCGAACAGCCGCTGGCGTTCGACGAAGCCGCGAATGTCCTTCAGCAGGGTGGGGGAGGTGCGGCTGCACGGATGCACCACCAGTTCCAGGCCCGATCCCTTCAGGGCGTCCAGGATGCCCTGCTGCATGTTGACCACATAGGTAGGGCTGGGCTGATCATAGATCATCCCGACCAGGAAGGACCGGCGGAAGGCCAGGCCGCGCGCCTGCGGATCGGGCACGAAGCCCAGTTCGTCGATCGCCTCCTGAACGCGGGCGCGGGTTTCCTCGCGCACGAACGGAGACTGGTTGATGACGCGCGACACGGTCTTCTTGGAGACCTGCGCCACGCGGGCGACGTCATTGATGGTGGCGCGCTTGCCGGATTTCGCCGGTTGCGAATCCCGTTCTGACAAAGGCGTCCCCCTTTCCTGGTTCCTGGACCAGCCATAGCCGCGCCGGGCGTCAGACGCCACGGTTCATTGGCGATGAATGATTGACACCGGTTTCCATGAGCCGTCATTATCCGGAGCTTTCAATCGGGGCGTCACATTGATCCATCAGATTCTATCTTCGGAGCGCGGCCTGTGACGGCGGCGACGGACCCGGCCGCCGACCTGGCCGTAGCGCAGGCTTTCGTGGACCATCGGCTGGCGGCGCGAGCCCTGCCGGATTATCCGGGGGCGACGCCTGACGCCCTGAGCCGGTCCTACGCCATTCAGGATCAGGCGATCGCCCTGTTCCCGGACCAGGTCGTCGGCTGGAAGGTCGGCGGCGTCCCGCCGGCGCAACAGGCCGTGCTGGGCGCGCACCGGGTGGCGGGCGCCATCTTTGCGGCCAACGTCTGGACCGCAGGCGGGCAGCCGACGGACCTGCCGGCCATCGAAGGCGGTTTCGCCGCCGTAGAGGCTGAGTTCATCGCCCGCATCGGCGCCGACGTCGATCCGAACCGCACGGACTGGACGCTGGCGGACGCGGCCGATCAGATCGACGCCGTCTTCATCGGGGTGGAGCTGGCCGGCAGCCCGCTGTCCAGCATCAACGACCTGGGCTCGGCCGTGGTGGCGTCGGACTTCGGCAACAACGGCGGACTGGTGATCGGTCCCGAACTGACCGACTGGCGCGCGCGGATGGAGACCATTGAGGTCGAGACCCTGATCAACGGCCAGAGCGTGGGCCGGGGCGGCTCGGCTTCGCTGGCCGGGGGCGCGCTGGAATCGGTCCGCTTCCTGCTGGAGCACGGCGCGCGCCGCGGACGGCCGTTGACGGCGGGGACTCTGATCTCGACAGGCGCGGTCACGGGCGTCCACCGCGTGGACATCGGCGATGAATCGGTCTGCCGTTTCGCCGGCGCCGGCGAGGTTCGCTGCCGCATGGTGAAGGCCCGCCCGCAACACGATCCGAGAGGCTGACCGATCGGCTGACACAGGAAATCAGGCGCCCACCCGTCCGCAGAGGGATGCAGAAGACGGGACGCGCTGAGGAAACAAACGGAAAAGGACGCCTTCGATGACCGAGGCTTCGCAGACCGCCGAAAAGGGAGGGCCGATCCGCGTGACGGCCCCTCCGGCCGGCAAATACCGCTGGATCGTCATGTGGCTGTTGTTCGCCGCCATGGTGATCAACTACGTCGACCGTCAGATGATCGGCTTCCTGAAGCCGACCCTGTCGACCGAGTTGGGCTGGTCCGAAACAGATTACGCCGACATCGTTTTCTGGTTCCAGGCGTCCTACGCCGTCTTCTACCTGATCTTCGGTCGGGTCATGGACAAGATCGGCGCGCGCTGGGGCCTGGGGGTCGCCTTCTTCATCTGGCAGATCGGCCACATGATGCACGGCGCGGCCCGCGACCTCTCGCACTTCATCATGGCCCGAATGATCCTGGGCGTCGGCGAGGCCGGCGGCTTTCCCGGCGGCATCAAGGCCGTGGCCGAGTGGTTCCCCAAGAAGGAACGCGCCTTCGCCACCGGCCTGTTCAACGCCGGCACCAATATCGGCGCCATCGTCACGCCGTTGCTCGTCCCGGTTCTGGTGCTCAGCTTCGGCTGGCAGATGGCCTTCGTCATCACCGGCCTGCTGGGCCTGATCTGGCTGCCGATCTGGCTGATCGTCTATCGCCGTCCGCGTGAAGTGAAGAAGCTGTCGACGGCCGAACTGGAGTGGATCGAGCAGGACCCGGCGGACCCCGTCGAGAAGATCGGCTGGAAGAAGCTGCTGACGGTCAAGGAAACCTGGGCCTACGCCGCGGGCAAGTTCCTGATCGATCCCATCTGGTGGATGTTCCTGTTCTGGCTGCCCGACTTCCTGGGCAAGACCTACGGGCTGGATCTGAAGACCTTCGGCCCGCCGATCGTCGCCATCTACCTGCTGTCCGACGTCGGCTCGGTCGGCGGCGGCTGGCTGTCGGGACGCTTCATGAACCGCGGCATGAACCTGAACAAGGCCCGCAAGCTGACCATGCTGATCTGCGCCCTGTGCGCCGTCCCGGTCGCCTTTGCGGCGTTCGCCTCCAACCTGTGGATCGCGGTGCTGATCATCGGTCTGGCCACGGCGGCTCACCAGGGCTTCTCGGCCAACCTCTACGCCTTCCCCGGCGACGTCTTCCCGCGTGGAGCGGTGGGCTCGGTCGTCGGAATCGGCGGGATGCTGGGCGGTATCGGCGGCATGATCATGGCCAAGTACGCCGGCTTCGTGCTGGACAAGCTGGGCACCTACACCCCGATCTTCGTGGTGGCGGCCTCGGCCTATCTGGTGGCATTGCTGGTGGTCCACATCATCTCGCCCAGATACGAACCGGCCAAGGTCTAAGGACCCGACGCCGAGAGGGGCGCTCGTCTGAGGGGGCGGGCGCCCCTCTTCAATTCCACCGGGAGGGTTTCATGAACATCCATCGCCGCGCCCTGTTGAGGGTTGGAGCCGCCGCCGGCGGCGCGTTCGCCGCGCCGGGCGTCGTTCTGGCGCGCAATCAGGCTGTTGCGCCGCCCGACCCGACCGAGACGGTCCGCCTGTGGCCCGCCGGCGCGCCGGGCGGCGAAGGCGTGAGCGTGGTTCCCATCGTGCCGGAGCGGTCAACGGATCCGAGCTATCGCGACCGCTACGCCCAGTACACGACCGATCCCCTGATGACGGTGGTGCGGCCCGCCCGCCCGAACGGTTCGGCCATGCTCCTGATTCCGGGCGGCGGCTATCGCTGGTCGGTGTTGGACAAGGAGGGCTTCGACGTGGCCCGCGTCTTCGCCGCCAGCGGGACGACCTGTTTCGTGCTGCGCTATCGGCTGCCGGCTGACGGTTGGGCGGCGGGACCGGACGCCCCCCTGCAGGACGTGCAACGGGCGATCCGGCTGATCCGCAGCCGCGCGGCGGAGTTCGAGGTGCGGCCGGATCGCGTGGCGGTGCTGGGCGCCTCAGCCGGCGGCCATCTGGCGGGTCTGGCCAGCGCCCAGACGGACGCCGCCTACGCCTCGATCGACGGCGCCGATATGGCGTCCCTGCGGCCGGATCTGACGGTGTTGCTTTATCCCGTCGCGACCATGACGGACCCCTACGTCCACGCGGGGTCCCGCGCCCACCTACTCGGCGCCGCGCCTCGCGCCGAGGCGATCGCGGCCTATTCGCTCGAGCAGATGGACTGGTCGGGCGCCGCGCCGGTCTTCCTGATCCATGCGATGGACGACGCCTCGGTGCCGGTCGAGAACAGCCTCATGCTTCTTTCAAGCCTGAAGGCGGCCGACGTCAGGACCGAAGCCCACCTGTTCCAGGAAGGCGGTCATGGTTTCGGAACGCGCCTGATCGCCGGCCGACCGGCGGACGCCTGGCCCGAGCTGACGCGGCGCTGGGCCGCCCGGCTGGACTTCGCTCTTTAGAGGCTAGATCCGCTCCAGCGGCAGACGCATCCCGGCCACGATCAGACAGGCCGCGTCGGCGACGGCGGCGATGCGCTGGTTCAGGCGGCCGGCCTCGTCGCGAAAGCGTCGACCCAGCGCGTTGTCGGGGACCAGGGACCAGCCGACCTCATTGCTGACCACCCACAGCGTGGCGGGGCAGGCGGCCAGAGCCTGGGCCAGGTCGTCGAAGGCGGCGGCCAGGTCGCGCTCGCCCAGCATCTGATTGCTGAGCCACAGGGTAAGGCAGTCGACGACGGCGACGTCCTCGGCCGACAGGGCGCGCACGGCCCCGGCCAGATCCAGCGGCGCCTCGACCCGGCGCCAGGCGTCGCCGCGTTCGGCCTGATGGCGGGCGATGCGGTCGCGCATCTCGTCATCGAAGGCCTCGGCGGTGGCGATGAAGACGGGCGTGCGGCCCGCCGCCTCGGCGGCCCTCTCGGCCTGTCGTTGGGCGTAGCCGCTCTTGCCGGAACGGGCGCCGCCGAGAACCAGCGTCAGGGTCATGCGTCGTCTCTCCGGTTGACCTGAACCGCGCGCGGTCCTACTGCCACGGTCGCGTCAGGTTCCCCGAAAGGGGATTGAAAGGGAACGGAGTGTGAAACTCCGGCTGTTCCCGCAACTGTAAGCGGCTAGCCCGCGCGTCATACGCCACTGGCGGTCCGGAAGGCCATGGCCTGAACGACTGCTGGGAAGGCGACGCGCACCGGCCTTGATCCGCGAGCCAGGAGACCTGCCTGTCGCCGTCGTTCTCCGTGCGGTCGGGATGTGCCGGGCGGTCGAGGCAACTCGTGTGACGACAGTCGTAAACCAGCCGCGTCAGCGGCCGCTTTCGCTCATCCGGGCGACGGGCGGTCCGGTGCGGCGTCGTCATATGGAGACCCGGAATGAACCGGACCGCATTCGCTACCCTGGCCGCCGCCAGCCTTCTGGCCGCCGTGCCCGCCTTCGCCGCTGAAGTCCTCGACCAGCAAGCCGCCGCCCCCGACGTGGCGGGTCGCGCCGGCGCCACCGCCGTCGAGGACGTGGTCGTCACCGCCAACCGCTCGGCCCAGCCGATCGAGCGCGTCGGCGCCTCGGTCACTGTCCTGACCCAGGCCGCCATCGAGGCGCGCCAGACCCCGGCCGTGGTCGAGCTTCTGGCCCAGACGCCCGGCGTCAGCTTCACTCGCAACGGCGGCGTCGGCGCCTCGACGGGCGTCAACATCCGCGGCGCCGAGAGCCAGCACACCGTCGTCCTGATCGACGGGGTCAAGCTGAACGATCCGTCCTCGACCCAGGGCGGTTTCAACTTCGGCAACCTGCTGATCGGCGACACGGCGCGCATCGAGGTGCTGCGCGGCGCCCAGTCGACCCTGTGGGGCAGCCAGGCCATCGGCGGCGTGGTCAACATCGTCACGGCCGAGCCGACCGAAGCCCTGCAAGGCAGCCTCGACGCCGAGGCCGGCGCGCGCGGCACGACCTATTTCCGCGGCGGCGTCGGCGGGGCCAACGAGCGCCTGAGCTGGCGTCTGGCGGCCAGCCGTTATGACACCGACGGCTTTTCGGCCTTCGCCAAGGGGACCGAGGATGACGGCTACACCAACACCGGCCTGTCGGGCCGCCTGAACGTCAAGGTGACGGACGCCGTCTCCCTGGACCTGCGCTCGGTCTGGTCCAGCGGCCGCAACGACTTCGACGCCTTCAACGGCGACAGCCGCGAATACGGCAAGACCCAGGAGCTGGTCGCCTATGCCGGTTTGAATTTCGACCTGCTGGACGGCCGGTTCCGCAACCGCATCGGCTACGCCCACACCGACACGGACCGTCGCAACTTCAACCCGGACAACAAGGTCCAGACCCTGACCTTCGACGCCGAGGGCCAGAACCGCCGCTGGGAATATCAGGGCGCCTTCGCCTTCACCGAGGCGCTGAACGCGACCTTCGGCCTGGAGCATGAAAAGTCGGAGATGAAGACCCGCTCGCCCGGCGATTGGGATCCGAACCCGGCCTTCGGTCGTGGCGAGGCCGAGCTGAACAGCGCTTATGGCCAGTTGCAGTGGACGGTGCTGGACGGTCTGACCCTGACCGGCGGCCTGCGTTATGACGATCACGCCCAGTATGGCGACAACCTGCTGGGCCAGGTCGCGGCGGCCTGGGCCCTGAATGAGGGCGATACGGTGGTGCGCGCCAGCTGGGGCCAGGGCTTCCGCGCGCCGGGCCTGTATGAGCTGTACAGCGAGTACGGCAACCTGACGCTTCAGCCCGAAGAGTTCGACAGCTGGGAGATCGGCGTCGAGCAGCGCCTGTTCGACCGTGCTGTCGTCTCGGCGACCTACTTCAATCGCCAGGCGGACAATGAGATCCGCTACAACGGCTGCTCGACGCCCTCGACGGATCCGCTGTGCACCGTCAACGGCGCGGGCCGCTGGGGCTATTACCGCAACGTCCAGAAGACCGAGGCGCAAGGCGTCGAACTGGTCGGCCGCGTGGATGTGACGGAGCGCCTGAGCGTCAGCGCCAACTATACCTGGACCGACGCCAAGAGCGCCTCGGGCGCCACGGACGGCAAGCGTCTGACGCGCCGTCCCCAGCATATGGCGAACTTCGCCGCCGATTACGCCTTCGCCTTCGGCCTGAAGACGGGCGTGGCGGTGCGTTACGTCGGCGAGACGTTCAACAACGACACGAACACGGTGAAGGTCGGCGCCTACACCCTGGTCGATCTGCGCGCCTCCTACCCGATCAACGACACCCTCGAAGTCTACGGTAGGATCGAGAACGCCTTCGACGAGGACTATCAGACGGTCCTGAACTACGGCGCGCCGGGCCAGGGCGTGTTCGGCGGCGTTCGCGTCCGGTTCTGATGTGATGAAGGACGCCGCGTTCCTGACGACGGCGACCCGGCACGGCGGCGGCCTGATGACGGCCGCCGCCGCCTATCCCGACGCGCCGCAGCCCTGGCTGGACCTGTCCACGGGGATCAATCCCGAGCCGTGGCGGGGACCGCGCGCGTCGGAGGAGGCGCTGAACCGTCTGCCCGATCCCGCCGCCCTGGCGGCGCTGGAGGCCGTCGCCGCAGCCGCGTTCGGCGCGTCGCCTGAGCGGACAGCGGCGGTCGCGGGGGCCGAGGCCGCGATCCGTCTGCTGCCCCTGCTGCTGGGCGTGCGGGCGGTCGAGGTCGTCGGCCCGACCTACGGCGCCCACGCCGAGGCCTGGCGGGCGGCGGGCGTGGCGACGCGCCTGATCGCGCCCGATCAGGCGGCGGCCTCGCAGGCGGGCGTGCTGGTCGTCGTCAATCCGAACAATCCCGACGGCCGCCTGATCCGGCGGGCCGATCTGATCGCCATGGCGCGGGCGCGCTCCAAGGCGGGTCGTTGGCTGGTGGCGGATGAGTCCTTCATCGAGTGCGCGCCCGGCGACAGCGTGTCGGACTTGGCCGAGCCGGGGCTGATCGTCCTGCGCTCCTTCGGCAAATTCTACGGTCTGGCCGGGGTGAGGCTGGGCTTCATGCTGGCCGCGCCCGAACTGATCCGGCGTCTGCGCGCGTTTCAGGGCGATTGGCCGGTCGGCGCCGACGCCCTGACGCTGGGGTGCGGCGCCTACGCCGACGAGGCCTGGCGGCGCCGGACCGAGGCGGCCCTGGCCGAGCGGGCCGATCGGCTGGACGACCTGCTGGCGCGTGCGGGGTTCCAGATCATCGGCGGGACCAGCCTATTCCGCATGGCGCGCACGCCCCACGCCGCGCGCTGGTTCCAGCACCTGTGCCGGGCGGGCATCCTGACCCGGCCGTTCGACCACACGCCCGACGCCCTGCGCTTCGGCGTCCCGGCCGATCGCGACTTCCCCCGACTGCAACGCGCGCTGGAGACCTTCGGATGAGGGCGACACGGCGACAGGCGCTGGTGGCGGGTGCGGGGGCCATGCTGGTCGCCGGACCGGCTGCGGCCGACGCCGCCCCGCGTCGCGTGGTGTCGCTGAACGCCTGCCTCGACGCCATTCTGGTCCACGTCGCCGACCGGAGGCAGATCGTCGCCCTCAGCCACTATGCGCGCGAGCCGGTCGGCTCGACCATTTCCGAGGTAGCCAAGACCCTGCCCTTCACCTGGGAGACAGCGGAGGAGGTCATAGCCCTGCGCCCCGACCTGGTGCTGACCAGCCGCCACAGCGCCCTGGCGACGCGCAATGCGCTGGGCCGCATGAATATTCAGACCGAGCTGTTCTCGGTGCCCGACAGCGTGGCAGCCAGCCTGGACCAGGTGCGCGAGGTCGCCCGCCTGGTCGGCCGTCCGGCGCGGGGCCAGGCCCTGATCGCGCGCATTGAGGCGGCCATCGCCGCCGCCGCCCCGCCGCCGGGATCGGCGCGGCTGACGGCCCTGATCTATCAACCCAACGGTTTCGCCGCCGGGCGCGGCACCCTGATGGACGAGATGATGACCCGCGCCGGGTTCGAGAACGTCGCCGGGCGATATGGCCTGGGCAAATGGGGCAATGTGCCGGTCGAGCGCCTGCTGGCCGACCCGCCGCAGGTGCTGCTCAGCGGCGTGCCGGTGCGCGGCTCGCGCACCTGGGCCGACCGGGTCATGCGCCATCCGGCGCTGAAGTCCCTGTCCGGCCGGATGGTGCAGGCGCAACTGGAAGAGAAGCTGCTCTATTGCGGCGGCCCGGTGCTGATCCAGACCGCTGCCGCCCTGGCCCGTGCGCGCCGCACGGCGCTGGAGGCCCTGACATGACCCTGCCGCGTCCCCTGGTGATGATCGGGCTTCTGCTCCTGATCGTCGCCCTGTCCGTCGCCAGCATGAGCGCGGGCCGCGTCTGGATTCCGTGGAGCGACTGGGCCAGCCAGCGCGGCGATCCCGCCTGGGCCATTCTGTTCGAACTGCGCCTGCCGCGCACGGTGCTGGCCTTGATGGTCGGGGCGGTGCTGGGCCTGACCGGGGCGGCGTTGCAGGGCTACACCCGCAACCCGCTGGCCGATCCGACGATCCTGGGCGTGTCGACCATGGCGGCGTTGGGGGCGGTGCTGACCTTCTATCTGGGCGCGGCGGCCAGCGCGCCGTGGGTGCTGCCGGTCGCGGCCATGATCGGGGCGGGGATCGGCGTGTTGCTGTTGCTGGCCCTGGCGGGGGCGACCAGCAGCGTCGTCACCTTCATCCTGGCCGGGGTGGTGATCCAGACCATGGCCGGGGCGGGCGTGGCCCTGGCGCTGAACCTGGCGCCCAACCCCTGGGCGGTGAACGAGATCGTCAACTGGCTGATGGGGTCGCTGGCCGACCGCAGCGTGGTCGAACTGAGGCTGGCGGCGCCGGGCATGATCCTGGGCTGCCTGCTGCTGTTGACGCAAGGAAGGACGCTGGACGCCCTGACCCTGGGCGAGGCGGGGGCGCGGTCGCTGGGGGTGCAGCTGGACGTCGGGCGGATGTTGCTGGCGCTGGGGGCGGCCCTGGCGGTCGGTTCGGCGGTGGCGGTGACGGGGTCGATCGGCTTCGTCGGCCTGATCGTGCCGCATCTGTTGCGGCCGCTGATCGGCGCACGGCCCAGCGGCCTGCTGCTGCCCTCGGCCCTGGGCGGCGCGGCGTTGACGCTGGCGGCGGACATCCTGGTGCGGCTGACGCCCGCCTCGACCGAGATCAAGCTGGGCGTGGCCATGGCGGCCCTGGGCGGCCCCTTCTTCCTGGCCCTGCTGATCAGCATGAGGAGGAAGCTGGCATGAGCATCCTGAGCGCGGAGAACCTGTCTGTTCGCCTGGGCGACAAGGCGGTGCTGAACGGCGTCGACGCGGCCTTCGCGCCCGGGCTGGTGACGGCGATCGTCGGACCGAACGGGGCGGGCAAGTCGACCCTGCTGGACTGTCTGGCGGCGTTGCGGACGCCCGACGCGGGCCGGGTGACGCTGGACGGCCGAGCATTGCGCGACCTGCCCGCGCGTGAGCGATCACGCCGCATCGCCTATCTGCCCCAGAACGCCGAGATCGCCTGGGCGGTCGAGGGGCGCACCTTCGTCGGCCTGGGCCGCACGCCCTACGTCGGCGCCTGGGGCCTGAGGGCGGACGACCGCGCCGCCGTGGCCCGCGCCATGGCTGTGGCGGGGGTGGAGGCGTTCGCCGACCGTGTCGTCTCGACCCTGTCGGGCGGCGAGCGGGCGCGCGTCCTGATCGCCCGCGCCCTGGCCGGAGAACCGCAATGGCTGCTGGCGGACGAGCCGCTGGCGGGCCTCGATCCGGGCCATGTGCTGGACGCCTGCGATCTGTTCCGGCGCCTGGCGAATGAAGAGGGGCGGGGCGTCGTCCTGACCCTGCATGACCTCGACGCCGCCCTGCGCGTGGCGGATCGGGTGATCGTCCTGGCTGAGGGGCGGGCGATCGCCGACGCCGCCCCGGCTGAGGCCCTGTCGCCCGAGGTGCTGAAGACGGCGTACGGCGTCGAGGCGCGCACCCTGGACGGCGCGCGCGGCCCCGTGCTGGAGATGGTCGGCCGTGCCCGTTAGCAGCCTGCCCACGCCCTGGATCGTCGCCGGCGCTTTGCTGGTCGAAGGCGTCGTCGGCTGGCCCCGGCGCCTGTCGCATCCGGTGGCGTGGATCGGCGCCCTGATCGCGGTGCTGGAACGGCGCTGGAACGGGGCGGAGGGGCCGGAACGGGCGCGCCGCATCCTTGGCGTCGTCACGGTGCTGATCCTGATCGCCGTTGCGGGCGGCGCGGGCTGGGGCGTGCAGGCGCTGGCCGCCGTCTCGCCGTTGTGGCCGGGGGGGGCGCTGCTGCTGGTCTGCGGCGCGACGGGACTGGCGGCGCGCAGCCTGTTCGATCACGTCCGCGCCGTGGCTCGGCCGCTGAAGGCGGGCGATCTGCCCGCCGCGCGTCTGGCGGTCGGCATGATCGTCGGCCGCGACGTCGAGGCGATGGACGAGGGCGAGGTCGCGACGGCCGCTTTGGAAAGTCTGGCCGAGAGCTTCTGCGACGGCGTGGTCGCGCCGGTCTTCTGGTTCGTGACCGGCGGCCTGCCGGGGCTGTTCGTCTATAAGGCGATCAACACCGCGGACAGCATGATCGGCCACCGGGAGCCGCGCTGGCGAGCCTTCGGCTGGGCGGCGGCGCGCACCGACGATGTGATGAACTGGATACCGGCGCGGATCGCGGGCGCCTTGATCGCCCTGGGCGGCGGGCAGGGCTGGCGCATCATGTGGCGCGATGCGGGCAAGCACGCCTCGCCCAACGCCGGATGGACCGAGGCGGCGATGGCGGGCGCCCTGCGGGTTCGACTGGGCGGACCGGTCCGCTATGACGGCGTTATGACCGACCGACCTTTCTTCGGCGACTGGGCGCCGCCGTCCGCCCACGACCTGAAGCGAGGGCTGAAGGTCTATGGCGTCGCCTGCACCCTGTTGCTGGTGCTGCTGATCGTGGGGGGCTTGGCATGGCCGCGCTGATGATCCAGGGCTGCGGCTCGGATGTGGGCAAGTCGGTGCTGGTCGCGGGCCTCTGCCGCGTTTTCGCCAATCGCGGCCTCACGGTGCGGCCGTTCAAGCCGCAGAACATGTCCAACAACGCCGCCGTCACCGCGCCTGATCAAGCTGGCCGCACCGGCGAGATCGGCCGCGCCCAGGCGCTTCAGGCGCTGGCCTGCCGCACGCCCGCCAGCGTCGATATGAACCCCGTCCTGCTGAAGCCGCAGAGCGACACCGGCGCTCAGCTGGTCGTGCGCGGTCAGGTCGAGGGCGTGTGGCAGGCGGCGGGCTATCAGGACCGCAAGGCCGCCCTGCTGGACGTGGTGCTGGACAGCTTCCGCAGTCTTCAGGCCGAAGCCGATCTGGTGATCGTCGAGGGCGCGGGCAGTCCGGCCGAGACCAACCTGCGCGTCGGGGACATCGCCAACATGGGCTTCGCCCGCGCGGCGGACGTGCCGGTGGTGCTGGTCGGCGATATCGACCGGGGTCATGTGATCGCCTCTCTGGTCGGCGCCCATGCTGTGCTGGACGGCGAGGACCGGGCAATGATCCGGGGCTTCATCATCAACAAGTTCCGCGGCGATCCGGCCCTGTTCGACCAAGGCCGGATCGAGATCACGCGGCGCACGGGCTGGGCGGATCTGGGCATGGCTCCGTGGCTGGCGGACGCACGAGCGCTTCCGGCCGAGGACGCCGTGGTGCTGGAGCGGTCGGGCGGCGGGCGCGGCGGAAAGGTGCGGATCGCCGTGCCCATGCTGTCGCGCATCGCCAATTTCGACGACTTCGATCCGCTGAGGCATGAGCCGGGCGTGGACTTCGGCTTCGTGCCGCCGGGGCAGGCCCTGCCGGGGGATGCGGACCTGATCATCCTGCCGGGGACCAAGGCGACGCTGGCCGATCTGGCGTTTTTGCGCGCGCAGGGCTGGGACGTGGATATCGCCGCTCATGTGCGGCGGGGCGGGCGGGTGCTGGGGGTGTGTGGCGGCTATCAGATGCTGGGCCGCACGATCAGCGACCCTGACGGCGTCGAGGGCGTGGCGGGTTCGGCGCCGGGGCTGGGCCTGTTGGACGTCGAGACGGTGCTGGCGGGGACCAAGACCTTGCGCCGGGTCGCTGGAAGGCTGACGCCGTCGGGCGCGGCGGTCGAGGGCTATGAGATTCACATCGGCCGCACCGACGGCCCGGATACGGCGCGTCCGGTCGCCATGATCGACGGGGGGGCGCATGGCGCGCGCTCGGGCGATGGACGGGTCGCGGGCCTCTATGTCCACGGCCTGTTCGACCGGGCCGAGGCGCGGGCGGCCTTGCTGATGGAAATCGGCGCCGTGTCCGACGGCGTGGATCAGGGCGCGCGGGTGGATCAGGCGCTGGACCGCATCGCCGCTGTTCTGGAAACCCATTTCGACATTCCGGCGCTGGCCCGGATCGCAGGACTGATATGACTGAGCTGACCGACCTTTTCACCGTTCCGGCGCTGGATCAGGGGCTGCGCGCGCCGCTGCGGCAGGCGCTGGACGGCAAGGCCAAACCGGTCGGCGCCCTGGGGCGGATCGAGGATCTGGCCCTGACGCTCGGGCTGATCCAGCAGACTCTGCGTCCGGCTGTGGTGCGGCCCGTGCTACTGGTCTTCGCCGGGGATCACGGGCTGACGCGCTCGGGCGTGGCGGCCTATCCGGCGGGCGTGACGGTGGCCATGGTCGACACCCTCCTGACGGGCCGGGCCAGCGCCAACGCCTTCGCCGGGGTCGTCGGCGCGCAGGTGCGGGTGATCGACGCGGGCGTCGCCGCCGACCTGTCGGATCGCGCGGGCCTGATCCACGCCAAGGTCGCGCCGGGCACGAAGGACGCCTCGACCGAGCCGGCCATGACGCGCGGTCAGGCCGATGCCGCCCTGCTGGCCGGCGCCGCCACGGCGCGGGCCGCCATCGAAGACGGCGCCGACGTGATCGCGCTGGGCGAAATGGGCATCGGCAACAGCGCCTCGGCCGCCCTGCTGATGCACCGGCTGGCGCCCGCGCCTCTGGCCGACTGCGTGGGGCAGGGCGCGGGGCATTCGCCCGAGGGCATGGCGCGCAAACAGGCCGTGCTGGCCCAGGCCGCCGCCCGCTCGGACGCGACGGCGCCGCTGGAGGTGCTGACCCAGTTCGGCGGATTCGAAATCGCGATGATGGTCGGGGCGCTGCTGGGCGCGGCCAGGGCGGGCGTTCCGGTCATCGTCGACGGCTTCATCGGCTCGGCGGCGGCCCTGCTGGCGATCCGGCTGGCGCCGAATGCGCGCGACTACTGCATCTTCGCCCACGCCTCGGCCGAGGCGGGGCATCGTCGGATGCTGGAGGCCGTCGAGGCGCAATCCCTGCTGGGTCTCGACATGCGGCTGGGCGAGGGGACGGGCGCGCTGCTGGCCGTGCCTCTGCTGAAGGCGGCCTGCGCCCTGCTGTCCGACGTGGCCGAGCTGAAGGACATACTGGAGGCCGCGCGATGATCCGGCGCGAGGCGCGGCTGTTCATCTGCGCCCTGCAATTCCTGACGCGCCTGCCGACGCCGCCGCTGCGCGATTTCCAGCCGGAATGGATCCAGCAGAGCGCACGTTGGTTCCCGCTGGTCGGGCAGGTGGTGGGCCTGATCGCGGCGGCCATCCTGTATGGCGCGGCCCAGGTGTGGAGCCCGTGGATCGCGGCCCTTCTGGCCGTGGCGGCGGGCGTGGCGATGACCGGCGGCTTCCATGAGGACGGTCTGGCCGACACGGCCGACGGTCTGGGCGGCGGCCAGACGCGGGCGCGGCGGCTGGAGATTATGAAGGACAGCCGCCTAGGCTCCTACGGCGCGCTGACGCTGGGGCTGACGCTGGCCCTGCGGGTCGCGGCGCTGGCGATGCTGGTCGGCCTGTCGCCGTGGATGGCGGCTGTGGCGCTGGTCGCCTCGCATGGCCTGGGCCGGGCGGCGGCGGTCGGGGCGATGGCGCTGATGACCTATGGCGGCGACCCCGGCATGGCCAAGGAGGGCAGGCCGGACCGGGCCTCGATGATAGGGCTGGCAGTCGCTGTTGTGGTCGCCCTGTGGCCGCTGGCCCTGCTGCCGGTCATGGCGGGCGTGGTCGGCGTGGCGGCGGGGCTGGTCGTCGGCGCGGTTCCGGCGTGGCAGGCGCAGCGGCTGATCGGCGGGCGCACCGGCGATGTGCTGGGCGCGGTCGAACAGGCGTTCGAAGTCGGCTTCCTGCTGGCCGTCGCCGGCGTTCTGGCGGCATGAGGCTGATCGTCTCGCCCCTGCCGCAGGTCGAGCAACTGCTGGTCGAGCATCAGCCGTCGCATCTGGTGACGCTGGCCTCTCCGGGGGCTGAAGCGGCTTTTGACGCCGAGCATCGGCTGGACCTGCGCTTCAACGACATCGCCGCCCCGCGCGAGAGGCTGGTCGCGCCTTCGATGGAACACGTCGAGGTCCTGCTGGCCTTTGCGGAAGGCTGGACCGGCGCGCGGCCCCTGCTGATCCATTGCTGGGCGGGGGTCAGCCGCTCGACGGCGGCGGCCTATGTCGTCGCCTGCGCCCGCACCGCGCCGGGGTGCGAGGTCGCGTGGGCCGCGCGTCTGCGAGGCGCCGCGCCGACGGCCACGCCCAACCCCCTGATCATCGCGCTGGCCGACCGCCTGCTGGATCGCGGCGACGCCATGGTTCGCGCCGTCGAGGCCATCGGCCGGGGCGCCGAGACCGACTGGGGCGACCCTTTTGAACTGAACCTGACCTCTGAAGGAGCCCGACGCCGATGAACGATCCGCACGACGCCGAACTGAACGCCCGCCACGCCGAGAAGATGAAGCGCATCCAGGCCGCCCGCGCCCGGATGATGCAGTCCAAGACGGTCGAGCGCGGCCTGGTCATCGTCCACACCGGCACGGGCAAGGGCAAGTCGACGGCGGCCATGGGCATGGTCTGCCGCATGATCGGCCACGGAATGAAGACCTCCATCATCCAGTTCATCAAGGGGGCGATGGAGACGGGCGAGCAGACCCTGTTCGACAGCTTCCCCGATCTGGTCGAGATGCGGCCGATGGGCGAGGGCTTCACCTGGGACACCCAGGACCGCGCCGCCGACATCGCCAACGTCCGCCGCGCCTGGGAGGCCGCCAAGGCCCGCATCATGGACCCGGAATGGAAGATGGTCGTCTGCGACGAGCTGAACATCGCCCTGCGCTACGACTACCTGCCGGTCGAGGAGGTGCTGGAGGTTCTGGCCGCGCGTCCGGCCGACACCCACGTCGTCATCACCGGCCGCAACGCCCCGGACGTCCTGATCGAGGCGGCGGACCTCGTCACCGACATGCAGATGGTCAAGCACCCCTTCCGCAGCGGGGTGAAGGCGCAAGCCGGGGTGGAGTTCTGATCAAGAAGGATGGCGGACAGAGAGGAAGTCCTCTCGTTTAAGGAAATCAATCAGTTAGCTTGTCTAACGACCCCAATAGGGGCCTTTGATTTCAAAAGGCTTTTTACCCAATTGTCTAACCAGCGCGGGGGCGTTTCAGCCATGAAAAACCCCGCCAGCGTTGCAGCGCTAGACGGGGTCCATAACAACTTGCGACAAGGCACAAGCAAGGTGCCTTTCTACGGCCTTCTGCCGCACGCTGCAACCGCGGAGGCCACCCAATGAGCCGCCGCCTCGATTTAGAAAACTTCACCGCCGAGAAGCTGGCTTGGCATCAACTGGTCAGCGCGACGCCGGGTCTGTCCCTACCTGCCAAAGCCGTGGCGGGTCTGCTCCTGCATGACCTCAACCCACTCCAAGGCGGCGCTTGGCGCGGTCAGGACAGCATGAGTGAGCTTTTGGGTGTCAGTGAGCGCCAACTGCGCCGCCTGCTGTCAGAGCTTGAGAAAGCGGGCTTCCTGGATATCGAAATCCAAAAGGGCAGGGGCCGGACCAACCGCTACTTTGCGACTGTCCCGACAGGCATCGAACTCTTCCGTCCAAAAGCCGCAGAAGCCGCCGAAAAGGCTTCCGAACGCATGCCCGAAAAGCGGACACCAGTGTCCTCTTATCCCGCTAAAAACCGGACACCCATGACCAAAAAACCGGACATGGATGTCCGACAATACCTTTATAAACCCAATAAAGACTCCCGAACGCCGCTCAGGCCGTCGCCAAAGCCGACGCCTGTCATCGCGCGTTTCCCCAATCCGGATATCCGACGAGAGGTGCTCGCCCTGATCGGTCCAGAAAAGACGGCAAGCTATTTGGACAGTGCCATCTGGGATGCCGCTTCACGGATGATCTTAACGCCGCACGCCTACGGTGCTGACCGTTTGCGTGAGTTTGCGGGTCGATACCTTGCGAGGGAAAAGATCTGCGTTTCGGTTGGCGTCAGCGATCAATCTCGACGGGTCGCCTAGTCTGAGGACGCATGGTCAGACGAGTGCGGTCTCGGCGAGGCGCGAGGGATTGTGAACCTAGGGGGTATGCAATTTATCGTTTACGGTAATTGTTGGCCTCTGGACGGCTCTTTCTGCTGGATTTTATCGTTTGAGGTAAAATGCCTTGTCTCCGCGCCCATATGAGCCTATTTTACCGAATAAGATAAAAGAGGTAACGCCATGACGGATGAAGCCACACAGACTCTAAAAGACGTCGGTGCCCGTATCCGTCAGGCGCGAGAGGCGGCAGGCTTGAGGCTGCATGAGCTGGCCCTGCTCAGCGGATTTAGCGCCCCGGCCCTATCCCTGATCGAAACCGGTAAACGTGACCTGAGGCTGTCTAGCCTTTTCCGGCTAGCAGCAGCCTTACGGCTGAATCCAGCGGACCTTATCCAAGATGCCGGTTCTGGGGATGAAGTCAGTGCCAGTGAGGCTGGCTATGACCTTGGGGACTATGCATGAGTGTCCCTGTCTGGTTTGGCGACCTGCGCCTTGGTCTGATCACTGTGGCACCAGATGGGGCGCTCAGTTTTGCCTATGAGCCCAAGTGGTTGGCGACGAAGGGAGCCTTTGCCCTATCAGAAACCCTGCCGCTTCGCTCAGAGCCCTTTGGGTCGGACATCATCTCGCCCTGGCTAGCCAACCTCCTACCTGAAGAGCGCCAGTTGGCCATTCTGACCAAAAGCCTTGGTCTGGACCGGGCCGACACTCTTGCTCTGTTGGAAGCCATTGGGGGCGACACAGCAGGCGCTTTGTCCTTTGATCTGCCTACGTCTCAGGCGGATTGGGATTATGTGCCCTTGACCGAGTTTTATGGCCTTGATGATCCCGAGGCCGCTTTAGAGCGTCATTTCCAGGATCTTGAGAACCGGCCCTTCCTTGCGGGAGAGGAGGGGGTGCGCCTCTCCTTGGCGGGCGGGCAGAAAAAGACGGCGCTTGCCCTGCTCGATGCGGATGGCCATCCGGTCTTGCGCCTGCCGCAGGCGGGAGATGTGCTGGCTATTCCGCGCAACGGCGCTCCCTCTAGTTTGATCCTCAAGCCGGACAATGAGACCCTTCCGGGGATAGTGGAGAACGAGGCCTATTGTCTGGCCTTGGCCCGTGCCGTGGGCATTGAGGCCGCGCAGGCGTCGATTGCACCGGCCGGTAACCGTAAGGCGCTGTGCGTCCTTCGCTATGATCGACGCCTAAGCGAGCACGGCAGGGTGCTGCGGCTCCATCAAGAGGACTTTGCTCAAGCCAATGGTGTGCCGCCGGGCCGAAAATACGAACATGGCACACTGGCAGGGCCGAGCTTGGCTCAGCTTCTTGCCACCGGACATCGCCTGCCACCCAAGGATGCCTTGGCCCTCTTGGATCAGGTGCTGTTCAACATCTTGGTGGCCAATACCGATGCCCACGCCAAGAACTATTCCATCCTGCGGCCGGTCGGTGGAGGCCTCCATCTGGCCCCCCTCTATGATGTTTCAACCGTTCTGGCTTGGGACCATGTCGTTCAAACCCTGGCTCAAAAGATTGCCGGCAAAAGGCGTAGGCCCGCCGATGTCGCGGCTCGTCACTGGGATACTATCGCGGCCGACGCCAACTATCGCCCGGCAGACCTGCGCAAGCGTGTGCAGGAACTGGTCGACGCCTTTGTCGCTAAGCGAGTTGAAGCCACGCATGCCATCTGTGGGCTTGAGGGGGCTGCACCCGGCTATGTTGAACAAGCAGCGGCGCTCGTCGAAGCCAATGCTCTGCGCATTGGCGGGCGGCTGCGGGGCGATAACGTCTAAACCCCGACTGGGCCGCATTCCTACCGCGTCGGGCGAGGAGGATCGCAGTTACAGCATTGACAACGAGCACTACTGTCTCGGCCTCATGCGGGCCTTCGGTCTGACCATGTGTCGGCTGGCGGGTCGCCACACTACCGGATCGATTATGTCCTCGGTCGCCGCTATATCTAGAGCGGCAAGGCTGACCCTTCTGCATCTGAAGTACCGAGCCTAAGTCTTCGAGAATGACCATTAGTGACTCCTCTCGGAGCTTTGAAAGGTCTGCTTCCCGGAGCTGCGGCAGGGTGACCAGCACGGCCTCCCTAGGAAAATTTGCCTCCCGGATACGTGATCTCAGCAGTGCGGCGTTGTGGGATCCGGACGATTGATCCTGTAGGTGTCCCATTGGGCCTTCAGCTGCTTCCGTCGCACTTTGTAGAGGAACGGAAGAACCATCGGGGCGGCCTCCACGGCAGCGTTGTAGTCGAGCATCAAAATGAGCATATCGCCCATAGGTGCCTGCTGAGCTTGAGCCGTGTTCAATCGCAGCCTAATATTGCAGATCGACTTCGCGGCGGCTCTGTGCCCGGCTAGGGCACCGAAGACATCTGACGAGAGGAAAAAAGCGAGAAGCGCGAGGAACACGCGGGCCAGAGATACCCGCATCTCGGTGTTTTCGCTGGGTGTCAACAGGAACCACCCCACCATGGCAACAGCCGCGACTCCGCCAAGGAACCAAGCCATGATGCCTGCGCTGTCCTCTTGGAGTTTCTCCGTCCAGTACGACGACTCTTCAAGCATTTCCGCCAAACGGCCGTTACCTGGTGGAGCGGCTGTTGCAAAGTAGCTATCGTCGGCCTGCTTCGCAGCAACCGCCGCATCCACGCTGAACGATTGGAAAATCTGGAATAGTTGCGTTGGAGAAGGGCGATCGGGGAAAGCCTCAAGGATCAAGCTGACCCTGCGAGCTTGATCCCCGTCCTCTTTGAGTCGTCGATGCCGTCTGGCGACATAGAGCCAGAAGACCAATAGTATGGCCCCAGCTAGAGCAAGGTTCAGTTGCAATGTTCCGTCGTTAGAGAACACTGAGGCGGCTGCGGTCCCAGCGATCAAGAACTGCGATACTAGCACAGCAACCCGAAAGCGCTGTGCCCTATCGAAAGAGGCGCGTTGATATCCGATGAACTGGGAGGCGCTGAACTGGGTCATTTTTTTCCTCGCAAAGCGCGGGCAACGAAGTCGCTTTTGCCGGCAGAGTATGCGTCGATGTCGTAGGCAAAGGTCGCCGCGAGGCGTTGCTTCAGAGCCACGTACTCGTAGGCAAGATCTTCATCAGTTCGAAGCGCGTCTCGAAAGTTGATCATGTCTCGCCAATAGACGCTATCGCGCGGCGCGACGTGTAAGTGGAATGTCCCTGCAGAGTCGTCCGTTCGTTCAAAAAAAAAGGTTCTTGGCTCATTCGACTGGGACTGGCCCTTTTGATAGCCGAGAGCTTTAAGGCAACGAGATACACGTTCTTCATCGCTCGAGTCGTCTAGCCCCACGAGAAGATCGATAACTGGCTTCGCAGCCAGCCCCGGCACTGCAGTGCTCCCCACGTGCTCGATCAACAGATCGCCCAATCGGCTTTTCAGGCGCGCGACCTCGTCAGCTCGGCGCATCGCCCAAGATGTCTCGTGCGGCAGAATTGTAATCATACGAACCACGATGCTCATCGCTTCGACCGTAGCGGCCATTGTTGGGCAGGAAAATCAGCACCAATTACTCACCCATACGAGGGAAAAAACTCTCCCAAGAGGGCCTTCCACTCTCCTATGGCCACGCTTGGATACAGTTCCTCATCTCCATGGGCCTCGGCAGCCGCCGCAGCAGCTGCTTGAGCCTTGGCGATAGCTCGCGTACGCAACGTTGTTACACCGCCGCCATCCAAGTAGCAGTCTACCCGCTCTCCCGTAATTGGATCGTAACATGCCGAGCTAATATATTTCGGTAACGATCCAAAAAAGACCTTAAGCATTGAACTGTAGGTGTAGTTTTTGGTGTAAAGGCGATAGTGGTTGTACAGTATGCATTCTAAATGAAAGCTCTTGATAGGCCATCCAGCCTCGCGATTCCAACCTTTCACCATTTTTATAAGGGGAACAAAAGTTCCATCCATTTGCTTGTTCACGGTAGTTATCGCGTGAGAAAAGGCGATGGGGTTTGTCTTGATCCACTGATCTCTGTGAGTATCAGGTATCCGATAAGACCCGTCGTTGAATTTAAAGGCGGGGATGACATCCAGACGGAACCGCGACAGCTTCATTGTCACGCAGTGCTGGTCTACCCTGCAGGGCGTCTTGGGATAAGCGTTATCCAGAATTCGCTTGAACCGAGCGAGCGCCTTGGAGGCACCATCGTCACTATTCCAGTCTTTGTGCTCCCCGTAATGCAAGATGATCATCACGTCGACGTCACCTTCTAACAGGTAGCGCGTTAGCGTATCCCGATCCCAGGATCCGATGACACGCGCTTTCTCAGGATGGAGCTTTAGTTCTCCCCCGAGCACATTAACCATATTGTTTTTGCAATTCGCGACAATAGAGGCTTGGCGATCCGTGATGTTTAAGTTGGTCGCATAGTCGCGAAAGGCAGACTTAACAGTCGTGGCCACGTCCAAAAGTCCT
The DNA here is from genome assembly GCF_053616535.1 of Brevundimonas sp. NPDC055812. Taxonomy (NCBI): domain Bacteria; kingdom Pseudomonadati; phylum Pseudomonadota; class Alphaproteobacteria; order Caulobacterales; family Caulobacteraceae; genus Brevundimonas; species Brevundimonas sp. NPDC055812. The sequence goes on along the minus strand of NZ_JBSHDX010000003.1, from coordinate 415,558 downwards.
CGCTAAAATTGCGCATGTACTTGCGTGCAGCCCAGCCTGAATAATCAATGGCTCATCGCCTTGGCTACCAGCGCGGCCATGCTGAGATCGAAGTTTGCGTCGTCCTTGAAAATGCCGTCGGACGTTCCGCGGAATAGCGCTGTGAGAATAATCTTACGTTCGGCATCTGACGCTGCCGAACGCATTGCTGTAATCTAGTCCGACATCGTCTGAGACCCAACCTCAAGTTGATCTAAAATCACTCGACCAGTTTGAAAGTTCGCGCCAGGTTATGAGGCACCAAATAGTCCCGTTTATCGGGGATATTTGCAGCACGACATTCTCAACTTTTTTCACCATCGCCCGCCCCCTCCGGCTCTACTGTTAGAGTTATGATTACCCTGTTTTCTGAAGCGGCGCACGCTGCATTCGCATTGAGCGCCACCGTGGCACTGAGGGTCTGCTTTCTGACAACCGACGAATGTCCGCTGCTGGCGCGTAGGCGAACTAGAAGGGGCTCGTATCGAAGCGTTTTCTGAACCTCCGAGTTCACCCTAAACGGGACAATCGTTCGGTGGGAAAACCCTAGTGACGCCAACCTGTACGGCGTGCACAATCTCGAGCGGGGGAGATACCGATGTCAAATATTCATACTGAAGAAGTGCGGGTGCCCTTAGGGCGGCATGCAGAAGTGTCATTTCGATCGTGGCGACAAGTGGCGAAGTGGCTGGAGGAAAGTGAAGCCGCCTGGCAATGGCTCTCTGGGGCTCATGGGCCAGATCCGGCTAACTTGGCGCATTATATTCCCGCACGACTAGCCTCCGCCAAGCAAGAGGTCACAAACGCGATGGAGAGCAAGGCCCCCCTTCATGAGGCCGCCTCAATCTTCGCCCGTCACCTGAACGACAACTACGCGCCGCCGCACCCCAGCACGGATACCGCAAGGCAAATTTTTGAGATCAGAGATTTGGCTGGCGAAGAGGCTGCCAAGTTTGCATTCGCCATGAAACAAGAGCTGGTGACATATGCGAATATAGGCACCAACCAGCAATGGCGAGGTGCCTCTCTGGTCCTGAACCCCGAAGTCCTCTTCGCTGCAGGCGAGGCAGATAGATTTAGGAGGGAGCGTACCAATTACCGAGATGCCGCCGCCAAACTATTCGACGACGTCAGAGCACGGGAGAGCCTTCGATCAGAAGAATGGCAGGAAGCCTTTGAGAAAGCTGCCAGCGCCGCAGCGACTTGGTCGAAAACATTGACCCGACGGTGGCTCCGCACTTCTATGAAAGCTCGCGCGCGAGAACGGTCGGCGATAGCCAAACTCCACGCGACTGACGTGACGTTCACGGAGAAAATGGCGCTCAAAGCTCCAGTGGAATACTGGGAAAAGAAAGCCGCAAAGCATAAGGACTCGGAAGGCACCATGCAGGGGTGGCTTTTGTTATACTTCCCACTGGCGTTCATGTGTCTAGTGGGGATGTTTGGTGGCGTCGGCTATTACATCCTGACCACACCGACTACTTCACTTCCGCCGGGTCTAACGATTGTCGCCTCAGCGGGCCTAGCCACGTCCTCAGGGATGCTCTTCTGGATTGGTAGGCTCCTGACCAAGCTGTACCTGAGCCAGCTTCACCTGAGACAAGATGCCGAAGAACGCGCTACGATGACGACGACGTACTTAGCCCTGACCGAGGTTTCAGCACCTGGCGATTCTGACCGGCAAATCGTTTTGAACGCGTTGTTTAGGAGCACTCCGGACGGCATTGTGAAGGAAGAGGGGGGCTTGGACCCCAACCTTGCCTCGGCCCTTGGTCGTTTCTTGGCACGTTAAGCGGCGGTCGTCGAAGCCCCCCCCCTGAACGTACCCAAGGTTCGATCCACGAACTTATCGCTAGCCTAGAAGCAGGCACCCATCGCGATCACTGAATGTCGCCTTTCTGGATGGGTGGCACTGACTGCTCCTGGCGCGAAGCCGTCATTGGTCGTTAGCCTGTGACAATGACACTGCTGAGTTATCTTCGAGTGCTTGGCTTGAAGCGTCGTGGGCGGCTTGGAGGTTGAGCCAGAACTCGGGGGACGTGTCGAAGAGTTCGGTTAGGCCGGTGGCGAGGGCGGGCGTGATGGGGTGTTTGCAGGCTAGGATTTGGTCGGCGGTGTGCTCGTCGATATCGAGGGCGTTGGCTAGGTTGGTGGGGGATAGGCCGCCCTCTGGGAGGTAGTCTTCGCGTAGGTGTTCGCCGGGGTGGGCGAGAGGGGCGGCGAAGGTGCTGAAGTCGTGATCGGGCATGCGCTTAAGGGCTCGTGGGTGAGCCGTTATGTTAGCTGCATTGGGTCAAAAGAGACAGGATTACGGTGGGTCAGTCTAAAACTTGGAAAGTATTCAATGTGTATACACGTATACATGTATACAATTGCTGAGTTTTGTTAGGCTTGTTTCTTTCTATCTTCGGGCGAATGTGGACCTAAATGAGCATAAATCACTGATTTTATAGGATTCATGTTTTTAAGAGGTCCGATCGTTGGATCTGTCGGCTGGGCTCTATTTTAGCGTTCACAGGCCTGTTTGGACGCCCTGCTGGCAGTTTTGACCTGCGGGCTGGAGAAAACGATCATTCACGGTCACGATTCTCCCCAAACTTCGGGTGTATGTGGACCTAACGGTTAATTGGGACGGAAAACTTCGGGCCAATGTGGACCTAACTGGCCTTTCAGTTCTGCACTAAACTTAAAGTCGTGGGGATAACTTCTGAGGCGGCACTTTGTGCAGAGTTGTGCAGAGTTGTGCAGACTTGTGCATTTATTTCCGCCGTTTTGACCCCATTTCTATAACCTTAGATTGAAATGTTGCGGTTTGGGGTGGCTTTCCGTTGGTGGGCGCGGCGGCACGCGATTTGGCGCACTCTTGCGCATAGTTACGCATGCCGTTCCGAGGCAGGATGTGTAAACCGCTAGCGGTTTACTAGCTTACTTGCGCTTTGCGCTCGATGAGAACTGACTACCGTCAGGGAGGCTATTGTCTAACTACTTATTTTGGCTTGATTGGTGGCGTTCGGTTCGCAATCCTTTGGGCAGTTAGTCACTGTTTTTGAAAAGGATTGCGCGGTGCGGAAGCAGACGGGTGTCAGTTCGGCCAAGCTGGGGAGGTTTGTACGGAGCCTCAAAGATCAAGGCATCGATATTGGACGTGTAGATTGCCGGCCTAATGGCGAGATCAGCATCTGGGTGACCGGTGAGGCGCTAGATAGCGAAGCCAAGGTTAGCGCGGAGGAACGCGTATGGGACGCGGACTAGGGGTGACCAAGCGGCGTGGCGTGAGCCGCTATATCAGCAAGGGGAAGATGTATTACCGCTTCCGTTTGAAGGGTAAGCCAGAAGTATCCTTGCCTGGGGAGCCCTATTCCCCGGAGTTTGAGGAAGCCTATCGGCGGGCCATGGAAGGTGAAGTTGTGGCAGGAGAGTTCCGCACTGTAGAGGGCTCTATGGCGGCGCTTGTAATCGCCTTTTATAGCTCTGCTGAGTGGAAGACTCTCAAGCCCACCACGAAGGATACCTATCGCCGGATCATCGAGCGACTACGTGAGCAATACGGTGAGCGGCCGGTGAAGGGGCTGTGTAAGCGTCACGTGCTGATAATGCGTGACAAGCGGGCGGATACGCCTGCGGCAGCCGATAATATGGTGAAGGTGCTGTCCAAGCTGATGGATTTTGCTGTGTCGCGTGGTTGGCGCACGGATAATCCTGCCAAGGGGATCCGGGCGCTGAATACTGACTCTGATGGCTTTCCCGCATGGACAGAGGCTGAGATTGCGGCTTTTGAGGCTTCTTGGCCGGTAGGGACTAAAGAACGCCTAGCGTTCGATCTGCTGCTCTATACGGCTCAACGCTCGGGCGATGTGCGGAACATGGGCTGGATGGACGTTAAGGACGGCAAGATCTTGGTTTGTCAGGAGAAGACTAGCGCCAAGCTGGCTTTGCCAATCCATCCGCGACTGAAGCCGTCTCTCGACTTGGCGCAGATCGACTATCCGACCTTCATCGCTACCCAGCATGGTCAGGCGTATACGGCAGCAGGATTTGGCAACTGGTTCCGTGGGGCTGTGCAGGAAGCCGGTATCAAGGATCGATCGGCGCACGGTCTGCGCAAATCAGCGGCGACGCGGTTGGCAGATGCGGGTTGTAGTGAGGCTCAGATCAAGGCGATCACTGGCCATGTCACTGCGAAAGAGGTCGAGCGCTATACCAAGGCGCGTGACCAGCGGGTACTGGCTGAAGCGGCAATGGCTAAAATCTAAGACGAAATATCGATGCGCTATTGTCTAACGACATAGCCTTGTTAGACAATAGTATCTCGAAACGACTGATTTGTAAGAGTTTTAATATGGTGGTGGCGGACAGAGAGGGATTCGAACCCTCGATAGAGTTGCCCCTATACACGCGTTCCAGGCGTGCGCCTTCAACCACTCGGCCACCTGTCCATTCCACCTGGGCCCGGATGCATCCGGGGCGGAACCGTCGGGAGCGGACCGACGGGAGGGGCTGATTAGAGCATGACGTCCCCATGGGCAAGCGCCCTTGAAGCCTCCATATAGGCGAAGACGCTGTTTTCGCGGAGTTCGCGCCATGTTGTTGAAGAAGACCGATGAACTGCCCACGCCTGAGACGGCCCTGCCGGGTCGGGCCGAGGCGTTGCCGACCGATGAGACCCACTTCGTCATGGGTCATGCGCTGAAGGGGCCGCATCCGGCGGGGATGGAGACGGCCGTGTTCGGCATGGGCTGTTTCTGGGGCGTGGAGCGGGTGTTCTGGCAGTTGCCGGGCGTGTGGACGACGTCGGCCGGCTATGCGGGCGGGATCACGCCCAATCCGACCTATGAGGAGGTCTGTTCGGGCCGCACCGGCCATGCGGAGGTGGTGCAGGTGGTGTTCGATCCGACCAGGATCACCTACGGCGACCTGCTGAAGGCCTTCTGGGAGAACCATGATCCGACGCAGGGGATGCGCCAGGGCAATGATCTGGGCACCCAGTACCGCTCGGCGATCTATACGCTGAACGAGGCGCAGCAGGCGGAAGCCGAGGCTTCGCGCGACGCCTATCAGGCGGCGCTGAGCGCGGCGGGGCGAGGCGTGATCACGACCGAGATCGAACCGGCCGGGCCCTACTACTTCGCCGAAGACTATCATCAGGGCTATCTGGCCAAGAACCCGGCGGGCTATTGCGGCATCGGCGGGACGGGCGTGGTCTGCCCGATCGGCCTGGGCGTCGGGGCCTAGGATGGATCGCGCGGGGGTGGGAGAGGTCTGCCTGGCCTTGCCCGCGGCGACGATGGATCACCCGTTCGGACCGGGCCATGACGCCTATAAGGTGGGGGGCAAGATGTTCGCCCTGATCGGGGCCGAAGGCGGGCTGTCGTTCAAGGTCTCCGATATCGCCTATGAAGTGCTGACCGAGGAGGGGCGGGCGGCCCCGGCCCCCTATCTGGCGCGGGCGAAATGGGTGCATCTGGCCGATCCGGGCGACTGGCCGGACGACGAGCTGGCCGATCATCTGAAATCGGCCCACGCCCTGATCGCCGCCAAGCTGACGAGGAAGGCGCGGATCGAACTGGGGCTTTAGGCGGCGTTCCGCGACCGGAACCACAGGTAGAGAATCCCCAGGGGCGCGATGAAGATCGAGAAGCCCCACAGCAGGAAGTTCACGATCAGCTTCAGGAACATCAGGATGAAGGCGTTCATGAAGAAGACGGTCTCGCCCATCATCACCCGCTTGATCTCGTCCCAGACCAGTTTGGAGAAGGGAAACAGCAGGGCGCCGACGCCGAAGACGGCCAGGGTGGCGGCGCGGTCATGCAGGGGCTGGGCGCCGCCCGCCGACAGCATCATCCAGACCATCAGCCCCATGAAGGCGGCGCTGAGCACATAGGCGCGGATCAGATAGCGCGGCTGCACAGAGCCGAAGATGCGCTTGATGAAATTCATGTCGGAGGGACGCTTTCTTACTGGGAGGCGGTCTTCTGTTCGGCGATCCAGCGGTCCATGCGCGCGTCCAGCAGGGCCAGCGGCAGGGCGCCGTCGACTAGCAGGGCGTCGTGGAAGGTCCGCACGTCGAAGCGGTCGCCCAGTTCGCGCTCGGCCTTCTGGCGGATCTCGCGTAGGCGGATTTCGCCGATCTTGTAGGCCGTGGCCTGGCCGGGATCGCCGATGTAGCGCTGCAGCTCGGTCTCGATGTTGTGCGCCGACAGGGCCGAGTTGTCGCGGAAGCAGGCGCGGGCCTGTTCCTCGCTCCAACCCAGCCAGTGCAGGCCGGTGTCGGCCACCAGACGACAGGCGCGCCACATCTCATAGCTGAGGCGGCCGAACCGCTCATAGGGCGTGCGATAGATGCCCATCTCCTCGCCCAGGAACTCGGAATACAGGCCCCAGCCTTCGCTGAAGGCTGTCACCGAGGCGCGGCGGCGGTAATAGGGCTGGTCGGCGGCTTCCTGCTGCAGGGCGATCTGGAGGTGGTGGCCCGGCACGGCCTCGTGCACCGTCAGGGCGGGCAGTTCATACAGGGGTCGCTGGTCCAGCTTGCCGGTGTTGACGATGTAGCCCCCGGCCACGCCTGTCTTCATCGAGCCTGAGTTGTAGCGGCCGGTGGTGTAGGTCTCCTCCATCTCGATCGGCACCGGACGCACGCCGTAGGGCAGGCGCGGCAGGGTGGCGAACAGGGACGGCAGGCGGTCATCCGAGCGTTTGGCGATCTCCGACGCCTTCTCCAGCAGTTCTTCGCGCGTCTGGGCGTAGAATTGCGGGTCGGTGCGCAGGAAGGTCAGGAAGCCGGCGAAGTCGCCGGTCCAGCCGGCGGCGCGCATTTCCGTCTCCATGCGGGCGCGGATGCGGGCGACTTCTTCAACGCCGATCTGATGCACCTGATCGGGCGTCAGGTCGGTGGTCGTGTTGCTGCGGACGAGGAAGGCGTACAGGTCGCGGCCGCCGGGGCGGTGGACCAGACCCGGCTCCTGCGGGGCCTTGGGCGCGTATTCGTCGCGCAGCAAGTCGCGCCAGGCGGTGCGGCGGGCGGTGATCGGCCCCTCGACCAGGGCGCGGGCGCGGTCGCGGAATTGTTCCTGCTGGGCGGCGGGGATGGTGGCGGGCAGGGCGTTGAACGGGCGCAGCAGGACATCGCCCGCTTCGCCCGGCGTCAGGTCGCGCTCGGCCTGGGCCAGGGCGCTGTCGACGACCGAACGGGCCTGGATCAGGCCGGTCTCCAGCCCGCGCCGGGTGTTGGCGATCCCGGCGTCGTAATAGGCGGGCGCCGCCTCCAGCCGGGCCAGCCAGGCCTCGGCGTCGGCCGCCGTGGCGATGCGCGTGGCGGGGGCCAGATAGGCCAGAAGCTGGCCGGGGCCGCCTTCGGAGTCGAAGGCCAGACGCGACGGGTCCAGTTCGATCCGCTCCAGCTCGCGGCCGATCAGATAGCCGACGAAGGCGTGATTCAGGCGGTGGGCTTCGTCCAGAGAGGCCGGGTTGATGGCCTCCAGCCGCGCCTTCAGGGCGTTCAGCGGGGCGCGGCGGGCCAGTTCGCCCGCACGGCTGGCGTCGGGCAGACGCGACAGGGCGGCGCGGTCGCCGTCCATGCTCGAACCGATGGGATCGTTCTGGCGCAGATACGCCTCATAATCGACCAGCAGGGCGTCCAGCGCGGCGGCGGGCGAAGGGCTTTGAACGACGGCGGCCTGGGTCGGCAGGGCGGCGGCGCCTGCAAGGCTCGACAGGCCGATCCCGGCGGCGAGAAGAAGATGACGCATGAACTAAAGCCCTCCCAAGAACGGGCGGGGAGGGGAGCGGACGTCGCCGCTGCGGTCAAGCCTTCAACGACACAACTCCAGGAAACGCGCCGCACGGCCTTCCGAACCGGGCTGGGCGGCCATCATCGCGCGCTGGTCGCCGTCCCACACCGCCAGCCAGCCGAGGCGGTGAAACCGCTGGAAGACAGGATCGGAGGCGGGAGCGGAGGCGATCAGGTGGACGCCGTCGTGCACGTCGGCCGCTTCGACGCGTGCGGCGTAGGTTTCTGTGTCGCCGCCCGATTCCAGGGTGATGGAGCGGCGGGCGGGCGCCGGGTCCGCAGCCAGAGACAGGCCGATCTTGCCCGAACCGGGCGCGCACATGAGGCTGAGCGGCACGTCGTCCGACTGGGCCAGGCCATAGGACAGGCGCGGCTCGTCCGGATCTTCGTTCAGGAACCAGTCGTAGCCCGCGACGGGCACGGGCGCGCCGTTCGTCTTCAGCGAGGCGACGCTGGGCGCGCAGGCGCTCAGGGCGGCGGAAAGGGCGGCCATGAGGGTGAAGGCGGCGGCGGTCGGCCAGCGGGTAGGGCGCATCCTCGTCCTTATCCGGTGCACAGTTCGGCGAAGCGGCGCAGCTTGGACAGATTCGCCCGATCGATCTCGACGGCCTTGGTCTGGTCGCCGAGGGACAGGGTCAGCCGTCCGGAGGCCAGGAAGGCGGCGAAAACGGGATGGTCGGCGCGCAGGGTCGCCTCCAACCGCCCGCGTCGGGCGCGCGCCTCCACCTCGGCCGAGGCTGCGCCGGAGCGGATGACGGCGAAGCCGTCGGCGCCCGGCGCGTCATGGAAGGCCAGTCGCACGACGCTGGAGCCCGGCGCGCATTCCAACGTGGTGCGCAGGCGCGGCGTATCCGGGATCTCATTGGCCAGGACCAGAGGGCCGTCGCCGCTGTAGAGGGTCCAGGTCCAGCCTTCCGACGCGCGCGTCGATCGAGCGGGCGTCGCCGCCTGAGGCCGTTCGGCGGGCGGTTGCGCGCCGTTCTGAGGGGCCGCCTGGACGGCCAGGGCGAGCGCCATGGCCTGGGCGAGGCCGAGCAGTGAGGTCATGTTTCAGCCCCCGCTGAGGAAAACGGGGGGACTGTGGTCAGGCATGTCCCGAAGCGCAATAGCTAAGAAACCCCTGCACCATGCGCCGCTCGGCGCGGGTGGCGGTCAACTGGCGGTCGCCGGCCTCGGTCTGGACGGTCATTCGGCCGCCTCGCGCCAGGCCGGTCAAGGCCGCGTCGCCGATCGGCAGGCGCGCCTCGAAGGCCTCGCCGTTCGACAGCGGATCGATGAGCTGCGGCCCGTGCGAAGCCAGAATCAGGCCCGCGCTGCGCGGCTGGACGTCGCCATAGACCACGGCGGCGCCGTCGCCAGGCGCGCAGGTCAGCATCAGGGCCAACTGGTCTGAATCCGGCAGGCCATAGGCCAGTTTGGCCATCGGCCCCTCGTGCAGCATGTGCCAGCCGGCGGCGGCTTCGCCGCCGTGGCGGGGCGAGGACGGAACATAGGTCGCCGCGTGGGCCGCAACGGCGGCCAGGCCCACGGCGGCCAGGATGGGAAAGACGGTTTTACGCATGACAAGCTCACTCGCGTTCGACAGAACAAACGCGGGTCGCTTGTTAAGAGTTCACGGCTCCGCTGGGCCGCGCGCGATTCAGTGATGCGGTGCGGCCGGAATCACACGTTTCGGTGAACGCAGGTCAGAACGGGCTGAACCGCTCGACCAGGGACTGGGCGGCGGGCGTCGCCTGCATCCGGCTGATGTCGCCGCGCCCGCCGTAGCTGATGCGCGCTTCGGCGATCTGGCTGTGGCGAATGGTGTTGGCGCTGGAGATGTCCTCGGGCCGGACGATGCCGGCCACGGTCAGCTCGCGCACCTCGCGGTTGGTGCGCACTTCCTGCCGACCCTGGATGACCAGGTTGCCGTTGGGCATGACGGCGGTGACGACGGCGGCGACCGTCAGGTTCACCCGCTCGGAGCGGTTGACGCTGCCCGAACCGTTGGCGTTCACGGCCCCTTCCGTGCCGATCATGTTTGCGGCGTCGAAGCCGCCGGGGAAGGCGCGGCCCAGGCTATTCTCCAGACCGAAGAAGTTGGTCACCCCGCCCGAGGCGCTGTTGGTGCGGTTGCGCTGGGTGGTGTTCTGGGTCTGGGCGCGGTCGTTGATGTCGATGGAGACGGTCAGGATGTCGCCGACGCGCCGCGCCCGCTGATCGCCGAAGAAGCTGCGCGCGCCGGTGCGCCACAGGCTGTTGGCGCTGGCCGAGGTCGGCTCGGGCAGATAGGCCTGCTCGACCGGGACCAGGGCGGCCGGATAGCCGATGGGCGCCAACTCCGGTCCCTTTACCGCCTCGATGGCGGTGGAGCAGGCGGCCAGGCTGAGGGCGGACAACGACAGGGCGGCGACGGTGATGGGGCGCATGATGGAACTCTCGCTCAACGGGCGGCGAACTGTTGCGGGTTGCGGCGGGCGATCTGGGCGGCGGGACCGGCGACGGCCCGGCCGGGGGCGACCGCCACGGCGTCGATGGTGCGGTTGGACTGGACGTTCAGGATCGGCACGGCCTCGCCCGCCGAGGCGTTGCGGGTCGCCTTGCCGGTGACGGTCAGCTCGACGCCGTCGTTGATGTAGGCGACCTCGACCATGTCGTTGCGGGCGATCACCTGGGGCGAGGCCAGGTCGCGCGGACCGACGGGCGTTCCGGCGCGCAGGGCGCGTTTGGCCTCGAGGCCAATCACCGCCTCGGCATCCTGCGGCGCGCCGACGGGGGCCAGGTGCGACTGGACCGATGCCCAGATCACGTCCTCGGGCTGGATCACGTCCCCGGCCGCCAGACTGCGGGCGTAGGTCAGAACCTCGACGTTGACGCCTGCGCGGGCCGACACAGGGGCTGGGGCGCCGACGCTGGCGGCGGCGGGACGGGCCGAGGCCTCCGCCGGGATCGCCCCGCCTTCGCGCACCACGATGCGGCGCAGACCGTTGGGGTTGCTCCATTGTAGTCCGGCCCGGCGGGCGGCGATCTGCACCTGCGAGGCCTCCAGAACGGCCGTGGCGCCGACGCGGCGGCCGACCACCACGCCTGAGGCGGCGCCGGCCTCGTCGAACAGCTCGCCCAGGGTGATGCGGCCGTCGTCGTCGACCGGATCGGGCAGCAGATTGACCGGCCCGGCCCATGCGGGGGCGGCCAGTGCGGCGACGGCGGCGGCGAGGATCAGGGCGCGCTTCATGGCTTAAGGCCTTTCCCTAGCTCTTCAACTGGGTCGAGACGGACAGCATTTCGTCGGCGGTGGTGATGACCTTGGAGTTCATCTCATAGGCGCGCTGGGCCACGATCAGGGCGGTGATCTCGCTGACCGCGTCCACGTTCGACGCTTCGGTATAGTGTTGCAGCAGGGTGCCGTAGCCGACCTCGCCCGGCGCTCCGACCGTGGCCGGGCCCGAGCCCGCCGTCTCCAGCAGCAGATTGTCGCCGATGGCTTCCAGACCCGCCTCGTTAAAGAAGGTCGCCAGTTCGAGCTGGCCTACGACCTGGGGTTCGGGCTGGCCTTCGGTGGTCACCTGAACCTGGCCGGACTTGGAGATGGAGATGTCCAGGGCGTCCTGGGGAATGGCGATGGCTGGCTCGACCGCATAGCCGTCGTCGGTCACCAGCTGCCCTTCGCCGTTGACGGTGAAGTTGCCCGCGCGGGTATAGGCCAGCTCGCCCGAGGGCAGGGTGATCTGGAAATAGCCCTTGCCCTGGATGGCGATGTCGTAGGTGTTGCCGGTGCGGTTCGGGCTGCCCTGTTCGGTGATGCGATAGACGCTGCCCGCCTTCACGCCCGAGCCGATCTGGATGCCGGTCGGCACCACGGTGCCCTGCGTCGAGGACTGGGCCCCCATGCGCTCGACGTTCTGATACAGCAGATCCTGGAACTCGGCCCGCTGACGCTTGAAGCCGACCGTGTTCATGTTGGCGATGTTGTTGGAGATGACCTCCACGTTCAGCTGCTGGGCGGCCATGCCGGTGGCGGCGGTGCGAAGCGCGCGCATGTCTCAGCTCTCCCTTACGAAACCCGGCCCAGCCGCTCGACGGAGCGGCGTGACAGGTCGTTGGCGTTCTCGATCATCTTGGTCACGCGCTCATAGGCGCGGTTGATCTCGATGAGGTTGGTGATTTCCACGAGGGTGTTGACGTTCGAGCCTTCCAGCATCCCCTGGCGGACCTGGGCGTCGGTCGCGTCCATCGGCTGGGCGTTGGAGGCGTTGCGGTACAGGCCGTCGCCCGATTTCTGCAGCGCCGACAGGGCGTCGAAGCGCACCACGGTCAGGCGTCCGACCGGTTGGCCCTGCTGGCTGATCGTGCCGTCGTGGGCGACGCTTGCAGGGCCGCGCTGCGGGTCCAGAACGATCTCGGCGCCGTCGGCCAGGACCGGCAGGCCCTGCTTGGTCGTCAACCGTCCTTCGGGATCGGTGACGAAGCCGCCGTCGCGGGTATAGGCGAGGCCGCCCGCCGTCTGCACGGTGAAGAAGGCGCCTTCGCCCTCGATGGCGAAGTCCAGGTCGCGGCCGGTCTGCTTCAGCGAGCCCTGGCCGAAGTCGCGGCCCACCCCCTTGTCCAGTACGAAGCTGGCCGAGGGGCGGATGGCGTCGTTGCGGGCGCGCTGGCCGATCTCGGTCCCGACCATCAGCTGCTCGACCTTGAAGCCGGTGGTGTCGGCGTTGGCGACGTTGTTGGCCACGATGTCCAGTTCGCGGCGAAGCGTCATCTGGCGCGACAGTCCGATATAGGCGGCGTTTTCCACGAGGCGGCTCCTTTCGCCGCTGTGCGTCGCAACGACCGTGCCAACAGGGTTAACGCCCGTGGAATGGGGCTTTGAGCGGTTTTCGACGGTTCGGCGCCCGGCAGGATTTGCCGATCGTAAACGCCTCGTTAACCAAAATCGGCCCACACCCGGCATGTGAGGATCGGGGCGGCTTACGCATGCTGAAACTGAAGCTGGGCAAGAAGAAGAGCGAGGCGCCGGCCGGCGACGACGCGAACCTGCCTGCCGTGAGCGACGGCGCCGAAGGCACAGGCGGCGATGACGGCGCGCCCGCCAGGAAGAAGATCCCGCTGCTGTTCATCATCATCCCGGCGGCCCTGGTGGTGCTGGGCGGCGGCGGCGCGACCGCCTTCCTGATGATGAAGCCCAAGCCCGCCGAGGCGGCCGGCGGCCACGCGGCCCCCGCCAAGGAAGAGAAGAAGGGCGGGCACGGGGACGGCGGCAAGGAAGGCGAGGCGGCGCCCGGGGCGGGCAAGGTGGCGGCCGGACCCGACGGCGTGACCTTCTACACCCTGCCCGACATGATCGTGAACATTCAGTCGGTCGACGGCCGCCCGACCTATCTGAAGCTGCGCCTGACGCTGGAGATGAAGGACGCCGCCGTCGCCTCGCACCTGCAGGCTGAGGCACCGCGGATGCAGGACATGTTCCAGGGCTTCCTGCGCGAGCTGCGACCTGAGGATCTGGCCGGCTCGGCCGGGTCTTATCAGCTGCGCGCCGAAATCCTGCGTCGGGTCAACCTGATCGCCGCGCCGGGCAAGGTCGACGCCGTGCTGATCGAAGAGATGCTGGTGCAGTAGGGATGACGGACACCCTGGCTCCCGACAACGAACTGGACCCCTTCGGCGGCGAAGCGGACCTGGGCGCCGATCCGGGCGCGACCCTGTCCGAACGGGTGCTGAACCAGGACGAGATCGACAGCCTGCTGGGCTTCGACATGGGGGGCGGCGACGACGCCGAGCGCAGCGGCATCCGCGCCATCATCAACTCGGCCCTGGTCTCCTACGAGCGCCTGCCGATGCTCGAGATCGTCTTCGACCGCCTGGTGCGGCTGATGACGACCAGCCTTCGCAACTTCACCTCCGACAACGTCGAGGTCAGCCTCGACACCATCAGCTCCATCCGCTTCGGCGACTATCTGAACTCCATTCCGCTTCCGGCCATCCTGGCGGTGTTCCGGGCCGAGGAGCTGGACAACTACGGCCTGCTGACGGTCGATTCCAACCTGATCTATTCGATTGTCGACGTCCTGCTGGGCGGGCGTCGCGGGACGGCGGCCCTGCGTATCGAAGGGCGGCCCTACACCACCATCGAGCGGGCGTTGGTGCAGCGGATGGTCGAGGTCATCCTGAATGATGCGCGCCAGGCGTTCGAACCCCTGACCCCCGTCCATTTCAACCTGGACCGGCTGGAGACCAATCCGCGTTTCGCCGCCATCGCGCGTCCGGCCAACGCCGCCATCCTGGTCAAGCTGCGCATCGACATGGAAGATCGCGGCGGCCGGGTCGAGCTGCTGCTGCCCTATTCGACGCTGGAGCCCATCCGCAAGATGCTGCTGCAGCAGTTCATGGGCGAGAAGTTCGGCCGCGACAACATCTGGGAAGGCCACCTGGCCACCGAGCTCTGGACCACCGAGACCGAGGTGCGCTGCGTGCTGGACGAGCAGCAGATGCCCCTGTCCAAGGTGCTGGACCTGAAGGTCGGCGACACCCTGATGCTGAACGTGAGCCCTGAGTCCGAGGTGTCGGTGCGGGCGGGCTCCATCCCGCTGACGACCGGCCGCATGGGCCGCAAGGGCCAGCACATCGCCGTCCGCGTCGAGGGCCCCATCAGCACCGACGCCGCCGCCCGCATCGCCAGAGGGAACAGCTGACATGACCGGCATCATCCTCGACTCCATCCTCATGCTGCTGCTGGTCGCCGCCATCGGCTACGGCATCAAGCTGGAGCGCAAGCTCAAGACCTTGCGCGAGGGCCAGCTGGCCTTCGCCGCCGCCGTGACCGAGCTGAACAGCGCCGCCGGCCGCGCCGAACAGGCCTTGGCCACCCTGCGCGCCTCGGGTCAGGAGACGGACCTGCTGCACGACCGCATCATCAAGGCCCGCGCCGTGAAGCAGGAGCTGGAGGTGCTGATCGCCCGCGCCCCGGCCCGCCCGGCCGACAGCCGCATCGAGACACGCGAGGACGAACGCCGCGCCGCCGCCCGCGCGCCGGTCGAGATGGAGTCGGTTGTCGAGGCTGAACCCGTCCGCACCTCTTCGGTCGCGCCCTTGCTGGACGACGAGGCCCGCGCGCGCCGCATGGCCTTGCTGATGGAGCGCATCGAAGGCGCGCGCGCGGTCATGAAGGCGCCGTCGCCGAAGCCCGCGCCTGTCGCCGAGCGCGCCTCGCCGGTGATGCAGGCCCTGGCCGCTAACCATGCTGCGCAACAGAGCCTAAACCGCGCCCGTCGTAGTCTGGACGACGACCTGTTCGCTGCTTGATGCCTTTAAGCGCCCTATGTCCGACACGCGGTGTCGGACGATTTGAGGGGCGAAGTTTTTCCTACCCGGCGTGTTTGGCGCCGAACCGTTCGCTGAGTTTGATCGATGAGCAAGCTGCCTCGCCTTCTGCCCCTGATCGCCGTCGCCATCGGCGGCGTCGTGGCCGTGCGCGCCGCGGGCGTGGCGCCGGACCTGTTCCAGGGGGCGACCGCCTGGGCTCAGGAGGCGGTCGCCGCGGAAGGCGAGGGGGCCAAGACTGAGGCCAGGCCCGCCCCCGCCGTCTGCGCTCTGACGCCCGAACAACTGGCACAGCAGGCGGGCATTTCTCCGGCTGAACTGCGGATCATCCAGTCCCTGTCCAAGCGCCGCGACCAGCTGGATGCGCGCGACGCCGATTTCGCCACCACCCTGCCGCTGATGGTGGCCGCGGAGCAGAAGCTGGACGCCAAGCTGCAGGCGCTGGAGGCCCTCAAGGGCGAGATCGGCGCCCTGGTCGGCCAGGTTGACGAGAAGGAAAAGGCCGAGGCCGACCGTCTGGTCGCCGTCTATTCCGCCATGCGGCCCAAGGAGGCGGCGGCCGTCTTCGCCACTCTGGACGACAGCGTGCGCCTGCCTGTCGCCTCGGCCATGCGCCCGCGCACCCTGGCCGCCATCATGGCCCAGATGCAGCCCGCCGCCGCACGCGAACTGACCGAGAAGCTGGCCAAACGCTTCCAGGCCCAGCAGTACGCCGCCCGCGCCGCCGCCGTGGCCGCGCCGACCGAGGCTGCGCCCGCTCCGACGCCTGCCGCCCAGCCTGCCTCTCAGCCCGCCGCCGCCCCTGCGCCCGCGCCGACTCGCGCTGCGCAGCAGACCGCGCCGCGTCGCACCCCGACGCCCGCCGCCGCTCGCCCGGCGGCGCAACCCGCGGCCAAGGCGCCGGCGCCCGTCGAGACCGGTCCGCGCCCCTATGCGGCGGTCGCCGCCGACGCCCCGGCCGCCGCGCGCCAGTCGGTGCAATAGGCGACGGTTGTCGCACAGGCCTTGCGCGGCTATTCAGCCCGCTTCGATTTTTCGCGAGACCTCTCCATGTCCGACGCCCTGCCTGACCGTCTTTCGGTCGATCCCGACAGCCCCTTCCACGACGCCGAACTCCTGGCGCGCGGCGTAGGCATCCGCTTCAAGGGCGAGGAAAAGACCAACGTCGAGGAATACTGCGTCTCGGAAGGCTGGGTGCGCCTGGCCGTCGGCAATCGCGTCGACCGTCGCGGCAAGGCCCTGACCGTCAAGCTGCAAGGCCCGGTCGAGCCCTTCATCAAGGGCGAGTGATTTCCGTCCTGGCGGCGAAGCTGAGACTTTCGGTCGCAGGCTTCGCCCGCTAGGGTCCGCGCCTCATTGTTGAGTTGGGGAGGCGCACTTGTCGTTCAATGCTCGTCTTATGGCCGTCAGCGCTGTGGCGCTCGGCCTGATCGCCACGCCGGTTCTGGCCCAGGACGCCGGGACCATCCGCGCCGCCGAACAGGTGCGCGACCAGGCGCTGAAGGGCAATATCGCCCTCGACTACGTCACCCAGATCACCACCCGCTTCGGCCCGCGCCCGGCGGGCTCTCGCGCCGAGCAGGACGCCTCCGCTTGGGCCGCCGACTACATGCGCGCCCACGGCTTCCAGAACGTCCGCATCGAGACCTTTCCCCTGATCGGCTGGGAGCGGGGCGAGGAAAGCGCCGAGATTCTGGGCGCCCGTCCCCAGAAACTGGTCGCCGCCGCCCTGGGCCACTCCATCGCCACCCCCGCCGAGGGAATTGAGGCGGACGTCGTCTTCTTCGACGGCCTCGACGCTCTGATGGCCGCGCCCGCCGGGTCGCTGACCGACAAGATCGCCGTGGTCGACGGCGGCCAGATGGTGCGGATGCAGGACGGCTCGGGCTACGGCCCCCTGTCGCGCCTGCGCAGCCAGGGGCCGTCCGAGGCCGCCCGGCGCGGCGCGGTCGCCTTCGTCATGCGCTCGGCCGGGTCGGATGAGCACCGGATGCCGCACACCGGCACCACCCGCTATGTCGAGGGCAAGGTGCCGCTGCCGTCCTTCGCCCTGAGCGCCCCGGACGCCGATCAGGTGGCGCGTCTGGTCGGCATGGGCGAGACGGTGCGCCTGCGCCTGAAATCCACTGCCCACACCTATGAGACGGTCAGCCAGAATGTGATCGGCGACATCGTCGGCGCCTCGCGTCCGGACGAGATCATCGTGCTGGGCTCGCACATGGACAGCTGGGACCTGGGCACCGGGGCCATCGACGATGCGGCGGGCGGCGCCATCACCCTGGCGGCGGCCAAGCTGATCGCCGAGCAGGGCCGACCGGCCCGTACGGTCCGTGTGGTCCTGTACGGCTCTGAAGAGGTCGCCCAGCCGACCGATCACGGCAACGGCGGCGGCGCCTATGTCCGCAACATCGGCGCGGGTGTCGAGAAGCACGTCGTCGCCGGCGAGAGCGATTTCGGCGCCGACCGCGTCTACGCCCTGGGCCTGCCGCCCGGTTCGCAGAACACGGACTTCGCCAAGATCGCCCTGCGGGTCCTGCATCCGCTGGGCGTGCTGCCGGGCGAGGCGGAGCTGTTCGGCGGCGTCGACATCGGCCCGCTGGCCCAGGCGGGCGTTCCGGTCTTCGGCCTGCGCCAGGACGGCACGCGCTATTTCGACCTGCACCACACGGCCGACGACACTCTGGACAAGATCGATCCGGCCCAGATGACCCAGAACGTCGCCGCTTGGGCGGCCCTGGTGCGCCTGATCGCCGATTCAGATGTGGACTTCCGGGCCGCTCGTGCGGCACGGGAGGCGAAGCGCTGAGGTGCACGCCGCGAGCGTGGCGGAACTGGTAGACGCAAGCGACTTAAAATCGCTCGACTTCGGTCGTGCGGGTTCGATTCCCGCCGCTCGCACCAATATCGGCCGGACGTGATCCGGCTCTGCCCATAAGACGACTGCGTCTATGAGGCCGTTTCAGCGCCTGCGTTCGTGAACGCAGGCGTTTTGCGTATTCGATCGGGCCTGGGGCGGCGCCGCAAGCCTGCGGGGGCGTCGCTCTGCCGACGCTGGATGAATACAGCTTTCGTCATTTGCCGAATTCTTCATGCTGATTTGGTATTCATTGCGATAAAAGTATAGATTCTCATGAATATGATTTGAATCGATATTCAATGCCTTTTAGATCGTGATGAATGATCGTGAGTTTCTTCTCCTTTCATTTTAGTGAAATGAGCCGAATTTCTGTCAAGCCTATCGCATTGCACAAAAACTTTATCTCGGCTTTGCCGTTGGTGTATTAAGGTCTCTTCTCGTGGCTTGAGGGGTTTGGCCGCGCCGGCGCGCTCGACGCGCCTTTCATTGCGCCGGGCATTCATGTCGGGCGCGAACGCAACCGTGACATTCCGTCTGCCTGCGCCTGTGGCGCGGCGGCGTCTTTGCGGCTGCGCGGATGGCGGGCCGGGGGCTCGCCGGAAGTAGAAGAGACAGGAGCGCAGGCGCGCGTGGACGACGTACAACTTCAACAATTGGGCGGGCCGCTGACGGTCGGCCTGCTGGTGCTGTTTTTCGGCCTGACCATGCTGATTTCTCTGAGGATCAGCCGACGCAAGGAAAACGCTGACGCCTATATGACGGCCGGCAACGGCATCGGTCTGGGCGTCTCAGCCGCTTCGATGACGGCGACCTGGATCTGGGCGGCGTCGATGTACGCTTCGGCCACCTCCGGCTACGTCTACGGCATATCGGGGCCGATCCACTATGGGCTGTGGGGGGCGTTGATGATCCTGTTCATCTACCCCTATGGCCGCCGCATCCGCGCCGTGGCGCCGCGCGCCCACACCCTGGCCGAGGTCATGTACGCCCGGCACGGTCGTTCCAGCCAACTGATGCTGGCGGGGTCCAATATCCTGGGCAGCGTCATCAGCCTGACGTCCAACTTCATCGCCGGCGGCGCCCTGATCGCCATGCTGTCGCCGTTCAGCTTCAGCCAGGGCATCGTCGTCATCGCGGGCGGGGTGCTGCTTTACACCCTGTGGTCGGGGTTCCGGGCCTCGGTGCTGACCGACTTCATTCAGGTGTGCGCCATGCTGGGCGCCGTGGTGGTGGTCATCCCGGCCATCTTCTTCGCCATGGGCGGCCCGGCCGTCTTTGTTGAGGGCGCGTCCAACCTGACGCCCCAGCAGACCAGCTTCTTCTCGTCCGACGCCTTCCTGAACCAGGGCGCGCCCTATATCGCCGCCGTCCTGGCCTACGCCATCGGCAACCAGACCATCGCCCAGCGCCTGTTCGCCGTGCGCGAGGACCTGATCAAGCCGACCTTCATCACCGCCACCATCGGCTATGGGGCGACCATCATCGGCATCGGCATGCTGGGCGTCGTGGCCCTGTATGCCGGGATCAATCCGATGGAGGGCGACCTCAACAACCTGATCCCGCAACTGGCCGGGACCTATTTCGGGCCGGTGTTGCTGAGCATCTTCTTCATCATGATCATCGGCTCCCTGGCCTCGACGGCGGACTCCGATCTGTCGGCCCTCTCGTCGATCATGATGGCCGACGTCTATGGCCGGGCGGGCAAGCGCAAGGCCGATCCGCGCCTGATGCTGACCGTGGGGCGGTCGACCATGGTCATCGCCACCGGCGCGGCCCTCTATTTCGCCGGAGCCCGCATGAACATCCTGGACCTGCTGGTCCTGGTCGGCGCCATCTGGGGCGCGCTGGTCTTCCCCGTCATCGCCAGCTTCTATTGGGAGAAGGTGACCAACAAGGCCTTCACCGTCTCGGTGCTGGCGGCGCTGGCGCTCTTCTTCCCCGTGCGGTTCGGCTGGATCCCGATGGACGGCGCGGTCGGCTATGTCTTCGATGTGATCGCCGTGGTCGGCGTCGGCGTGGTCGCGGGCCTGATGACCTTCGGCTTCTTCGGCGCGCGCCCGGCGCGGATCGTCGGGGTGATCGCCGCCCTGGTCGTCGCGCCCTTCGCCATCGGCTTCCTGCATGACTACGCCGTGCTGAGCGGCTCGCTGATCGCCTATGCCGTCAGCACCGTGGTCTGCACCGTCATGTCCCTGTCCAACCGGACGGGCTTCGACTTCTCGCGCATCGCCCGCATGACCGGGGACTTCGACGTGGAGGAAGGCGAAGACCTTGCGACCGCGCCGGCGCGCGCAGCGATCGGCGCCGAACAACAGCTTCCTCAATCCCGCTAACAGGAGATCGCCATGAGCGCCTTTTGGCTCACCGCCTATGTTCTGATGTGGCCCGTCATCGTCGCGGGCGTGCTCGCCTTCATCGCCCGCGCCTTCTTCCGGGAGTGGCTGGAGGCCCGCCGGCGCGGCGAGCCGATGATTTGAAGTCCCGAGGGAGGCTGCGGCCTCCCTCTTTTTTCATGGCCGCGCTGTCTTGGCCCCGTCATGGCGGCGGCGTAGGGGTTCGATGACTTTATGCTTCGCTTGGTGTTTCCGATGATCCGCAGCCGCCTTCTCGCCTCCGCCCTGGGCCTGACCTTGGGCCTCGTCGCCGTGAACGCAGCCGCGCAGGCGACGGAGACGGCGGCCCAGCCCGCGATCACGGCGCCGGCGGCCGAACGGGCCTCGCCCTCGCTGATCGTCACCGTGGTGGTCGACCAGTTGAGCGCCAATCTGTTCAATCAGTACCGCAGCCAGTTCACCGGCGGGCTGAAGACCCTGGCTGATCAGGGCATGGTCTCGATCAACGGTTATCAGGCCCACGGCGTAACGGTGACTTGCGCTGGGCACTCGACCGTCCTGACCGGCGCCCATCCGGCGCGCAGCGGCATTCCGGCCAACGACTGGATCGACACGACGACGGGCAAGGAAACCTATTGCCTGGCCGCGCCGCAGAACACCCTGGCCCACGGCAAGAACACCGACAACGGCCCGGTCGGCCCCGAACAGCTGAGCGCCTCGACCCTGGGCGACTGGCTGAAGGCCGTCAGCCCGGAAAGCCGCGTCTACGGCGTGTCGGGCAAGGATCGCGGCGCCATCAACCTGGCCGGGCACAAGGCGGACGGCGCCTTCTGGCTGACGGACAATTTCGGCTTCACCACCTATGTCGAGCCGGGCCAGTCGGCTGAGGCGCGTCTGGCCCCGGTGACGGCCCTAAACGCCCGCATGATCGACCGCTTCACGCGAGAGGCGCCCAGCTGGACCTATTCCAACGCCGCCTGCCGTCGTCTGGAAGGGCGGTGGACCATCGCGGGCCAGACCTTCGATTCCAAGGTGCCGCCGGCCGACTTCCGCCTCGACAACTCGCCCATCCTGGACGAGCTGACGATCGAAGGCGCGATCGAACTGCTGGACAGCCAGCAACTGGGCCGTCGCGGCGTCACGGACATGCTGGGCGTCAGCCTGTCGGCCACGGACCGGATCGGCCACAGCTACGGCACCCAGGGGCCGGAGATGTGCGAGCAGATGCTGCGTCTGGACGCGGCGCTGGGCGTTTTCCTGGACAGGCTGTCGACCATTCCGGGCGGCGCCATCGTCGTTCTGACGGCCGACCACGGCGGTTCGGACTTTCCCGAGCGTTCGGCGGTCGAGGGCTATCCGGACGCCGGCCGAGTGGACCGCGCCCTGCAACCGCGCGTCAACGCGGCGCTGAAGGCCCGCTTCGGTCTGGACGCCGATCCGGTGGTGTCCTCGGCGGGGGGCTTCGTCATCGTCGACAAGGACCGCAAGTCGCTGGCCGAGCCGCTGCGTTCGCAGGTTCTGGCCGCGGCGATCGAGCTGCTGAACGGCGAGCCGCAAGTGGCCCTGGCCGTCGCCCGCGACGAACTGCTGGCCGAGCCGGTTCCGGCCTCCGACAATCCAGAGGAGCTGTCATTGCGCCAGCGCCTGCGCCTGTCGGCCGTGGCGGGCCGTTCGCCCGACATCCTGCGCGCCTGGCAGTCGGGCCTGACCGGCCAGGGCCGCGTTGGCGGCGCCATCTCCAGCCACGGTTCGCCCTGGGATTACGACCGCCGCGTGCCCATCGTCTTCTGGTGGCCGGGCGCCGAGGGGCAGGAGCGCTTCCTGCCAATGCGCACCATCGACATCGCCCCGACCCTGGCCAATCTGATCGGAGTCAAGCCGGACGCCCCGATCGACGGCCGCTGCATGGATCTGCCCCAGTTCGCCAAGGGCCGCTGCGAGACGAAGTAGGCCGGAGCGCGGCCGTAACTTCGTGTTTCGCGGTCATAAACTCGTGTTTCCGCGCCGGGGGCCGCTCTTACGCCTCCCGCGTTTCATTGGCACAAAGGGCTGAGAAGCGCTTCTGAGGGGAGGCGCCGGCCGTCAGAGCCATAAGAGGAAACCCGTTCATGCAAAGAGCCCGCCGCGCGCGCATCGTCGCGACCCTTGGACCCGCCAGCCGCGCGCCGGGAACGGTCAAGGCGCTGGCCCAGGCGGGGGTGGATGTCTTTCGCCTGAACTTCAGCCACGGCTCGCACGACGACCACGCCGCCGCCTTCAAGGCCGTGCGCGGGGCCGAGATGGCCCTGAAGCGGCCGCTGGGCGTCTTGGCCGACCTGCAGGGGCCCAAGCTGCGCCTGGGCCGCTTCGCCGATGTCGAGATCGAGGTGAAGCCGGGCCACACGATGCGTTTCGACCTGAATCCGGCTCTCGGCGACGAGACGCGGGTGCAGATGCCGCATCCGGAGATCTTCAAGGCGTTGCGGCCCGGAATGCTGCTGCTGCTGGACGACGGCCGGGTGCGGCTGCGCGTGGGCGAGCGCACCGACGAATGGTGCGACGTCACGGTCGAGAGCGGCTCGAAACTGTCGGACCGCAAGGGGGTGGCGGTGCCCGAGGCGGTCATTCCGGTGTCGGCCCTGACGCCCAAGGATCGCGAGGACCTGGCCTTCGCGCTTCGTCTCGGCGTCGACTGGGTGGCCCTCAGCTTCGTGCAGAAGGCCGAGGACATGGCCGAGCTGAAGCAGATCGTCGACGGCCAGGCCGCCTGCCTGGCCAAGATCGAGAAGCCCCAGGCGCTGAACGACCTGGAGAGCATCCTCGACTACTGCGACGGCGTCATGGTCGCGCGCGGCGATCTGGGGGTCGAGATGGACCCCGAGGAAGTGCCGGTCGCCCAGAAGAAGATCCTGCGCGCCGCCCGCCAGCGCGGCGTGCCCGCCATCGTGGCGACCCAGATGCTGGAGTCGATGACCAGCGCCCCGGCCCCGACGCGCGCCGAGGCCTCGGACGTGGCCAACGCCGTCTATGAGGGCGCCGATGCCCTGATGCTGTCGGCCGAGACGGCGGCGGGCGACTATCCGCTGGAAGCGGTGACCATCATGAACCGAATCATGGAGCGGGTGGAGCGCGACCCCCTGTGGCCGGGCCTGATGGATGCCGATCATGCGGGCATGGACATTCACGACGTCGACGCCCTGGTCGCGGCGGCGCGAAAGGCGGCCGAGGCCTCCTCGACCGCCTGCATGGTCGTGTTCACCACCCTGGGCGGCACGGCGCGGCGGATGTCGCGCGAGCGGCCCCTGCAACCGGTCCTGGCCCTGACGCCCAAGCCGGAGACGGCGCGCCGCCTGGCCTTGGTCTGGGGCCTGGAGCCGCGTCTGGGCGACCAGCCGACCTCGCTGGAAGGCCTGACCGATGACGCCGTCGAGGCGGCCATGCTCTATGGCCTGGCCGAGCCGGGGCAGCGCATCCTGATCCTGGCGGGAACGCCTTTCGGCGCGCCCGGCGCGGCGAATCTGTTGCGTCTGGCCCATGCTCCGGCCCATGCTGCGCCCCGCAGCGGACAAGGGGCGAAGCGCGCCCGCAGGACCTGACGGGACGGAATGATCAAATACATCGGCTCAAAGCGCGCGCTTCTGGGCCAGGTGATCGGCGCGGTGCGAGCGGCTCAGCCGCAGGGCGGGACGGTCTGCGACCTATTCTCCGGCACCGCGCGCGTGGGCCATGCGCTGAAGCGCGAGGGGTTCCGCGTCTGGTCCAATGATCACAACGCCTATGCCCACGCCCTCGCCACAGCCTATGTCCAGGCTGATCGCGAGACCTGGGCCGAGCGAGCCGAGGCCGTGCTGGCCGAACTGCGCGCCGTGGCGCCTGCGCCGGGCTGGTTCACCAGGACCTATTGCGAGGAGGCCCGCTTCTTCCATCCCGACAACGGCGCCCGCATCGACGCCATGCGCGAGCGGATCGAGGCCATGGGGCTGGAGCCCGAGTTGAAGGCGGTGGCTCTGGTCGCCCTGATGGAGGCGGCCGACCGGGTGGATTCCACGGCGGGCCTGCAGATGGCCTTTATGAAGCAGTGGGCGCCGCGCGCGCTGAAGCCGCTGGAGCTGCGCCTGCCGGACCTGTTGCCGGGCGTGGCGGCGGGGCCCTGCCTCGCCACCCAAGGCGACGCGGTCGAGATGGCGGCCGAGGTCGAGGCGGACCTCGTCTATCTGGACCCGCCCTATAATCAGCACTCCTACCTCGGCAACTACCACTGCTGGGAAAGCCTGGTGCTGTGGGACAAGCCGGAAACCTATGGCGTGGCGCGCAAGCGGGTCGATGTGAAGACGCGCAAGTCCGCCTTCAATTCCAAGCCCGGCATCGGCCCGGCCCTGCAGACCGTCATCGAGCGGCTGAGGGCGCCGAACCTGATCGTCAGCTTCAACGACGAGGGCTATCTGACCCGCGACGACCTGACCGCCATGCTGTCGGCGCGCGGCCATGTGCAGGTGGTCGAGATTCCGCGTCCCCGCTACGTCGGCGCCCGCATCGGCATCCACAATCTGAAGGGCCAGAAGGTGGGTTCGGTCGGTCGGCTGAGAAATGTGGAATATCTCTTCGTGGTCACCCAGCAACCCGTGGAGTTGCCGGTCGCGGCGTGACGGGAACGAAAGACGGGCGCTCGCCGTTTTGGCCGTATGCGTACGCTTTCCGGTCTTCCTCCCGCCGCTTCTCGCTTTGATTCCCGAGGTTTCGACGCCCGAGGCGAGACCTTGCGTCCGGCCCGTCCGTCGCTTCGGCGCGGCCGCGGGCTGGACAATTGGACCATCCTGCTGATCGGCGCGATCGTGGCCGGCCTGATGGGGATGCTGCTGGGCGGCGCCCTGTCGGTCTGAGTCTTCCGCCTAGGCCGCGTCCAGCAGGGCCTTGATCGGCGCCCAGCTGCGCCGGTGTGCGGGGCAGGGACCCAGCGTCTGCAAGGCCTTCTGGTGGATCGGCGCGTTGTAGCCCTTGTGGCTGGCGAAGCCGTAGCCGGGATAGACCGTATCCATCTCGATCATCAGCCGATCGCGCGCCGTCTTGGCCAGGATCGACGCCGCCGCGATGGACAGGGACAGGCTGTCGCCCTTGACCACCGGGGTCACGGCGCACGGCAGCTTGAAGCGATAGTTGCCGTCCACCAGGGCGTGCGCCGGCGGATGGGCCAGGGCCTCGACCGCCCGCCGCATGGCCAGGCCGGTGGCGTGCAGGATGTTCAGCTCATCGATCTCCTCGACCGAGGCGAAGCCGACGCCCCAGGCCAGGGCGCGGCTCTTGATCTCGACCTCCAGCGCCGTGCGGCGCTTTTCCGTCAGGGCCTTGGAGTCGTCGATGCCCGACGGCAGGTCGTCGGCGTTCAGGATCACCGCCGCCGCCGACACCGGCCCGGCCCACGGCCCGCGCCCGGCCTCATCCACCCCGCAGACGTGACCGTTCCAGGTCGCACGCGCCTCCAACTCCAGCATCAGGGTGGGCAAGGGGCGGTCGGTCTTGGCGGGAGCGGTACGCGCGAGCATAGGGCGTCAGTGCCACGAACCGGGGCACGGGGGAAGGCGGTCGTCTCGTCTGTTGTGTTGCGAGACGCGGCTGTGTCGAGTGTCGGCTAAGGGTGGGGAGCTGCCGTTCAGCGGAAGCGCCGAAAGAACCTGTGGGCCCCATAAAAGAATCCGGCACCGAGGGCAAAGATTGCCGCTGCGGCGATGAACCAGAACGGACTTCCGCTACCTTCGGCACCGGGAAGAAAGCTGGCCAGAAATGAGATTAAGCAGACAATCGCGGCGAACATGGACAGTCCGGCAGGCAGCAAGACAAACGTGCTTGAGCCGCGCGGCGGCCGAAAGCGCAACTTAAGCTTGGACCTAGGGTCGTTGTAATCTGGCGCTGGCATCCACCGATAATGCTTTTCCGAATGGATGTCCGCAACGGGTTGAAAGCCGCCAACTGCAGGTGGCGGAGATCAGACGTTGGGATATTCACCAAGCTGAACTTCTCCATGCCGGAAGCACGTCGTCTGGTGGTCGTTCACCATGCCCACCGCCTGCATGAAGGCGTAGGTGATGACCGGCCCGCAGAACTTGAAACCGCGCGCCTTCAAGGCCTTGGCCATGGCGAGGCTTTCGGCGGTCTGGGTCGGGGCCTCGCGGAAATAGCCCCACTGGTTCACCAGCGGTTTGTCGCCGACGAAGGACCATAGCCAGGCCGAGAAGTCCTCGCCCTTGTCGCGCATGTCCAGCCAGATTCGGGCGCCGCTGACGGCCGCGTCGATCTTGGCGCCCGAGCGGATGATGCGCGGGTCGGCCAGCAGGCGCGCGCGGTCGGCCTCGCCGTAGCGGGCGACGATTTCGGGATCGAAGCCGTCGAAGGCGTCGCGCATCCCCTCGCGCTTTCGCAGGATGGTGATCCAGGCCAGTCCGGCCTGAAACCCGTCCAGCACCAGCTTCTCCCACAGGGCGCGGGGATCGTATTCCGGCACGCCCCATTCGGTGTCGTGATAGGCGATGTAGAGCGGGTCCGTCGTCCCGCACCAGCCACAGCGCCCTTCAGCCTTTTCGGATTCGGTCATGGCGCGATGTTGCTGGAATGTTCTGGAGGCGCAAGCGAAAAGGCCCGGCGTTTCCGCCGGGCCTTCATGGGATGCTGCAGGGCGTCCTACAGCCGCTCGACCGTGAACCCGCGCGCGGTCAGCATGTCGATCACGCTGTCCTGATCCATCAGATGGGCGGCGCCGACGGCGACGAAGGCCGTGCCCGAGCCCTTCATCATCGTCTCGATCTGGTTGGTCCAGTCGGCGTTGCGATCGATCAGGGCGGCGCGGTGGATGTCTTCATGCACATTGCGGGTGTTGGCGCGGTTGAGGCGGCCCGTTTCGGCGGCGTCGCCCTCCAACCAGGCGGTCACGGTTCCATCCAGGTTGGCGACGATGCGATCGGTGTTGCGGACATAATGGTTCAGATAGGCCA
Organism: Brevundimonas sp. NPDC055812; assembly: GCF_053616535.1. NCBI lineage: Bacteria > Pseudomonadati > Pseudomonadota > Alphaproteobacteria > Caulobacterales > Caulobacteraceae > Brevundimonas > Brevundimonas sp. NPDC055812. Next base: position 388,309 of record NZ_JBSHDX010000003.1, on the reverse strand, counting down.
CCTGGGCTTCTTCGCTCATGCCCGCGATCAGACGCACCTGGATGTCGGCGGTCTCGAAGCCGTGCAGCGTCTTGCCCTGGGCTCTGGCGCGATCCATCAGCGTCTTGTCGACGCCCGCCTCGGGCCGATAGCCCGCATCGGTCGGGCCGGACATGGAGATCATGAAGGCCGCCAGCCAGGGACGATAGGCGTCCAGGGCCGCGCCCGACGCGCCGTTGGCCTGGGCGATCTTGTCGAAGGCGGCGAAGTCCTCAGCCGACAGGACGGACGACAGTGGGCGGGACGGGTCGACGCCGTACTGCTGGATCACCGGCATGACGACGGCCTGGTCGTCCTGATCGGCGATCTCGACCCAGATGTCCGAGGCGCTGGCGAAGGCGGCGTCCACCTTGTCGGAGCCCCAGGCCGTGCCGGGACGCAACAGATGCACTGTGCCGAACAGATAGACGGTGGAGTCCGCATCCTTGACCACCCACAGCGGCGGGCCGGCGCCCTCGGCGCGGGGGATGGGGGCGACGGCCGGGACAGGGATCGTCGGTTCGGCGTGTGCGGCGCCGGGCGCGGCGGCCAAGGCGGCGGAGGCGGCCAGCGCCGCCAGAAGGCCGGCGGCGAAGCGCGAGACATGGTTGGCCGATTGGCCCATGCGGTGAGCGAGGGTCATTGCAAAGTCCTTGGTTTTGAGAGGCTTGTCTGAAGGAAGGGGGCGATCAGGCGATGAAGATGGCTTCGATCGGCCGGCCGAACAGGCGGGATATGCGGAAGGCGAGGGGCAGGGACGGGTCGTAGCGACCCTTCTCCAGCGCCTGGATGGTCTGGCGCGAGACGCCGAGGCGTTCGGCCAGGTCAGCCTGGGTCCAGTCGCGCTCGGCGCGGAAGACCTTGAGGCGGTTGATGAAGGCGCTGGTCATCGGCGGGCGATCCACCAGCCGCACCAGGCGATCCCGTAGCCGACGGCCTGGGCGGCGAAGACGGCGGCGACGCCCAGGGCGATCAGGGCGGCATCCGTGTGGGGCAGGGCGGCGGGCAACAGGTTCACGCCGGCCAGGGCGGCGATGACAACGGCCGCGCCGCCGGCGACGAGGCCCAGGTTGCCGCCCCACCACCAGGCCCACTTGTGGGCTTCCCTGGCGGCCTCATCCAGGGCGCGCCACCAGTAGAGGGTGTGCAGGGCCAGGAAGACGGCCAGTCCGGCGGCCAGGACGACGACGCCGATCGACGGCGCGCGGCCCCAGGCTTCGGGCCAGAACGGCGTGGCGGCGGTAGCGCTGACCCCGACCACGGTCAGAGCGCACAGGCCGACGGTCAGGTCGTCCATCGTCTTCTTGTTGCGGGCGGCGGCTGCGCCGACGGTGATGATCTCGGTGTTCATGACAAGCTCCCCTGTCGTGTTGACAAGTGAGCTTTACCAACGATGTCGCGTTTACGTCAAGCAACTTTTACATCACGACAAGCAGATTTTCCGTTTTGCCGGATTTAGCCTTGCAAATCAGGGATCCAGTCAGGCTTCTCGACCCGCACGGGGCGGCCCTCGACGGTCAGGTCGCCGTCCATGCGGTCCAGCCGCATCAGGGCGATGGCGCGTCCCTCGGCGCCGGTCATGACTTCGCCCGCCCGCAGGTCTCCCTTCAGCACCTCGGCGCCGCGCTCGGGGGCGGGGCCGTCGAAGGCGATGGCCATCATGCGGTTCTTGATCGTTCCGCGCCGCTTCATGCGCGAGGTCGTCTCCTGGCCGATGAAGCAGCCCTTGTGGAAGTCGATGCCGTTCAGCAGGTCGAAGTCCGCCTCGATCGGATAGGTCTTGTCCATCAGGGCGTCCTGGGTCGGATCGGGCACGCCCAGGGCCAGGCGGCGGGCCTGCCAGTCGCTCTCGGCGGCGTCGATCTCGCTCTCATCGCCCCAGCGTCGGCCGCCCAGCGCGGACAGGCGGGGATCGGGGACGAAGCCGTCGGCGACATCCGTCCCCCAGGCGACGAAGACGGCGTCGGGGATGGGCATGATCTCGACCTGGGCGCGCAGCCTGTAGAGCGTCAGTCGCTGCATCAGGGCGTCGCGCCGCTCGGCCGCGACATCCAGGATGACGCCGTCTTCCTCGCCCCAGAGGAACAGATCGAACAGCAGCCGCCCCGGTGGCGACAGCAGGGCGCCGAAGCGAAGCTCGCCCGGCTGCAGGGTCTCCACGTCCTGGGTCAGAAGATTGTGCAGGAAGGGGCGGGCGTCGGGGCCGCTGACGCGGATCAGGGCGCGACTGTCGAGACGAGCGATGGACATGAGGTCAAGATAGGCAGGCGAGGCGACGTCCTCCAGTGCGGCAGGCCTCTAAGGCGGGCGAATGCGAAAAAGGGCTGCGGAAGTCTTCCGCAGCCCTTCGCGATCAACGCTTGTCCAGCTTACCAGCGGCGGCCGTTGTGGTCCCGGCGCTCATAGCGGACCTTGGCCGACAGGGCGTCGTAGCGGCGATCCAGCTCCATGCGCTCCCGGCGGTTCAGGCCGTCGCGCTGATAGGCGCGCTCCAGCCGCACCAGCTGGTTCAGCTCGTTCTTCAGGCGGCTGGCCTCGCGGACGCTGAGCTGGCGGGTGCGGACGCCCTGGTCGATGCGGCGGTCCAGATTGTATTTGCGTTGGCTGATCGACTGCCAGCCGCCATGGTTCTGCTGATAGGCGGGGGCGTGGCGATAGGTTTGAGCGGCGGCCGGCAGGGCGGCGCCGAGTGCGGCGGCGGCCGTCGTCGCGGCCAGGACGGGGATCATCAGCGTTTTGAACTTGGCCATGGTCGGGCTCCTTTGACTGGACGCAACCGGCGGGCTGCGTTGACGTCAGATGACCCTCCTGCGCCTGAGCCGCGTCTGAACGACGCGTTTCAGATAGGGTTCATCAGGATGACATCGGCGTCATGCGCCTCCTTTTCTCTCGCCGGCATGCGACGGAGATTTCATCTCCCGACGTTCCTCTTTGGACTGAACGCCGATAGACTGCGTTCAGCCGCTGTTCAGAGGCACTGGTTTAAACCGCGATCCATGATGCGTATTCGAGCCCTTCTTTTGGCTGGCCTGATCGCCCTCGTCCCGTTGACGGACGCGGCGGCTCAGTCGCGCGGCCGCGACCGGGATCGCGATCAGGATCGCCGGGAGCAACCCCGCAGCTATCCGGGCCAGGGACTGCGCGACGCGCCGCGTCGCGACAGCGGCCCGCGCGCCAACCCCGGCGACGTAGCGCGCCGAGTCCAGTCGGGCCGTCCCGGTCGGATGCTGGGCGTGCGCGAGCGTGGCGACGACTATGTGGTGCGCTGGGAATATCCCGGCGGCCGCGTCTCGGATATCCAGGTCGACGGCCGTTCGGGCCGGGTTCGCGGGGACGACTGAATGCGGGTTCTACTTGTCGAGGACGACGTCGATCTGTCGCGCCAGTTGAAGACCGCCCTGACCGACGCCGGCTACGCCGTGGATCACGCGCCCGACGGCGAGGAAGCCTGGTTCCTGGGCGACACCGAACCCTATGACGTGGTGGTGCTGGATCTGGGCCTGCCCAAGATCGACGGCGTCTCGGTGCTGGAGCGCTGGCGCCGCGAAGGCAAGGCTACGCCGGTGCTGATCCTGACGGCGCGCGGCGCCTGGTCGGACAAGGTGGCGGGCTTTGACGCCGGGGCCGACGACTATCTGACCAAGCCCTTCCACACCGAGGAGTTGCTGGCGCGCCTGCGCGCCCTGCTGCGCCGCTCGGCCGGCCATGCTGCGGCGACGTTGAGCTGCGGCGGTCTGAGGCTAGACCCGCGCGCGGCGCGGGCCACGGTCAACGGCGAGCCGCTGCGCCTGACCAGTCTGGAATACCGCCTGCTGCACTATCTGATGATGCATCAGGGCCGGGTCATCAGCCGCACCGAACTGGTCGAACACCTCTACGATCAGGACTTCGATCGCGACTCCAACACCATCGAGGTCTTCGTCGGCCGCCTGCGCAAGAAGATCGGCGCCGACCGCATCGAGACCGTGCGCGGCCTGGGCTATCGCCTGTCGCCGCTGGCCGGCGAGAGCGACGCGGCCTGAGCGCCGCATGACGGACCCGTCCGAAGGTCAGTCCGAAGGCCTGTCCCAGCCTGATCGACGCCAATGGGGCCGGTGGTTCGGCCGGCCGGGCCGCTCGCTGACGCGGCGGCTGATCTGGCTGGCGGCGGCGTGGATTCTGATCGCCCTGGCGGCGGCGGCCCTCGTGCTGACCGCCGTCTTTCAGGAATCGGCCCTGCGCCGACTGGGCAATATCCTGAGCGACACCATCGACGAGGCCGTGGTCGCCGCGACCATCACGCCCGAGGGCGAGGTTTTCGTCGGCGAGATTCAGGACGCCCGAACCCAGCGCCTGCTGTCCGGCAAATACTGGATGGTGGCCGAGCCTACGCCGCAGGGCGACCTGCAGGTCCTGGCGCGTTCGGCCTCCCTGGGGCCGGCTGAGCTGGAGTATGGCGCGGACCTGCTCAACCGCCTGCGCGCCGCCTTCGGCCAGACCATCAGCTACAACGCCGACGACGGCCCCAAGGGCGAGCCCTTGCGCATCGCCGCCAGCATGAAGCAACTGCCCGGACGCGACCGGCCGGTGGTCTTCTTCGCCGGTATCGACCGCTCGGACGTCGACGCCGACACGCGCCAGTTCGCCACCGTCACCTGGATCGCCATGCTGTTGCTGGGGGCGGGGCTGGTCACGGCGGTCTTCATCCAGGTGCAGGTGGGGCTGCGCCCGCTCTACGACCTGAGGGACGAGATCGCCGACGTTCGCCAGGGCCGCTCGCACCGGGTCGGCGGCGTCTATCCGGTCGAGATCCAGCCCCTGGCCGAACAGGTCAACCGCCTGCTGGCGCATAATCAGGAGACGGTGGAGCGTCAGCGCACCCACGTCGGCAACCTGGCCCACGCCCTAAAGACGCCCCTGGCCGTCATGCTGGCCGAGGCCGGGACGAAGGAGGGACCGCTGCCGGATCTGATCCGCCGCCAGAGCAAGGTGATGCAGGACCAGGTCGACCATCACCTGCGCCGCGCCCGCGCCGCCGCCCGCGCCGCCCACGGCCTGGGCGAGCGCACGGACATAGGCGAGGTCCTGGACGAACTGGCGGTCATGCTGGAGCGGGTGTTCGAGGAGAAGGGCGTCGAGATCGACTGGCGGGCTCCCGACGGCCTGGCCTTCCTGGGCGAGCGCCAGGACCTGCAGGAGATCTTCGGCAATCTGATCGAGAACGCGGCCAAGTGGTGCAAGCGCCGCGTCCGCATCTCGGCCGGGCCGTCCACGCCGGGCCAGATGATCGCCGTGGTCGAGGACGACGGCCCCGGCCTGCCCGCCGACCAGCGCGACACGGCCCTGAAACGCGGCACGCGCATGGACGAGGACACGCCCGGCACGGGTCTGGGGCTGTCGATCGTCGACGAACTGACCCGCGCCTACGGCGGCCGCGTCACCCTGGGCGACAGCGCCATGGGCGGGCTGAAGGTGGTGTTGGAGCTGCCGGCGGCGGAGGGGTGAAGGCGCAGAGGTACGGAAGCGGACAGTCGGAGGGCTGCTAGGGTGGGAAGCGGCCAGTCACGTGGCCAATCCGCAGGCTCGGCGAATGGCGATTTGGACGGGTGAGGGTGGCGACGCCGGGTCGAACTCACCTCGGGGAAGCAGGGGTGGCTGGGCCATGAAGCGCGGTTCAGTTCCCAGGTGCCTCTGTGCCGCATGGACGAGGAAGGGGTGGCACAGGAACACCGTGCCTGCAGGACCTGTCGCCAGGCTGACCGGGCAACCGCTGGTGGAGACAAAGTCGTCTGCCGCCAGCTGCCGCAGGGATGCACCCCGCTCACCGTAAGGCAGAAGCTCGCGTGCGATTACGGTGTGTGATCCTCGTCGTATGCGGGTCGGCGCGTCTTCTTCACCGACGTCCGACAGCAGGAAGAGCATCAGAAGCGCCCGTCCGCTGCTCTTGATATTGGCTCTCCATTCCATGAAGTCCGGTGAGTCGCCGAAGCTCATGTCGATGTGCCAGCCGTCGTCTCCCGCCGACTCCGGCGATGGAAAGCGTATCGGAAAGGTCCCGAGACCTAGTGGGGGAAGCCAGCGCCCGGCGCTAACCAGCTGATCGTAGGCCCGATGCAGCCGTGGCGTATTGGCCGCTTGGACAAAGGGCTCGGACGATTTTGACGCGACCCGGATCACCGGCCGTGTCCACCCTTTGGGGGCATGGGGTGACAGGCCGATTTCCGACCACAGCTCGTCACGGCACCGGGCCGCGAGATCGGCGCTGAACGCGTTGTCGAGTCTGACGAAGCCGTCGCCGATGAAGTCCTGGATCTGACCGTCGGTCAGACCCTCATGCTCAAGATGAGGCACAGTTGTTCTCCCTGGCCCTTTCCGGCCGAAAAATGATCTGAGCGGCGCATACGGGCGCCGGCGCGAGTCGCCTCAGATCAGCGGGAAATGGTTGGCCTTCATCATCATCGCTCCCATTTTGCATCCAGCGGGGACAGCGGCAAGGCCAGAACCGGCAAAGGCGCGGAGCAACGTCCGCAACGGTCGCGACGAGACGTTTATTATAGGGACGAGAACCCTCATTCGGCTGGAAGGGCGATCGGGCTCGGCCGCAGATCCAGCGCGTCCTAAAATCCCCTGTTAACCCGCAGCGGGGCACCCTCGGCGTCTTGGCCGGGAATAGGTTCGGTCGGAGGAGTGGGGATGGCGGACCTGTCGGTCGCCCAGAGGGCCGCCCTGGCCCAGCTGATCGAACGGTGTCCGGACCGGGTCCTGTCGCAGCTTTCGGGGCTGGCGGGGACGATGGCGGGGGACCGGTCGGCGGCCTTGCGCGACATGATCGAGGTCGAGGCGCTGGACCGGCGACGCCGGAACATCGCCTTCGGACCCCTGCTGCCCATGTTCCAGCCGCGCGCCGACGGTCTGCCGGGGGTCGGCTTTCCGCCTGTCGTGCTGGGACGGTTGTGGCGCAGCGCCACCCGCAATGAGCCGGAGCTTCTGCCTCAACTGGACCGGGACGATGACCTGTCGCGCATGATCGCGGACCGTCTGTGCCTCAGCGCCGCCTTCGCCCTGCGCGACCGGGCGGCCGAGGTCTGGCCGGAGGCTGCGTCGGAGCAGGCGACGACGCAGGCCCAGGAGCTGGCGGCCTGCCTCGACCTGGCGGCGACGGCGCGGCGGGCCTTGCCGCATCTGCCCGACTGGATCAATCGCTCCGGCCCCGAGGCGGCGGCCGAGTTGAAGCTGGCCCTGCGTCAGGCCGCCGGGATCGCGCCCGACGGCGCCAGCCGCCTGCTGGAGATCATCTTCGCCCATCTGGAGGATGCGCGGCTGATCCTGCGCATCGCCGCCCTGGCCGCGCCAGGCGGGCGGGAGCTGAGCGTCGAGACGGCTCTGGGCGAAAGCGAACTGGGCCTGTTCGTCGACCGCATCCTGTTGGCGCTGGCGCGGCGAGCCGCCCAGGCCGCCGCCTTCGACCCGACCGGGAGCGGGGCCGATCTGGACGCCTTCAAGGCCGATCTGGACTGGTGCGCCGAGACGCTGGCCGAGATCGACGTCGTCCTGCCGCTCAAGGCCGACAGCGCTTGGGGCAAGGCGGTGCGGCAGGCGCGGCTGAAGATGGCGCTCAGCCTGTCCGAACGTTTCAGCGCCGCCGAGCGGGCGGTGGACGCCGTCCTGCCGGTCGAGCGGACCGCCCTGGTCGGGCGCATGACGCGGCCGGCGCCTCGGCTGGACGGAGCGGTCGAGTCGGCCGCCGCCGATCGGGCGCGCGCCCTGGCGGCGCTGGTGGGGCTGGTGCGCGGTCCGGCGGCCGTGTTCGGCTGCGAGGCCGAGCGGCGCCAGACGGCCGAGGCCCTGACCGGCCGCCTCGCCGCCTGGGCCGATGAAGCGATGGAGCGGCTCAACGACGGCCTGGCCGCCGATGAGGCGGCGGCGCGCAAGCGCATCATCCTGACCGCCGAACTGTTGGGCCTGATCGGCGCGCGCGAGGCCGCCCGCACGGTGCGGCGGCGGTTGATGGCGTCAGGTGCGGCGTCGCGCGCCTCGCCTCCGGCCGCCTGATCCGCTACAGCGACGACCATGACGATCTTCTGGATCATGACGGCCTTGGCGACGGCGCTGGCGGGGCTGGCGGTGCTGTCCGCCGCCCGACGCGGAGCCGACGCCGAGAGCGTGGCGGATCGCGACGCCGGCGCGCGCGAACTGGCCGAACTGGACCGGCTGAAGGCGCGCGGCCTGCTGGACGAGGCGGGCTGGACTGCCGCCCGGGCCGAGGCGGGGCGTCGCCTGCTGGCCGCCCGTCGTGCGGATCGCCGCCCGGTCGCGGGTTCGGCCGATCGCTATTGGGTGCTGGGCGGGATCGGAGCGACGGCCGCCGTGTCGCTGGGCCTCTACGCCGTCTTCGGCGCGCCGGGCATGAAGGATCAGGCCTATGAGACGCGCGTGCGCGAATGGGCCTCGGCGCCCGAGACGCTGGAGCCGGCCCAGGTCGCGGCCGTGCTGGGACAGGTGGTCAAGGACCGGCCCGACGACCGTCTGGCCTTGGCCATGCTGGGCGCCGCCCGGTTCGAGGCGGGCGACCCCATCGGTGCGGCCTCGGCCTTCCGCCGTGCTCTGGCGATCCAGCCGGACGACGCCCGCAGCTGGGCGCGGCTGGGCGAAAGCCTGGTGCGGGCTAACGGCGGCGCGGTCGACGGCGACGCCGAGGCGGCCTTCCGTCAGGCGATCAAGCTGGACCCGGATCAGCTGGGCGCGCGCTTCTATCTGGGCGAGGCGGCCCTGGCGCGCGGCGACCGGGCCGAGGCCGAGGCCATGTGGACGCCTCTGATCGCCATGCTGGACGCGGCCGATCCGCGCCGCGCCGACCTGCAGCAACGTCTGGCCGGGGCGGCGCGATGAGCCGTTGGCCGACCCTTGCTCCCGCCCTATACGCGGCGATGTATTCCGCCGTTTCCGGATCGTCGACATGAGCTGGTTGCCCAAATCGCCCAAGGCGCGCCGTCGCCTGTGGGTCGTGATCGCCGCGGCGCCCGTGCTGGCGCTGGCCGTCGGCCTGTCGCTGTGGGCGATGAAGGACAATGTGACCTTCTTCTACTCCCCGTCGGAAGTGACGCCGCAGAAGGTGCCTGCCGGTCAGATGATCCGCCTGGGCGGTCTGGTCGAGGCGGGCAGCGTGACCAAGGCCGCTGACGGTTCGGTCGTCTTCGTCGTCACCGACAACGGGGCGACGGCGCGGGTGATCTATCACGGCGACCTGCCGGACCTGTTCCGCGAGGGGCAGGGAATCGTAGCGCAAGGCGCCTTCCGCCCCGACCGCGTGTTCGAGGCCAGCCAGGTGCTGGCCAAGCACGACGAGACCTATATGCCGCGCGAAGTCGCCGACCGGCTGAAGGAAAAGGGCGAGTGGCGGCCTGAAGACGCGGCGCCGCAAGCCGCCGCCGTCGCACAAGGGGCCTGAGGCGTGATCGTTGAACTGGGCGCCTTCGCCCTGATCCTGGCCCTGGCGCTGTCGGTGCTGAGCGCGGCGCTGACCACGGCGGGGCGGCTGCGGCTCAGCCCGGTTCTGGCGGGGGCGGGGGGCGGCGCCATGCTGGCCTCGGCCGGGACCATCCTCCTGGCCTTCGGCGCCCTGATCTACGCCTTCGTCGTCTCCGACTTCTCGGTCTCCAACGTGGCCCTGAACAGCCACACCGACAAGCCGATGCTGTATAAGGTCGCCGGCGCCTGGGGCAGCCATGAAGGCTCGCTGCTGCTGTGGTGCCTGGTGATGACGGTCTTCGGCGCGGCGCTGGCCCTGGCGCGCGGCCTGCCGTTCGGGCTGAAGACCTCGGCCGTGGCCGTGCAGGCGGCCCTGTCGAGCCTGTTCCTGGCCTTTGCCGCCTTCACCTCCAACCCCTTCTTCCGTCTGGACCCGGCGCCGGTTCAGGGCGCATCGCTGAACCCCCTGCTGCAGGACCCGGCGCTGGCGGTGCATCCGCCGCTTCTCTATGCCGGCTATGTCGGGTTTTCGGTCTGTTTCTCCCTGGCGGTCGCCGCCCTGATCGAGAAGCGCGTCGATCCGGCCTGGGGGCGTTGGGTGCGGCCGTGGGCGCTCGCGTCCTGGGCCCTGCTGACCGTCGGCATCACGCTGGGCGCCTTCTGGGCCTATTACGAACTGGGCTGGGGCGGCTGGTGGTTCTGGGACCCGGTCGAGAACGCCAGCTTCATGCCGTGGCTGGCGGGCGCGGCCCTGCTGCACTCGGCCATCGTGACTGAGCGGCGCGGGGCGTTGGCGGGCTGGACCGTCTTCCTCGCCATTCTGGCCTTCACCTTCTCCATGCTGGGCGCGTTTCTGGTGCGCTCGGGCGTGCTGACCTCAGTCCACGCCTTCGCCGTCGATCCCCAGCGGGGGATGATGCTGCTGGCCATTCTGGGCCTGGCGGCGGGCGCGGCCTTCATCCTGTTCGCCCTGCGCGCGCCCGCCATCCGTTCCGGCGCGGCCTTCGCCCCGGTCAGCCGGGAGGGGACGCTGGTGCTGAACAACCTGTTCCTGACGGCGGCGGCGGCGACGGTGCTGCTCGGCACCCTCTATCCGCTGATCCTCGAGGCGGCGACGGGGGCGACCATCTCGGTCGGCCCGCCCTATTTCAACGCCGTCTTCAACCCGCTGATGATCGTCGCCTGTCTGATCCTGCCCGCCGGGCCGCTGCTGGCGTGGAAGCGCGGCGATCTGAAGGGGGCCTTGCAGCGTCTGTGGCTGGTGGCTTTGCTGGCGATCGCCGCCGCCTTCGCCGCCTTCTTCCTGTTCGAGCCGCAGAAGGCGCTGGCCGCCGCAGGGCTGGGCGTCGGGGCGTGGCTGATCTGCGGCGCGCTGGCGGAGCTTGGCGTGCGGACCAAGGCCTTTCGCGCGCCTTTGCCTGAGACCCTGCGCCGGGCCAAGGGATTGCCGCTGGGCGCCTGGGGCATGGCGCTCGCCCACGCCGGTCTGGGCGTCTTCATCCTGGGGGCCGTGGTTGAGACCAGCTTCAAGGCCGAGGCCGCCGCCGCCCTTCCGCTGGGCGGCGAAGTCGCCGCCGGGCCGTGGAAGGCGCGGCTGGACGCGGTGCAGGTCATCGAGGGGCCGAACTATCTGGCCGAGCAGGGCCGTCTGACCATCATGTCGGCGGACGGCCGCGCGCCCGAGCGCGTCATCACCGCCGAGCGCCGCTTCTTCCCGGCGGGCGGCCAGACGACGACCGAGGTCGGCCTCGACTTCCGCGGGCTGGACGACGTCTACGCCGTCATGGGCGATCGGGCGGCGACGGACACGGGCGAGCGCGCCTGGATCGTGCGCATCTATTATAATCCCTGGGCGCGGTTGATCTTCCTGGGACCGGCGCTGATGGCGCTGGGCGGGTTGATCTCCCTGCTGGACCGGCGTCTGCGCGTCGGGGCGGGCTCGCGCGTGAAGAAGGCCGCCAAGCGGGTCGAGCCCGTGGAGGCGCAGGCATGAGGCGCGTCGCTGCCCTGTTCGCCGCCGCTCTGCTGGCCGGCGCCGCCGCGCCCGCCTTGGCCGAGCCGCCGCCCGCGCCCGACCGGCCTCTGGCCGACCCGGCCCAGGAGGCCCGCGCCCGCGCCCTGTTCGGCGATATCCGCTGCGTCGTCTGCCAGCATGAGTCGATCGCCGACAGTCCGGCCGGCATCGCCGCCGACCTGCGCGGCCTGGTGCGCGAACAGATCGCCGAGGGGAAGACGGACGCCCAGATCAGGGACGATCTGATCCGCCGCTACGGCGACTATGTGCTGTTCAGGCCGCCGGTGCGGATCGGCACCTGGCTGTTGTGGTTCGGCCCGTTCGCCTTGGCGGCGGGCGCAGGCGCGGTGCTGGTCCTGCGCGCGCGTCGTCGCGTGGCAGCAGAGGCCGCTCCCCTGACGCCCGAGGAAGAGCGCGCCCTGGCCGCCCTGACAGCGGATGACGAACAGGCCTGAAGCTTTCCGTCTGGAAAGCCTTTCGCCGTCTTCCTGACGCAGACGCGCCACACGCCGAACGATGATCAGGAACAATCATCTCGACGGCGTGCATTGGCTTGAGCCGTAACGCCCTATATCCATGGGCGAACGGAGCTTTCCGTGAACGCCAGTAAAAGACTGCAAGGACGACGATGCTGAAACGCAAGGAGTTCATTCTGGGGGCCGCTGTCGGCCTGACCTTCGCCGCCGCCGCGACGGCGGGCGGGGTCATCACCTGGCCGGGCGCCGAGGCTGCGCCCGCCGCCAAGGTCGGACAGCTGGTTCCTTCGGCCGGAGCCGGGGCGTTGGCTTTCGCCCCTCCGCAGGGCGCGCCGCTCAGCTTCGCCGACATCTTCCAGCAGGTCGCGCCCGCCGTGGTGCAGATCGACGTGAAGACCCGCGTCCAGCGTCCGCGCGGCGTGTTCCAGATTCCGGGCTTCGGCGCCGTGCCGATTCCCGGCGCGCCGGGCGGTTCGGGCGAGGGCGAGGAGGCGGACACCCAGTTGGCCGCCGGCGCCGGTTCGGGCTTCTTCATCTCGGGCGACGGCTTCATCGTCACCAACAACCACGTGGTCGAGAACGCCGAGGAAATCTCGGTCAAGCTCAGCGACGGCCGCGAACTCAAGGCCAAGCTGATCGGCCGCGACGAAGGCACGGACCTGGCCGTCATCAAGGTCGAAGGTTCGGCCTTCCCCTTCGTCAGCTTTGAAGAAGCCGCCGAGCCGCGCGTCGGCGACTGGGTCATCGCCGTGGGCAACCCCTTCGGTCTGGGCGGCACGGCGACGGCGGGCATCGTCTCGGCCAAGTCGCGCGATATCGATCCGATCGGCTACAACGAGTATCTGCAGATCGACGCGGCCATCAACCGAGGCAACTCGGGCGGTCCGACGTTCGACATCTATGGTCGCGTGATCGGCGTGAACACGGCGATCTTCTCGCCGTCGGGCGGTTCGGTCGGCATCGGCTTCGCCATTCCGGCGACCACGGCCAAGGCCGTCACCGACAAGCTGATGCGCGGCGAGACGGTGGAGCGCGGCTATCTGGGCGTGCAGATCCAGACCCTGTCCAAGGACGCGGCCGCCGCCCTGGGCCTGAGCGAAGACACCAAGGGCGCCTATGTCGCCGAGGTGACGGCCGGCGCGCCCGGCGATCGCGGCGGGATGCAGATCGGCGACGTGGTCGTCAGCGTGAACGGCGAGGCGGTCGATAGCTCGACCGAACTGACCCGCCGCGTGGCGCGAGCCAAGCCCGGCGATACCCTGCGGCTTGAAGTTCTGCGCGACGGCAGGCGCCAGACGCTGAACATCCGCGCGGGCACCCGTCCGTCGGAAGCCGAGCTGAACGGCGATCAGGATTCGGGCGCTCAGCAGCCCGGCGAAGACGGCGCGGCCGTTGGCCAGTCGATCGAGGGCATGACGGTGACGCCGATCACCTCGGCTCTGCGTCAGCGTTACTCGATTCCTGAAGATATGCAGGGCGTGGTGGTCACCGCTGTCGCTCCGCGTTCGGAAGCGGGCAAGATGCGGATGCCGGTCGGCACGGTGATCCAGCGCGCCAACAATCGCGTGGTCCGCTCCGAGGCCGATCTGAAGGCGGCCGTGGACGAGGCGCGGTCGGCGGGACGGCCGGGGGTCTTCCTGCTGATCCGGGTGCAGGGAACCAACTCTTCGGTGGTTCTGCCCTTCGCCAAGTCTGAATAAGGCGTAACTCACAGGATCGGCGGCGATGCGCTAACATCGCCGCCGAATCTTTTTTGGGAGGCTGCATGCGTATTCTGGTGGTTGAGGACGACGCCGAGGCCGCGACCGCCATGGTGCGCGGCCTGAGCGAGGCCGGGCACGAGGTCACCCACGCCGTGGACGGCGCCTTCGGCCTGCTGGAGTCGCAGAAGGGCGGCTACGACGTCTATGTCGTGGACCGGATGATGCCGCGCCTGGACGGCGTCGGCATGGTCGAGACCATCCGCAAGGGCGGCGACCAGACGCCGGTGCTGTTCCTGTCCGCCCTGGGCGAGGTCGAGGACCGGGTCACGGGCCTGAAGGCCGGCGGCGACGACTATCTGGTCAAGCCCTACGCCCTGGCCGAACTGGTGGCGCGGGTGGAGGCCCTGTCGCGTCGCCGCGAGACGGGCGGGGTGCAGACCGTGCTCAAGGTCGGCGACCTTGAGATGAACCTGATCGCCCGTACGGTTCATCGCGACGGCCAGGAGATCGACCTGCAGCCGCGCGAGTTCCAGCTGCTGGAGTTCCTGATGCGCCACGCGGGCCAGTCGGTGACGCGCACCATGCTGCTGGAGAAGGTCTGGGAATACCACTTCGACCCTCAGACCAACGTCATCGACGTCCACATCAGCCGCCTGCGCTCCAAGATCGACAAGGGCTTCGACAAGGCCATGCTGCAGACCGTGCGCGGCGCGGGGTACCGGCTGGAGGCGTAAACCGCGCCATCGTTCTCCCTCCCCTTCATGGGGAGGGTGGCCGGCGCAGCCGGTCGGGTGGGGAGGGGCTTGCAGACCATGGCGATCATCGCCCGAGCCCGCGCCATGCGAAAAGCGCTGACGCTGCCAGAGGCGCGTATGTGGGTTCAGTTGAAGCTGTTGCGCGCTCAAGGGTTTCATTTTCGGCGGCAGGCGCCGTTTAGAGGCTATTATCTCGACTTCGTCTGCTTCGATCGACGGTTGGTCATAGAGATTGACGGCGTCACCCATGCGATCGAGGCGCAGGCGAACAGAGACAGGGTGAGGGACGCCGTGCTGGCTGGCGAAGGGTTCACGACGCTGAGGTTCGACAACGCCGCCGTTCGCGATGATCTCGATGGCGTGATGGCGGGGGTAATGAGCGCACTTGAAGCCCTCCCCACCCGGTCGCTGCGCGACCACCCTCCCCATAAAGGGGAGGGAGAAAGCTGAAGTGAAACTGCCCTCGCTCTTTCGGCGGACGCCCTTTCGGCTGACGCTGCTGTTCCTGGCGCTGTTCGCGGCGACGGCCAGCGCGGTGCTGGCCTATGTCTACGTCGCTTCGGCGTCCGAGGCGCGGGCGCGGGCCGAGGCCAGCGTCAAGGCCGAGGTCGAGGGCTTGACCGCCGTCTATCGCACGCGCGGGCGCGACGCCCTGAACCAGGTGCTGGTCGAACGCACGCTGAAAGGCGGCCCCTACCTCTATCTGCTGATGGCGCCGGATCGTTCGGTGATCACCGGCAATGTCTCGGAATCGCCGCTGGACCCGCCCAAGGCGGGGGCGCCCCCGTCCACCGCGCGCTGGGACGATTTCCGACTGACCGACACGGACGAGGATGGACGCGTGCGTCGTCGAGGGGCCATCGGCGTCGAGATGACCCTGTCGGGCGGCGAACATCTGTTCGTCGGCGAGGACATCGGCGACATCGAGGCCTATCTGGCTCGCCTGACCCAGGCCCTGTGGGGCGCCATGATCATGGTGTTGTTGCTGGGCGTCGGCGGCGGTCTGTGGATCAGCCGGGGGGTCGAGCGGGCCATGGGCGGGCTGAATCGCGTGGTGACGGCGGTGCAGGAGGGCGATCTGAAGGCGCGCGTTCCGATCCGCCATTCCGGCGACGAACTGGACGAACTGGGCGAGGGGCTGAACGGGATGCTGGACCGGTTGGAAGGCTCCATGGCCTCGATTCGCCACGCCGGCGACGCCATCGCCCACGACCTTCGCACCCCGCTGAACCGGATGAAGGCCAAGATGGAGGTCGCGCTCATCGACGCCGAAGCGGGACGGACGTCGGGCGTCGACGCCCTCAGCGTGGCGCTGGACGAGGCGGACGCCCTGCTCAAGACCTTCAATACCGTCCTGGCCATCGCCCGGTTGCAGGCGGGCGGGGCGCCCGATCCGAAGGTGTTCGACGCGGCGGATCTGGCAGCCGACATGGCTGAGCTCTACGAACCGGCCGGCGAGGACAAGGGGCTGGAGTTCGCCGCCGAGATCGAGAAGGG
This sequence comes from Brevundimonas sp. NPDC055812, assembly GCF_053616535.1. Classification (NCBI taxonomy): domain Bacteria; kingdom Pseudomonadati; phylum Pseudomonadota; class Alphaproteobacteria; order Caulobacterales; family Caulobacteraceae; genus Brevundimonas; species Brevundimonas sp. NPDC055812. The sequence continues at coordinate 372,399 of NZ_JBSHDX010000003.1, read as the reverse complement.
GCTGATGATCGAGGGCAACCAGCCCTTCCTGGCCCAGGCCCTGGCCAACCTGATCGACAACGCCATCAAATATACGCCCGAAGGGGGGGCGGTGATGTTCCGCGCGCGGCGCCGCTCGTCGGGCGATGTGGAGTTTTCCGTCACCGACAACGGGCCGGGCGTGCCGGACGAGGATCGCGAACGCGTGCTGCAACGCTTCGTGCGGCTGGACAACAGCCGCACCGAGCCGGGTTCGGGGTTGGGCCTGTCCCTGGTCACGGCGGTGGCCGAGGCGCATGGCGGCCGCATTCAGCTGGACGAGGGACCGGGCGTCTATGACGGACGCGGGCCGGGCCTGCGCGTGGCTCTGATCCTGCCCGCCGCCAGCCGGACGCCCGAGGCGTGAGCGACGCTCTGGCGAGGCGATTGCAGCCGTGCGGCCCCGTGCGCGACGCGGAGGCGGCAGGGCGTCTGCATGAACGGCTGATCGAGGCGGCGGACGCCGACGGCTGGCGCGCGACGCTGGATTCGGCGTGGGCGGCGTTGACGCCGGTCTTCGCCGCCTCGCCCTATCTGGCGGGGCTGGCGCGGCGCTGGCCTGAGCGGCTGCGCCGGACGCTGGACAGCGACCCCGAGGCGCGTCTGGCGGAGATTCTGACGGCGACCGACGCCTTGGCCGGGGCGCCGGACGAGGCCAAGGCGCCGTTGCGTCGCCTGAAGGCGGAACTGCATCTGCTGACGGCGCTGTGCGACCTGGGCGGGGTCTGGGATCTGGATCAGGTGACGGGCGCCCTGTCGCGCTTCGCCGATGCGGCGGCGCGGGCGGCGCTGAGAATTCTGGCCGACGACTGGCGCGGGCGCGGTCGGCTGACCTCGGCGGCCGATGATCCGCGCGGGCCGGTTCCGGGCCTGTTCGTCCTGGCCATGGGCAAGGGCGGGGCGTTCGAGCTGAACTATTCCTCGGACATCGACCTGTCGCTCTTCTATGAGCCGGAGGTGCTGGAGACCGCCCTGGCCGAAGGCGTTGAGGCGCAGGGTTTCGTCAACCGCCTGGCCCAGGGGCTGACGACCCTGTTGGCCGAGCGGACGGCCGACGGTTACGTCTTCCGCGTCGATCTGCGGCTGCGGCCCGATCCGTCCTCGACCCCGCCGGTCGTCGCAGCGCCGATGGCCCTGGCCTACTACGAGTCCGTCGGCCAGAACTGGGAACGGGCGGCCTTCATCAAGGCTCGCGTCTGCGCCGGCGACGAAGCGGAGGGCGCGGCCTTCCTGAAGGCCCTGGTCCCCTATGTCTGGCGCCGCAGTCTGGACTATCAGGCCGTGCTCGACATCCAGTCGATCAAGAAACAGATCCACGTCCACAAGACCGGCGAGGGACTGGAGGCGGCGGGCGCCAATCTGAAACTGGGCCGGGGCGGCATCCGCGAGATCGAGTTCTATGTCCAGACCCAGCAACTGATCCTGGGCGGACGCGACCGGTCTTTGCGCTCGCCGCGTACCCTGGAGGCGCTGGACGCCCTGACTGTTGCGGGCCATGTGGCGCCCGACGCACGGGACGAACTGCGCGCCGCCTATGTCGAGCTGCGTGCGCTGGAGCATCGAGCCCAGATGCTGGCGGACGAGCAGACCCATATCCTGCCTGTCGATCCTGCGCGCCGCGCCGATGTGGCGGCCCTGGCGGGGCAGGGCGATCTGGCCGCCTTCGACGCCGGGATCGAGCGCCTGCTGGTGCGGGTCAACGCCCGCTATGGCGAACTGTTCGAGGGCGGCGAAGACTTGTCCTCGCCCTACGGCAGTCTGGTGTTCACGGGGGTGGAGAACGATCCCGGCACACTGGAGACCCTGGCCCGCATGGGCTTTTCCGAGCCCGCCGGCGTGTCCGACACGATCCGCAGCTGGCACCACGGCCGCATTCAGGCGACGCGCACGGCGCGGGGACGCGAACTGTTCACCCGCCTGGCGCCGCAACTGCTGACGGCGCTGGCCAGGACGGGGGCGCCGGATGCGGCCTTCCGCCGCTTCGCCGTCTTCTTCTCGGGCCTCAGCGCCGGGGTGCAGGTGCAGGCCCTGTTCCTGAATCAGCCGAAGCTGTTCGACCTGGTGGTCGAGGTCATGGCCTTCGCGCCGCGTCTGGCGCGGATGCTGGGGCGGCGGCCGCAGGCGCTGGACGGGGTGCTGGATGCGCGCTTCATGACGACGCTGGGCACCGACACCGGCGTGGCCGAGCAGGTGGTGCGCGAGGCGGGCGAGGCCGGCGACTTCGAAGGGGCCATGAACGCCGTCCGGCGCCTGCACCGCGAACAGGCCTTTCGCATCGGCATGCACGTCATCACCGGCCGGACCACGGCAGAGCAGGCCGGTTTGACCAACACCTCCCTGGCCGACGCCTGCATGAAGGGTCTGGCCCCCGCCGCGCTGAAGGAGGCCGAGCGCATGGGCGGCGCCTTCGACGGGGCCGTCGCCGTCGTCGCCCTGGGCAAGACGGGCTCGCGAGAGATGTCGGCGGGTTCGGATCTGGACCTGATGACGGTCTATGCGGCGGCTCCCGACGCCGTTTCGGCCGGGCGCGGCTGGAGCGCCGAGACCTTTTACGGCCGTTTCACCCAGCGGTTCATCGCCGCCCTGTCGGCTCACACGGCGGAAGGCGGGCTATACGAGGTGGACATGCGGCTGCGGCCCACGGGCTCCAAGGGGCCGGTGTCGGTCCGGCTGGAGGCGATGGAGGCCTACTACGCCGAAGAGGCCGACACCTGGGAGTTCATGGCCCTGACGCGCGCGCGACTGGTCTGGACCAGCGACGAAGCGTTCGGCGGGCGGGTCGAGACGGCGCTGGAGGCGGCGTTGCGGCGGCCCCGCCCCGGCGTCGACCTCGCCGAGGACGTGCGGGCCATGCGCGATCTGATGGATCGCGAGCGGCGGCCCAAGGGCTTCTGGGACCTGAAGCTGTCGCCGGGCGGTCAGGTCGACGCCGAGTTCACGGCCCAGTATCGTCAGTTGACGGCGGCCCAGGCCGGGGCGCCCCTGACGGTCTCGACGCTCGAGGCGCTGGCCGCCGATCCGGTGCTGGCCGAAAGCTGGCGTCTTCATCAGCGACTGGGGCAGCTGATGGCCTGCGCCTTTGAGGGGGCTGGCGATCCGGATCAGGAGCCGTCGGGTTTCCAGATGCGGCTGGCCCGCGCCGCCGGGGCGCCTGATTTCGACACCCTGAAGGCCCGCCTGATCGACCTGCGGCTGCAGGCGAGGCGGGCGTTCGACGCCGCCCTGCCGCCATTGAGCGACGGAATCTGATCCGGGCGCCGTTCTACTTCTCGACAGGGTTGCTTCTTGGCCTTCGGGCCAGATGGAGAACATCGAGATGAAGATGACTTTCGGCGGCGTGGCCGTTCTCGCACTGACGCTGGCGGTCGGCGGGACGGCGATCGCCCAGGACTCCCCCGCCGCGTCGCATCGCGCCCGGACGGCCGAGCCGGTCAGCCAGGCCGATTTCGTGCAGCGTCGGGTCGAGCGCCTGCGCGCGGCGGACGCGAACGGCGACGGTCAGGTGACGGCCGAGGAGATGCGCGCCTACGGCCAGGCGCGCCGCGCCGAACGCCTTTCGGCCCGATTTGATCGGCTGGACGCCAACAAGGACGGCGCCCTCAGCCGCGCCGAGTTCGAGGCGCATCAAGCCCGCGGCGACCGTATGGGCGGGGGCCGTCACGACGGCGCGCGGATGATGCGCGGACATCGGGGCCAGGGTGCTCGGGATCGGGGCGGCCGGATGGGAGCGCAGCGCGCCGAGAGCCGCTTCCCCATCGTCATCGCCGAGTCCGAGCGCAAGGCGACCGAGGCCTTCGCGCGAATGGATGCGAACCGCGACGGCGTGCTGACGGTTGAGGAGCGCCGCGCCGCCATGCAGACCGGCCGCGCCGAGATGCGTCAGAAGCGCGAGCAGCGTCGTTCGAACTCGGCGTCGCCTTCGGCGCCCGCTTCGGAGTAGGGTGATGTCGGGGAAGGCGGTCCGACCGCCCGACCTTTCTGGATGGAGCCAAAGAGGCTGGATTGGCGACGACCGTCGACCCCGACGAGGATCTGGTGCGCCGCGTGGGCGAAGGCGACCCCGCGGCCATTCAGGCCATGGTCGCGCGCAAGCTGCCGCGCATGCTGTCGCTCGCCCAGCGGATGCTGGGCGATGCGGCGGAGGCTGAGGACGTGGCCCAGGAAGCGATGCTCAGAGCCTGGAGGCAGGCGCCGCGCTGGACCCCTGGCCAGGCGCGCTTCGACACCTGGCTGCACCGGGTGGGGCTCAACCTCTGCTACGACCGTATGCGGCGCCGGCGCGAGATCGCGACGGACGCCATCCCCGACAGCATCGACGACGGCCCGGCGCCGGATCGGGGCCTGCTGGCCGCCGAGACGGGCGCGCGGGTCGAACAGGCCCTGACGCGCCTGCCCGAACGGCAGCGCGAGGCCATCGTCCTTTGCCACTATCAGGAGCTGGGCAATATCGAAGCCGCCGCCCTGATGGAGATCAGCGTGGAAGCGCTGGAAAGCCTGTTGTCGCGGGGCCGTCGCGCCTTGCGGACCGCCCTGGCGGACATCGCGCCGTATCCAGGCGCGGGGCGTGATGGGCGACAGGGCATGCGAGGCGGCGGCGCTGCAGCGCGCGCCGAACCACTATGGCGGGGGACGAGATGACGACGATGACCCGAGAACGGTTTGAACACTTGGCCGACGCCTATGGCGGCGACCTGCGTCGCTGGCCGCAGAGCGAGCGCGAGGCGGCGCGCGCCTTGGTCGCGACGGATCTTCGGGCTGCGGCCTTGCTGCGGGACGCGGACGGGCTTGACGCCCTGCTGGACGCGGCGCCACGCGTGGTCGCATCCCACGCCTTGCGCGAACAGGTGATCGCTGCGGCGGCCGGCGCGGGTCTGGGCCGTCGGCGCGGCGGCATCGGCGTCATGGCCTGGCTGTCGGGCGCCGGCTGGGCGGCGGCGGCCTGCGCCGGGGCCGCTTTCGGCGTGGTTCTGACCGGCCAGATGACGGCCGATATTCGCGCCGACGCGGTGTTGTATCAGGCCAGCCTGACCAGCGCTGACGATACGGAGGTTCTGGGCGGATGAGCACGAAAGGCTTGAGGATCGCCCTGGCGGCGTCCGTCGCTCTCAACATCTTCGCCGTCGCCGGAGCGGGCGCGGCCTGGATGGCGGCCAGGCAGGTTCAGGAGGCGGCGACCGAAGCGCGCCGACCGGGTCGCAGCGAGCCCGTCTGGTCGGTGGTCGAGGCGCGTCCCCCCGCCGTGCGCGATCAGGTCAAGCGTGAGCTGCGCGCCACCGCCCTGGAGGCTCGTCCGGACTTCGAAGAGGCGCGGGCGGCCCGTCGCGAGGCCATCGCCCTGACCCGTTCGGATCAGTTCGACGCGGTGGCGGTCGCCGCCTTGCTGGAACGGTCGCGCGCGTCTGAAATGCGAGGGCGGGCGCGGCTGGAAGCGGGGGCGGTCGAGACGCTGAGCCGTCTGGGCCCGGCAGACCGTGAGGCTCTTGCGCCGATCCTGTCGCGTCACCGTTCCAAGTCGAAGGACGGGCAGGGCGGAGAGAAGGCCCCGACGGAAGGCGCCGAAAAGCCGGCGGCCTAAGGTCGGGCTAAGCGGCGCGCGGCTGAACCCGTTGGACGGGGGAGCCGACGGGGGCCACGGCCCCTTGGGGCGCGTGAAGCGGCAGGTCGAACCAGACGGTGGTGCCGCGTCCCGGTTCGCTGTCGATGGTCATGGCGCCGCCGTGCAGTTCGATCAGCGACTTGGTCAGGGCCAGGCCGAGACCCGTTCCTTGCGTCGACTTGGAGTGCTGGCCCTCCACCTGCTCGAACGGCTGGGCCAGCCGCTCCAGATCCTTGGCGGAGATGCCGATGCCGGTGTCGGCGACCGATACGCGCACCGTGTCCGCACCGCGCGGAGCGACGATCACCGACACGGCGCCGCCTTCGGGCGTGAACTTCACCGCATTGGAGATCAGATTCAGCAGCACCTGTTTCAGGCCACGCTGGTCCGCCTCTATGCGCAGGGCCTCGGGGCAGTCCAGCGTGAGGGCCAGCCGCGCCTCCTGAGCCTTGCCCCGCATCAGCCGCACCGCCTCGGCGCACAGCACGTCCAGCGCCATCGGCTCATAGTGCAGCGTCAGCTTGCCCGCCTCGATCTTGGCCATGTCGAGGATGTCGTTGATCAGGCTGAGCAGATGCTGGCCCGAGCCGTGGATGTCGGCGGCGTAGCCCTTGTAGCGGCGGTCGCCCAGGGGGCCGAACATCTCGGCGGCCATGATCTCCGAGAAGCCGTTGATGGCGTTCAGCGGGGTGCGCAGCTCATGGCTCATATTGGCCAGGAACTCGGACTTGGCCTGGTTGGCGGCCTCGGCGCGGGTCATCGCGACCTCATATTTGCGCGCCAGAAGCGCCAGGTCCGCCTGGCTGGCCTCCAGTTCGGCCACCATGGCGCGCAGTTCGTCGGCGGCGCGGCGACGCTCGGCCTCCTGGCGGCGGATGACGGTGATGTCGGCGCAGATCACCACCGTGCCGCCGTCGCCGGTGAAGCGTTCGGCCATCTGCAGCCAGCGGCCGTCCTTCAGCTCGACCTCGCGCACCCCGGCGCGGCCCCCGGCCGACGGATGTTCGGCCTTGATCGCCTCGGCGGCGATGCGGTTCAGTTCGTCCTTCTGGGCGCCGGGCCTGACCACGCCCTCCGGGAAGGCGAAGGCGTCCTGGAATCCCTGGTTCCACAGGATCAGCCGTCCGCGCCGGTCGAACAGGACGAAGGCGTCTGACACGCTTTCGATGGCGTCGCGCAGGCGGCTTTCGGCGGCCTGGGCCTGGGCCTTGGTGCGGCGGGCGTCGGTGACGTCCAGCGCCACCCCCATCAGGCTGTCATAGCCGCCGTCGCGACGCGGCTGGCGGGACTGGCCGCGCGCGTCTATCCAGCGGACGCCGCCGTTGCTCAACGGCACGGGAAAGGCCGCCTCGAACACGCCGTCGGCCATGGCCTTGTCCAGGGCCTGGACCATCAACTGGCGATAGCGGGGATGGACCCGCTCGACCATGGCCTGGGTGGTCAGGACGGTTCCCGTCTCCACCTCCAGCAGGGCGGCCATGTAGTCGGACAGGGTCGCCTCGCCCTTGGCCAGATCCCATTCCCATACGCCGCAGCGGGCGGCCTCGACGGCCACGCGGAAACGGCGCTCGGTGTCGGCCCATCGTCGGCTCGTCCGCATCTGGCGCCAGTTCTGCACGGCGATCACCGCCAGCATCAGCACCACCATCAGCAGGGGCGCGGCCAGCATCCAGGCGTCGTCCAGCCAGGCGGCGAAGGCGTCCGGGCGAGGCAGGGCCGCCACGACAGACAGGCCGGTGTCGCCGATGGGGGCCACGGCGGCGGTCTGAGGGCGTCCATCCGGCCGCTTGACCGCCTGGTCCGGCGTGGCGGGGGCCTGACCGGACGGCAGGATGCTGAGGCTGGCCTGGGCGAGCGTCGGTTTCAGGGTCGGCAGGGGCGTCCGTGCGACCAGGACATGGCCGTCCGGCGTCGTCCGGCGCGTGGTCAGGCCGTCCTCGCCGACCGACAGGCCGGTCGCCGCGTCTGAGCCCAGACGGGCGCCTTGCGCCGCGAGGACGCGGCCGTTCGCATCGGCGATCAGCAAGGCGGCTTCGGGATCTTCCAGGCGGGCGCTGTCCAGGGCCTGGACCGGCTGGTTCGGCGTCTGAGCCAGAACGCGGGCGGCGGCGTCCAGGGCGCGATCCGTCCGCGCGGCGCGGGCTTCGACCTGGGCGGCGGCGAGCCTCGCCTCAAGCGTCAGGGTCTCCAGTCGGGCGGCCTCGACTTCGCGGCTGGGACGGCTGTTCTCGCGCGCGAACAGCATGACATAGGCCGCCAGGGCCAGCGCCACGGCGAGCGCAAGGATACGGACCCAGGGCGCGGAGCGCGCGGCCTGATGATCCGTGGCCCGACGGCCGGGCCCGTAACTGCGGCGCTCGGTGCCCCGCAAGGGCGACCCTCCTGTCCCGATTCACTCGGGAATCTAGGCTGCGTCGCGGAATCCGTCGAGGGGTGGGCGCCCAAGAGGAGCGTCGGCGAGTCTAGGCGTCCGTCTCCGCGTCCTCATCCGGCCGGGGCGCAGGGGCCGGTGCGGCGATCTCGGTCATGCGACGCAGGATGGACTGGGCCTTGCGGGCCAGGCGCTGGGTTTCGGGCGGGGCGTCGTCCGGAGCCTCGGCCACCGAGGCCATCAGTTCGCGCGCCAGGTCCATCAGGTCGGGCCCTGCCGCGATCAGGCGGGCCTGGAATTCGATGCGCTGCGGGTCGCGGTCGTATTCGGCGCCGGGCACGCGCCAGCCGCCCCAGTCGGCCTTGTCGGTGACCACCACCGGATAGCTGCCGGGGTAGGGATGGTGGACGCAGTCGGCGGGGTCCTGCCACTTGTTGCGCGCGCGCAGGATGCGCCAGTCGCCCACGGCGCCGGCGGCGGGATTGTCCGAGGGAACCTGCAGTTCCGCCGCGGCGAACTCGCGGCCCAGGCCCACGTCGTAGGTGATCCGGACCGGCTCGTCGAAACCCTTGGCCCAGACGGGCATGACCTTTTCGACCTGGGCCCAGACGCCGACGCTCTCGACCCAGACCTTCTGGCCCTTCTGGAACTGGGCGCGCGCCATTCCGGAATTCCCTCTTGCAAAGAGAGGAATGATGCGGCCCGGGCCGTTATCGTCGGGTTCCGTGACGTGGTTAGCGGCGGATTAACCCTGAGGGCGGGAAATCTCCTCCAGCGCCTCGCCGGCGTAACGTTCCTTGACCCGGGTCGACAGGTCGCCCAGCGAGACGACGCCGACCAGGCGGCCGTCCTTGTCCACCACGGGCAGGCGGCGGATCTGGCGCGACGACATCAGATCCAGCGCGACCTTCAGGTCGTCGTCGGCCCGCACCACCAACGCGTCGCGCGACAGCACGTCCAGCACCCGCGCTTCCGGCCCGGCGCCCGAGGCCACGCCGCGCACGACGATGTCGCGATCGGTCAGGGCGCCGATCAGCCGGTCGCCGTCGGCCACGGGGATGAAGCCGAAATCGCCCGCGGCCATTCGACCGGCGACGTTCTGCAGGGTGTCTTCCGGACGGGCGACCTGCACGTCCTTGCTCATCACGTCGCGAATCTTCATGGCCTTCTCTCGTGTAGGGGGCGCCTGGCGGCCCAGCTTGAGAAACCCGCGCACGGCGTCCGGGGTTCCGGCCGCCGCAAGGACGCGACGCCGCCGAACCTTCCCCCTCGCAATCGATCGTGTTCGCCCCCACTATGAAAAGACAAACGCAAGGGTGAGCGATGGCCGAGGCTGCGACGGGACTGGAACTGGGCCATGTAGCGGCCCTCTTGGCGGCGGGCGTGGTGGCCGTGCCGGTATTCCGCAAGATCGGGTTGGGCTCGGTGCTCGGCTATCTGGCGGCGGGCGTCGCCATCGGTCCCTTCGGCCTGGCCCTGTTCCGCGAGCCTGAAGTCATCCTGCACGTCGCCGAGTTCGGCGTGGTCATCTTCCTGTTCATCATCGGCCTGGAGATGCGGCCCAAGCGCCTGTGGGGGATGCGCAAGGAGATTTTCGGTCTGGGCTCGGCCCAGGTCGGGCTGGCGGGGCTGGCCCTGACCGGCGTCGCCATGGCGGCGGGGGTTTCGGCGCCGGTGGCCTTCGTCGGAGCCATGGGCTTCGTCATGTCCTCCACGGCCGTCATCGTGCAGATGCTGGAGGAGCGCGGCGATCTGCCCACCCCCAGCGGCCAGAGGGCGGTCAGCATCCTGCTGTTCGAGGACCTGGCCATCGTGCCCCTGCTGGCCATCGTCGCCCTGCTGGGCGCCTCCCTCGGCCATGCGGCCGAGAGCACGACGCCGTTGTGGCGGTCGATCGGTCTGGCCCTGGCGGCTCTGGCGGGCGTGCTGGCGGTCGGCGTCTACGCCATCAATCCGGTGTTCCGCTTCCTGGCGCGCAACGGCGGGCGCGAGGTGATGACGGCCGCCGCCCTGCTGGTGGTGGCGGGCACGGCCTGGATCATGGACGAGGTCGGCCTGTCGATGGCCATGGGCGCCTTCCTGGCCGGGGTGCTGCTGTCCGACTCGACCTTCCGGCACCAGTTGGAAGCCGACGTCGAGCCCTTCCGCGCCATCCTGCTGGGCCTGTTCTTCCTGTCGGTCGGCATGGCGCTGGATATCGGCGTGGTCATCAGCGACTGGCGCATCGTCGTCGCCGGGCTGGCGGCCTTCATGGTGGTGAAGGCCCTGGTCATCTATGTCGTCGCCCGCCTGTTCAGGGCGCGTCATCATGAGGCGCTTGAGCGGGCGGCCCTGTTCGCCCAGGGCGGCGAGTTCGCCTTCGTCCTCTACGGCGCGGCGGCCGGCGCCGGGGTGATCGACGCCCAGGCCAGCGCGGCCCTGACGGCCATCGTCATCCTGTCCATGGCGCTGACGCCGCTGACGACGCTGGCGTTGAAGCGCTTCCTGCCGAAGGAGGCGGGCCTGTCGCCGGAAGAGGCCGAGGGCGTCGACGCCGCCGAGGGTCTGGGCGGCCAGGTGTTGATCATCGGCTTCGGCCGCTTCGCCCAGGTGGTGTCCCAGCCCCTGCTGGCGCGCGACGTGGACGTGTCGATCATCGAGAACGACGTGGAGATGATCCAGGCCGCCGGGAACTTCGGCTTCAAGGTCTATTACGGCGACGGCACGCGCCTGGATACGCTGCGGGCCTCGGGCGCGGGCAAGGCCGAGGCGGTGCTGGTCTGCGTCGACAAGCCCGAGACGGCTGATCGCATCGTCCAACTGGTCAAGTCCGAGTTTCCGGGAGTGAAGCTGCTGGTCCGCGCCTTCGACCGGGGCCATTCTCTGCGCCTGATCCAGGCTGGCGTGGACTATCAGGTGCGCGAGACCTTCGAATCCGCCCTGAAGTTCGGCCAGGCGGTGCTGGAGGAACTGGGCCTGCCGCAGGACGAAGCCGCCGAGGTCATCGCCGACGTGCGCCGCCGCGACGAGGCGCGGCTGGACCTGGAGGTCACCGGCGGCCTGGGGGCCGGGCGGGCCATGATGCGGGGCAATATGCCGACGCCCAAGCCGACTCCCTATATCAAGCCTCACCGCGAGGGACGCCTGGTCAACGAGGACGAGGCCCCGGTGGAAGCGGTTCTCGAACCGGCGGAACGAAAGGCGGACTGATCCGGCATGGCGAGCATCGACCTGGCCAAGCGGGCCTATGACCACGGCTGGCGACTGGACCCCATCGTCCGCAGCCTGTTGGACACCGACTTCTACAAGCTGCTGATGCTCCAACTGATCTGGCGCCGATTCCGCGATGTGCCGGTGACCTTCTCTGTCATCAACCGCACCACCTCCGTCCGCCTGGCCGAGGAAGTGGACGAGGCCGAACTGCGCGCCCAACTAGACCACGCCCGGTCCCTGCGTTTCACCAACCGCGAACTGATCTGGCTGGGCGGCAACACCTTCTATGGGGTGAAGTCGATCTTCAGCCCGGACTTTCTGGCCTGGCTGGCCGACTATCGCCTGCCGGACTACGACCTGTCTCGCAGCGCCGACGGACAGTACCGGCTCGAGTTTTCCGGAAGCTGGGCCGACGTCACCTTGTGGGAAATCTCCGCCCTGTCGATCCTGAACGAGCTGCGCAGCCGCCGCGCCCTGCGCCGCATGGGGCGGTTCGAACTGGACATCCTCTATTCGCGCGCCAAGACCAAGCTGTGGAGCAAGATCGAGCGGCTGAGGAAGCTGGAGCCGCTGGCCCTGTCCGACTTCGGCACGCGTCGCCGCCACGGCTTCCTGTGGCAGGGCTGGTGCGTCGAGGCGCTGAAGGAGGGGCTAGGAAGCGCCTTCATCGGCACCTCCAACGTGCTGCTGGCGATGAACAACGACCTTGAGGCCATCGGCACCAACGGCCACGAACTGCCGATGGTGCTGGCCGCGATGGCGGGCGAGGACGAGGCGGCCTTGCGCGCGGCGCCCTATCGGGTGCTGGAGGAATGGCGCGCGGCCTATGATGGTAATCTGCTGATCGCCCTGCCGGACGCCTTCGGCACCGAAGCCTTCCTGAATGACGCGCCTGACTGGCTGGCCGACTGGAAGGGCTTCCGTCCCGATTCCGCTCCGCCGATCGAGGGCGGCGAGATCATCATGAAGTGGTGGGCGTCCAAGGGGCGCGATCCGCGTGAGCGCCTGCTGGTTCTGGCCGACGGGCTGGATGTCGACGGCATCGAGGCGGCCCACGCCCACTTCAAGGGGCGGGTGCGGACCAGCTTCGGCTGGGGCACCAACCTGACCAACGACTTCCGCGACTGCGCCCCCGTAGAGGCGCCCGAGCTGCTTCCCTTGTCGCTGGTCTGCAAGGTGACGCAGGCGGCGGGCCGCCCGGCGGTCAAGCTGTCGGACAACGTTGAAAAGGCCACCGGCGATCGCGCAGAGATCGAGCGCTATCTGCGGGTGTTCGGCGAGGCGGGGCGAAGTCGCCAGGCCGTGCGCGTCTGATACGGAACCGCCAAGGTTGCTGGGGCATTTCCTCGCCGGCGGCGGCGCACGCCGCCCTCATTCAGCGGGACGCCTATCATGACCACCTACAACGTCGGCTACATCATCGGCAGCCTGGCCAAGGGTTCGATCAACCGCAAGCTGGCCAAGGCCCTGGTCAAACTCGCGCCCGAGAAGCTGCAGTTCCACGAGATCGGCTTCAGCGAGCTGCCGCTCTATTCCTATGACTATGACGCCGACTATCCGGCCGTCGCCAACGACTTCAAGGCGGCGATCAAGCGCTCCGATGCGATCCTGATCGTCACGCCGGAATACAATCGCTCCATGCCCGGCGGGCTGAAGAACGCCATCGACTGGGCCAGTCGCCCCTATGGAAGCAACGCCTTCAAGAACAAGCCGACGGCGGTGATCGGCGCCTCGATCGGGGCCATCGGCACGGCCCTGGCCCAGCAGGCGCTGCGGCCGGTGTTGGGCTTCCTCCAGGCCCCGCAGATGAATGCGCCCGAAGGCTATATCCAGCTGACGCCGGGCCTGATCGACGACGACGGCAACGTCACTGTGGCCTCCACGGAACAGTTCCTGCGCGACTATATGGAGGCCTTCCACCAGCATATGGCGCGGGTGCTGACCGTTCTGCCCCGGGACGCCTGAGGCCGGCTATAGATCCAGAGACCAGACCCGCGTGCGTTTGACCTCCTGGTCCTCCAGTTCACGCGTGGTCGGCACGCGGTATTCAGCCAGCAGGCTGAGCCCCTCCTTCGGGAAGTAGGTCCGGCCGGGATCGCCGACCAGCACGGTCGTCCCGGCCGCCCGCGCCTGCTTCAGCCAGGCCAGGACCGCCTCGGCCATCGGCCCTTCGTAGAAGACGTCCCCCGCGCAGATGACGTCGAATGCGGGGGGCGGGGCCTCAAGCAGATTGTCTGCGGTGAAAGCGATCTCGACGCCGTTGGCCTCGGCGTTGGCGGCGACGGCGGCGGCGCAGAAGGGGTCGATGTCGGCGGCCAGCACCGACGCGGCGCCCGCCTTCATCGCCGCGATCGCCACCAGTCCCGAGCCGGTCGCGAGATCCAGCACGCGACGCCCCGTGACTTCGTCGGGGTGATCCAGCAGCCAGCGCGCCAGCGCCTGCCCGCCCGCCCAGGCGAAAGCCCAGAAGGGCGGCGGCAGGCCCATCTCGCCCAGCTCTTCTTCGGTCAGCCGCCAGATGGGCGTGACTTCGTCGGCCAGCCACAGGGAAATCTCGGGCGTGTGCGAGACGGGCTGAAGGCGGGTGTTGTCGCGGATGAAACGGACTGGATCGGCGATCCGTCTACTCGAGCTCACGGGCGCCCTCGATCACGGCCTGATAGACCAGCGACCGATCCGGTCCGCGCGTCATGTGCAGCAGCACCCAGGTCGCCCCCTTGCGCGCCACGACCACCCGCAACTGATCGTTGAAGACGCCGTCGGCGAAGCCCGCAGGCGCCACCGTGTCGCTCAGCAGGATCAGCGCTCCCATGCCCGAGCCGCAGCGGGCGATGCCGGTGCAGGCGAAGACGGTCTCATAGCCCCCCTCGCGCAGCGCTTCTTCATAGTGGCGCGCCATGTCGATCGGCGCGACGGCCGGGCGGATGACATAATCCAGATGGCTGATCTGACCCTGAAGCCGCAGAGCGCTCTGCGGCGTGTCGCCTTCGGCGACCGCGCCGGTCGGCAGGGTGATTTCGGCGACGGACAACTGGCGCCAGGCGCGGATGCGCGCGCCGTCCATGCGGGGCAGGTCGTCATGGTCGCGCGCGCCGCGAACATCCTGTTGGACCAGGAAGGGCGGAGGCGGCGAAGCAAGCGCGGCAAGAGGGGCGGCGGCCGTCAGGAAGGCGACGACAAGGGCGGGAACACTACGCATGACTTCAAGCTAGGGGCGGTCGAAGCGGCTGGCAATAATGTCAGGACATGCTGATAAAAAGTAAGGTTGACATGACATGATGGCATTGTAAGGTTTTCCTTACATAAAGTCAGGAGCGACTGTCATGATGACCCTTTCCAGACAACAGACGCCGTCAGGGCGTCGCTACGTCCTGCGGACGTTCGCCTTCATGGCTCCCTATGTGGCGATCTGCGTGGCGATGATGACCACGGACGCCTTTGACGGGGTCATGGGAAAGCCTGCGGGCTGGGTCCTGGCGGCGGCCGTCTCTGCGCCGGTGATCGGTCAGATCTGGGCCACGCTGGCCCTGATGCGTGAAAGCGACGAGTTCGTGCGCATGGTCACGGCCAAGCAGTTCATCATCGCCTCCGGCATGGCGATGGCGATCGCGACCTTCTGGGGCTTCGGAGAGAGTTTCGCCGGGGCGCCGCACCTGCCGGCCTGGCTGATCTATCCGCTGTTCTGGGCGGCGTTCGGCCTGGCGGCGCCTTTCATTCGGACCTCGAACTGATGAGGAACCGGCTGAAGCTGCTGCGCGTCGAGCGCAACTGGACCCAGGAACAACTGGGACAGGCGCTGGGGGTTTCCCGCCAGGCGGTCAACGCCCTGGAGACAGAGAAACACGACCCCTCGCTGGACCTGGCCTATCGCATCGCCGCCCTGTTCGAGCGGCCGATCGAGGACATCTTCGACAACCCGCACGTCTGACTCCGACACCGGGCGGCCGGATCAGAGGGCGCCCATCACAAAGGCTGCGAATCCCGCCTCATCCTCAAACCGGGCGGCGACGGGCCAGGCGGCGACGGCGGCGCGCTGGTCGGGCGTCAGGCGCACCCAGTCCTTTTCGGTGGTGACGAGGCCCGCGTCGTAGACGGCGGCGCGGTCTTTCAGGAAGGCGAAGTCGCGGTCGGACAGGGCGGCGTGGTCGGGGAAGGGGACGAAATCCTTCAGGTCGCAGCCGGCGGCGATCAGCGACCGCTCGACCTTCCACGGCTTGGCGATGCCGGCGAAGCCGACCTGAGGACCGGGCGGCGGCGGGGCGGCGGCTTCCAGCCGGGCGATGAAGACGGGCAGGTCGGCGAAGACCTCCAGCAGTTCGGGATCGGCGGCGTCCATGTCGGTGGGCAGCATGACGACCACGCCGTCGGCGCGCGCCAGCCCGGCCTTCAGCGGCTCGCGCATCGGGCCGGAGGGGAAGAGCGAGCCGTCGCCGAACGGCCATTCGTCGCCGCGCGTCTCGCCGTCGACCACGATCAGGCTGAGGGTCTTCTTCAGCGCGGGGTTCTGGTGGCCGTCGTCCAGTACGAGGGCGGAGGCGCCGTCAGCGGCGGCTGCGCGGGCGCCCGCCACGCGGTCGCGGGCGATCCATGCAGGCGCGTCCTGAGCCAGCATCAGGGGTTCGTCCCCGACATCGGCGGCGGTGTGATGGCTCAGGTCGACGCGGACCGGGCCTTCCAGTTCGCCGCCATAGCCGCGCGACAGGGCGGCGGCGTTGACGCCCTGGGCGCGCAGCAGGCGCAGAGTCTCGCGCGCGACGGGCGTCTTGCCCGATCCGCCGACCGTCAGATTGCCGATGGAGATGACCGCTGCGCCCGGATCGACCGGCGTGGCGCGGGCGATCTTGCGCGCCGTCACGCCCGCCCACAGCCATGAGGCGGGCTTCAGCATCATCCGCGTCATCGGGGCGTGGCGACGGTCGCGGCTGTACCACCAGCGGGGGGTGTTCAGTTTCACGGGCGCCTCCGTGACGGGGCGGCGGGCAGGTGGGTCTGAAGCGCCAGCCACAGGCGGTCCAGCCCGGCGGCGGCGGCCTCTGCGGATCGCCGCGCGCGCTCACCCATGTCGCGGGCGGCCTCGGGGTCGGCCAGCATGGGGCCGACGACCGAGGGCAGTTCGGCGGGCGACAGGACGGAGACGAGGCCGCCCGCCTGTTTCAGCATCCGGGTCACGGCTTGCCAATTGCTGGCGTCGGGGCCTGTGACGATGGGTTTGGCGAGACGCGCAGGCTCCAGCGGATTGTGACCGCCGACCGAGCCACCGCCCAGCGCCGGGGCGAAGGAGCCGCCCATGACCACCACATCGGCCAGCCGCAGGAACAGCCCCAGCTCGCCCAGCGTATCGGCCAGATAGATGTCGGTCTGGTCGCAGATCGGCTGGCCCTGACTGCGTCGCGCGAAGCCGTATCCGTCGTGACTCAGGGCCTCGGCGATGGCGTCGGCGCGTTCGGGGTGGCGCGGCACGACGATCAGGAACAGGCGGTCGGCCAGATGATCCAGCGCGCCGACGATGGCCATTTCCTCGTGCTCATGAGTGCTGGCGGCGACGACGACGGGGCGGTCGTCGATCAGGGCCGACAGGCGGGCGAACTCGCCCTTGTCATAGGGCAGGGGCTCGCCGGACAGCTTCAGGTTCACCTGACCGTCGACGCGGGCGCCCAGCGCCGCCAGCCGGTCGGCGCTGTCCTGATCCTGCGGCCAGACGTGCGAAAAGCCGTTCATCAGGGCGCGGGCCATGCCGGGGGCTTTCTTCCAGCCCTGCGCCGTCTTGCCGGTGATGCGGGCGCTGACCAGAGCCAGGGGCACGCCGCGTTTCTGGGCCGTGGTCAGAAGGTTGGGCCACAGCTCGCTCTCGACGAAGACGCCGACATTGGGCCGCCAGTGGTCGAGGAAGGCGGCGACGGCCGAGGGGGCGTCCACCGGGGCGAACTGATGGATGACGCCGCGCGGCAGGCGTGTCGCCAGCACCTGCGCCGACGTAAGCGTGCCGGTGGTGACCAGCACCGTCACGTCGGGCCGGTCCTTGCGGATGCGTTCGGCCAGAGGAAGGATCGACAGGGCCTCGCCGACGCTGACGCCGTGGATCCAGACCAGAGGCCCGTCAGGCCGCGCCATGCCGGGCAGGCCCAGCCGTTCATCGACGCGGGCGGGGTCTTCCTTGCCCTTCTTGACGCGGGCGTCCAGCAGGCGCGGGGCCAGCGGCTCCAGCAGGCGGGTCAACAGCTGATAGGCGATCAGGGCGGGGCTGAAGGGCACGTTCAGACGCGCTCCAGCCCGGTGAGGGCGTCGGCGCGCGCCTCGACGGCGGTCAGGCGCTCGCCCCATTCGGCGGCGACTTCGGCCAGGTCGCCGCCTTCGGGATACCAGGCCTTGTCCCAGACCACGGCGCCCTTGCCGAAGGGCAGGGGCAGCAGGGCGCGGTCCCAGCTGTTCAGCCGGATCGCCGGACTGCACGACATGCCGATGAACAGCACCGGCGCCTTGGAGATCTTCGCCATCAGCGGCAGGCCCTCGGCCATGTGGCGCGCCGGGCCACGCGGGCCGTCAGGCGTCAGCGCAAGGGCGCCGAGCTTCAACTGCTTCAGACCGTCGCGTAAAGCCTGTGTCCCGCCCTTGGCCTGTTTGGCCTTGTCCTTATTGGCCGAGGAGCCGCGCACGGCGGGGAAGCCCTGGCGTGCGATCGCCTTGGCGATGAACTCGCCGTCAGCGGACAGGGAGATCAGGGCCTTGGCGGGCTGAGCCCGATCCTGGGGCCAGCAGGACGGGGCCAGGGCGATGCGCGAGTGCCAGAAGGCGCACAGCACCCCGCCGCCGTCACGCCAGACCTCTTCGGCCGCGGCCTCGTTCTCATGGGTCCAGCGGATGGTGGCGATGCAGAACCGCATCCATTGGGCCAGGGTCCAGGCCATGGCGTTCTGGATGGCGGGGTTGCGCAGGGGCCTCATGCGCCGGTCTCGTCGGGAAGCTCGACCAGAGGCGGCAAAGTCGAAAGAAGCGAGGGGGCGACCGGGTCGCTGTCCAGCGACTGCTGCCGGGCCAGACGGGCGTAGAGACCGCCGCGCGCCACCAGGGCGTCGTGGGTTCCTTCCTCGACCACGCGGCCGCCGTCGATGACGTAGATGCGGTCGGCGTTCTTCACCGTCGACAGGCGGTGGGCGATCATCAGGGTGGCGCGGCCGTTCATCAGCCGCTCCAGCGCAGCCTGAACCAGGGCCTCGCTCTCGGTGTCGAGCGCGCTGGTCGCCTCGTCCAGCAGCAGGATGGGCGCGTCCTTCAGGAAGGCGCGGGCGATGGCGATGCGCTGGCGCTGCCCGCCGGACAGGCGGGCGCCGGCCTCGCCCACGCGGGTGGCGTAGCCGTCGGGCAGGGCGGCGATGAAGTCGTGGGCGGCGGCGGCGCGGGCGGCGGCCACGATGTCCTCGGCCGTGGCGCCGGGGCGGCCATAGGCGATGTTGGCGGCGATGGTGTCGTCGAACAGGAAAGGCTCCTGCGTCACCAGGGCGATGTGGTCGCGTAAGGAAGGCAGGCTCAGCTCGCGGATGTCGCGGCCGTTCAGGGTCACCTGGCCCGCCGTCACGTCATAGAAGCGCGGCAGCAGGCTGAGGATAGTCGACTTGCCCCCGCCCGAAGGGCCGACCAGGGCGATGGTCTCGCCCGGTGCGACGTGCAGGCTGACGTCCGACAGGGTCGGGGCGGACCCGTCCTCGTCTGCATGATAAGCGAAACTGACATGGTCCAGGGCGACGGTGACGGGGCCGGGCGCGACCACGGCCGCGTCATTGGCCTCGCGAATCTCGGGTTCGATGTCCAGGGCGGCGAACAGGCGGCGGGCGGCGGTGAAGCCTTCGCTCAGCACCGTCGTGAGGTTGGTCACCTGCCGCAGGGCCTGGCCGGCCAGCAGCAGCATGCCGATGAAGGAGGCGAAGGCGCCGACCGTCATCTCGCCCTGGCTGGCGCTCCATCCGGCATAGGCCATGACGGCGGCGACGACGCCGTAGGCGACGATGTCGCTGGCCGGGCCGGAGAAGGCGCGGCTGTCGGCGCCCTTGATGACGTGGCGCTGGCGGCGGTCGATGACGGTGGAGACGCGGGCTTCCTCGGCCGCCTCGCGGTTCTCGATCTTGATGACGCGGACGCCGTCCAGGTTCTCCATCAGGGCGCTGGACAGGGCCTCGGTCTCGACCATGGCGCCGCGCGCGGCCTTGCGCGACTTCTTGCCGAAGCGGCGGATGATCCAGCTGACGACCGGCACGCCCAGCAGGACGATCAGCGTCAGCGGCAGGTCGATGAAGCCCATGGCGACGATGACGCCCAGCAGCATCAGGGCGTTCTGGGTGTAGTTGACCACGCCCGAGGTGAAGGCCTCGCGCACCAGGTTGGCGTCGAACAGGACGGAGGAGACGAAGGTCCCCGAATGCTGGCTGCGCAGGCGCGACAGGTCGGCCCGGATCATGCCCGAGAACAGTTGCTTCTGGATGTCGCCGACGATGCCGTGGCCCAGCCGGTTCACCAGCGCCGCCTGGCCCGCCATGCTCAGCGAACGGATCACCGCCACGACGATGATGAACAGGGGGATGGCGATCAGCACCTTGTCCGCCGGGATGGTGACGGTCTTCCAGATCGTCACCGGTCCGGCGTGCTGGCCGAACAGCAGGTCGATCGCAGGCTCCAGAAACTTGAGCAGCAGGGCCGTCAGACCGCCCGACACGCCCGCCAGCAGCATGGAGGTGAAGAAGGCCGGCTTGTGCCGCGACAGATACTCGCGCCAGATGCGGGCGAGCAGGGGCCGCAGAGGCTCGCGGGCGTCGGCATGGGGAGCGGGAACGGTCATCGGCCTTCGGTCGAACGGCTGGGGCGTCAAGTCAAGCGGCCGCGCTCAGGAGAGGCGGCGCCGGACGGGTGACGCCGGGTGCAAACGGCGCTATCTGGCCGTCATGGGGCGCTACGATCTGACTACGCCATTCGGCCGTTTCAAGGCGCGCTGGTCCTATTTCTGGAAGGATCACGCCTTCCTGCGCACGGCGTTCACCAACGCCCACTGGCTGGGGCCGGATCTGGTGCGGACCAACCAGCCCTCGCCGCGCCAACTGGCCTGGTGGAAGCGGCAGGGGATCAAGACGGTCGTCAACCTGCGCGGCCAGAGGGACGAAGCCTATTACTGGCTGGAGAAGGACGCCTGCGAACGGCTGGGCCTGACCCTGATCGACGCGCCGCTGGATTCGCGTGACCCGCCGGGCAAGGACCGGGTGCGCCGGGCCAAGGCCCTGTTTCAGACGATGGAGTATCCGGCGCTGATCCACTGCAAGTCGGGCGCGGACCGGGCGGGGATGATGGCGGTCTTCTATCGCCACTTCCACCTGGGCGAGCCGATCTCGGCGGCCATGTTCGAATTGAGCAAGCGCACCCTGCACAGCCGCGAGGGGCTGACCGGCGTGCTGGATTATACGCTCGAGAAATATGTCGCCGAGGTCGAACCCACGGGCGTCAGCTTCGAGGATTGGGTCGAGAGCGACGCCTATGACCCCAAGGCGATCCGCGCCGAGTTCAAGGCCGGCTGGTGGGGCAAGCTGGTCGTCGATCGCCTGTTGAGGCGCGAATAGAGCTCAGCCCCAGGGGCCGCGTCCGGCGGCGGGCGGCGGGGTCTTGCGCGTCTGCTCCTTCTTCCACCGCTTGATCTGGCGGACGTGATCACGCTGGCGCGCCAGAACGACCAGCCACAACGCCAGCACGGCGATCAGCGAGATCAGGCCGAAAACCTGCTGGCCGTCCAGCGTCTGGCCGAACAGCGTCAAGGTCGCGGATCCCGGTCAGCGGGGGTGATGGGGTCGTTCCAGGCGGTGTCCTGGTCCTCGCCGGGGCGGGGGATGTGTTTGGGTCCCTTGCGCACGACCCAGACGATCGCCGCCACGGCGAGGACCACCAGAAGCAGAACGATGAGGGTCGGCAGCATGGCGAATCCTGTTCATGAACAAAGGCGGCTGATGGGAAAGCGCATCAGCCGCCCCTGCGGTTCCTGAACAGCGGCCTGACCAGGCCGTGAACGCCGATCAGCCGTCGGTGCGCGGATCGATCAGCTTGTGCGCGTGCAGGATGAAGTAGCGCATGTGGGCGTTGTCGACGGTCGCCTGGGCGCGGGCCTTCCAGGCCTTCTTGGCTTCTTCATAGTTGCCGAAGGCGCCGACGAACTCGACCTGGGACAGGTCGCGGAAGACGGGCTCGGCCGGGTGGCGCATCTCGCCGCCGATGACGAGGTGAAGCAGTTGGGGGTCGTGGGGGGCGTCAGCCATGGAGAGGGGGTCCATTGCAGGGGAGATCAGATGGCCAGCGGGATAGGCGCTGTGCGCCTCACGATCAACGGGTGAAGGGCCGGCGCGGCGCATATCAGGCTGGTTTGACGCGGATCGGGGCGATTAAATCGCCATTGACGGCCCATATGGTCGCTGACCCTGGCCCCTGCTTCCTCGGCGATCAGGCAGCCGGCGCAGACGTCCCAGTCCCATTTGGGGCTGATGGCGATGGCGGCATCGAAGGCCCCGGCCGCCACAAGCGCCATGCGATAGGCCAGGGCGTTGCGCTTGGAGAAGCGCATCGGCGGCCAGGGCTCGTCCCATTCGCGGGCCTCCATCAGCCGGGCGTCGGCCAGAAGCTCAGCGTCTTCCAGATCGTCGGTGTCGGACGCGCTGATGGGGCGGCCCTGCAGGCGCGCGCCGCCGCCGAGGGTCGCCTCGAACATTTCGTCCATCATCGGGGCGTGGATGGCGGCGGCGACGGGGCGGCCGTCTTCGACCACGGCGATGGGCACGCACCACCACGGCTTGTTCTTCATGAAGGCGACGGTGCCGTCGATCGGATCGACGACGAAGATGCGCTTCTTCGACAGGCGTTCCGTGCTGTCGGCCGTTTCCTCGGACAGCCAGCCGTAGTCGGGCCGGGCGCTCAGAAGCGTGTCGCGCAGCAGCTGGTCCACCGCCAGATCGGCGCTGGTGACGGGCGAGCCGCCGTCCTTGGACCAGACCTTCAGCCCGGCCTCGCGGTGTTCGAGCGCCAGCCGACCCGCAGCCAGAGCCGCGTCGCGGATCAGATCGAGGTCGGCGCTGTAGTCGCTCATTTGCCCGCGATCGCCACCTTGTCGAACAGCAAGGAGGGGCTGTTGAACGAGCCGCGGAACTCCAGATCGCCCGCGCGTTGCAGGCGGGCGTAGAGGTCGATCAGATTGCCCGCCACGGTGACTTCGCTGACCGGATAGGCGCGCTGGCCGTTCTCGAACCAGAAGCCGGACACGCCCGCCGACCAGTCGCCGGTGTTGCCGTTCAGCGAGGGGCCGAACATGGAAGTGATCAGCAGGCCGGTCCCGGCCTGCGCCATCAGGGCGTCCAGATCGCCTTCGCCCGGCGCCAGATGCAGGTTGTGGGTCGAGACGCCCGACGGCCCCGCCAGCCCGCGCGAGGCGTGGCCGGTGGTCTGCAGGCCCAACTGGGCCGCCGAGGCGGTGTTCAACAGCCAGGTGGTCAGGACGCCGTTGCTGACGATCTCGCGCCGTTCAACGGCCACGCCCTCATCGTCGAAGGGGGTGGAGCCGAGGCCGCGCGGGCGGAACGGGTCGTCGATCAGGTCGACGCCGGTCGGCAGGACCGCCTTGTTCAGCTTGTCCTTCAGGAAGGAGCTGCCGCGCGCGATCGACGGGCCGGAGATGGCGCCCAGCAGCGGCGACAGCACCTGCGTCGCGACGCGGTTTTCGAAGATGACGGGGGCGGTGGTCGAGGCGATCTTGCGCGGGCCGACGCGGGCGACGGCGCGTTCGCCCGCCTTCAGGCCGATGGAGGCGGCGTCCGGCAGGTCGGACAGGTGGCGGACGGCGCGGCTTTCGCCGCCGCGCTCCATGGCGCCGTCCTTCTCGGCGATGACGCCGACGCCCAGCGAAAAGGCGCTGCCGCGATGGCGGCCGTCGAACCCGTGCGAGGTGACGAGGCGCCATTCGCTGGCCGACCATGAGGCGTGGCCGCCCTCGGACTTGGACACGCCCGATACGGCCAGGGCGGCGGCCTCGGCTTCGGCGGCGGCGGCTTCCAGCGCCTCGGCCGAGCGTTCGGCGGGGTCATACAGGTCAAGGTCCGCGTGCGGCGCGGCGGCCAGACGGTCCTGCGGGGCGAGGGCGGCATAGGGGTCTTCCGGCGCCAGCTTCGCCATCGCCACGGCGCGCTCGACCAGACGGGCGCGGGTGGCGTCGGACAGGTCGGAGGCGGATACCGTCGCCTGACGCCGCCCGATGAAGACGCGCAGGCCCAGATCGCGGGCCTCTTCACGCTCGACGTCTTCCAGCGCGCCGTTGCGCACGCCGACGGACAGGGAGGCGCGATGGGCGGACACGGCCTCGGCCGCGTCGGCGCCGGCCTTCAGCGCGGCGGAGATCAGATCGTTCAGGATGTCGGGGGGAGGCGTCTTATCGGACATGCCCCGATATGGCGGAGGGAAGGTCGGGCTGCAACCGTTCTAACCCTCTCCCGCCGGGAGAGGGGTGGGTTTTTGCCTACAGGATCGACCAGGCGATCAGGCTTAGCGCCGCCACCAGAAGCGCCAGCCAGGTCAGGATCATGCCGACCGAACGGCCCAGAGACGGGCCTTCCTGGAACAGCAGGCCCAGGGCGTGGATCACCCGTCCGGCGAACAGCATTCCCCCGACCGCATGGATCAGCATGGCCGGGGCGCCGAGGAAGGCCAGCAGGATCAGGCCGCACATCCCGGCGGGGATGTATTCCGCCGCATTGGAGAAGGCGCGGCTGGCGCAGACCAGTTCGCGCACGCCGCCGTCGCCGAACTCGACCAGATGCTGACGACGGCGCCGCACGACCACGCCCGAAAGGACGAACAGCAGCAGGATCAGCAGACCGCCCCACAGGGCGGCGGCCTGAATGGTCGGGATCAGGCTCAATTTTCGCGCCCCACCGGATAGAGGCGATAGCGCTGATCGTAGAAGGGCGTGCGCTCATAGAACCAGGCCAGACGCGCGTCGCCGTCGGCGGTGAAGGCGGGATCGGCGGCCAGCTTCGCCTCGAACTCGGCCTTCAGCGCCGGATCGGCGGCCAGCATCTTTTCCGCCAGGGGGGCGATGGCGTAGGCCTCGATGTATTCGACGCGGTTCAGCACCTCGGGGAACAGGCCCCAGGCGAAGAAACTCTCGTTCGACTGCGGCTCCAGCAGCAGGATGGCGACGTCGCCCATCGGCTGATCGGTCGGCACGCGGACGGAGCCGACAGGGAAGGTCCAGTCGTGGGCCTCGGGACGGACTTCGCCGACCGAGATCGGCACATGGCCTTCATTGGTGCGGCTCGACACCTTGGGATCGACCAGACGCAGCATGTCGACGGCGACGGTGCGCGGGGCGTCCAGCGTCTCCATCTGCACGCCGTGAACGCGCAGGCGCTCGATCACGTCCTGACGATAGGACGGCACCCAATAGGCGCTCGGCCGCTTCAGCGTCAGCGTGGGGTGCGAGCCGTAGAAGGGCATGGGCCACAGCTCGGCGTCCGGCTGGCCCAGCCAGCGGATTTCGAGACGGCCCGAGGCGACGCTGTCGAAGGTCTCATAGCGGATGCCCTTGAAGGGGCGGGTGCGCGAGGGCGTCTCGTCGCTGTCGAAATTGGCGGGCAGTTCGGCGGGGCGCAGGGCGCGGTCGGCCGCGATGGCGGCGCGCAGGTCGCCGGACTTTTCGGCCAGCAGCGTCAGCGCCTGTTCGAGGAAGACATAGGTTCCCAGCACCCGCTGCTCATGCGGTTTCAGGCTGTGGTTCTCGATCAGGATGGTCGGGATGTGGGCCGCCGAGCCCCAGCCGTTGGAGAAGCGCTCGCCCAGGCCGCCGTCGTTCAGACCCTTCTTCGGGTCGCGGTCGTCGATGGCGAAGACCAGTTCGCCGGGGATGTGGCCTTGAGCCTCCAGCGCCTCATAGATGGCGGGCTTGAAGGCGGCGTCCAGCCATTGGGCGATGGCCGGGCTGCGGCTCCAGACCCCGTCCTCGCCGTTGTAGCCGAAGGTGACGTCGTACTGATAATCGATGCCGTCGGTGACATGGATGTCGACGTAGAGGTCCGGCTGATACTTGTGGATCAGGCCCATGACGGCCTGCATCTCGGCCTGATCCAGCTTCATGAAGTCGCGGTTCAGGTTCTGGTTCGTCGCCGTGTGGCGCCAGCCCTGAATGCGCGGCCCGCGCTGGTTGGGGCGCGAATAGGCGCCCGCGCGCTCATGCCCGTCGACGCTGAGGATCGGGATCAGGATCAGGTTGGCGCGGTCCAGCAGGTCGTCTTTTCCGTAGAAGGCGATGTCGCGCAGCAGCATCATGCCCGCGTCCTTGCCGTCGATCTCGCCCGGATGGATGCCGGCCTGGGCCAGCAGGACGGGCGTGGAAGGATCAAACGTCGCGCCGTCCTTGGACGCGATCACGGCGTAGATCGGGCGGCCTTCCGGCGAGGTCCCGAACTGTTCGATGCGGATCAGGTCGCTGGCGGCGTCCAGCCGGTCGAACCAGGCGCGGGTGTCGGCGTAGTTCGGCGAGAAGTCATGCGCCGCATCGGCCTCGAACCCCGTGACCCACGGATCGGAAGCGTCGCGCAACAGGGCGCGGCTGGCGCCGTTCCACGCCGGGGCGGGCGGCAGGAAAGCCTGATCCCACGGGGCTTCGTTGGGAACGGAAGCGGACGGGGTCTGGGACATGGCGGGGCTCGCGAAACAAACCAGGGCGGCGACGGCCGCTGTGACGAAACGGTCAAGGCGCATAGGCCCTTCGTGATCCGATCAAAGCCGTCTGGCAACCCCGGCGCAATTCGCGAGGAGCGCGTCCGGCCGCTCGTGACGGCCGGACACAGGGTCGTCAGGCGGGCAGTTCCACGCGGTTCATGTTGCCGATGGCGCTGTTGTAGCGGTCCACGACCTGCTCGCGGTAGCCGTCCGAGTTGGACTGCTTGAAGTCGCGATAGGCGCCGACCATGCCGCTGAGGTTGTCGGCGATGCTGGACAGGTAGGACTTGTTGCTGTTGTCCGCCGGCATCTTGGCCTGTTCTTCACGCAGCGCCGCGATGGCGGCTTCCATTGCGGGCAGTTGGGCGTCGGCCTCGGCCTTGTTGTCTTCCATCACCGCATTGGTGAACAGGTCGGCCTTCTGCATGGCGTCCAGCAGGCTGGCTTCGGCGGCGTGACCGCCCTTGCGCATGACTTCCAGCTTGGCCGCGTTGCTGGCGCGCTGGTACTCGCTCAGGGCGACGTCCAACAGCTCGATCCCGGCGACGCTGCCCTGGTAGGCCTGCGTCTGGGCGTCGTGGGCCGCCTTGGCCTTGGCCAGGGCGTCGTCGCGATAGGCGCGGGACTCGAAATAGGGGTCGAGCGCCTGCCACTGGGTCAGCAGGACCTCCAGTTGCGGGATCAGCTTGTCGGCCGCTTCATCGGCCTTCTTGCCCTGATTGCCGCCGTTCAGCGCCCGGCCTTCCTTCAGCTTCGCGATCGCGCGCTCCAGATGCGAGATGTTCTCCGGAAAGTGCAGCGTCGCCGTCGCGGAGGCGTTCGGGATGTCTAGCTTCTGATAGTCGCCGAAGTATTTCGACACGCCCCAATGTTCGTCGATCAGCGCGTTGAAGGCGTCGATGTAGAGGCTCATCTTCTCCTGGGTGGCCTCGTTGCCCGCCGCTTGGGCGACCGACTTGGGCGCCGGGTTTTCGGCATTGCCCTTGCTATCGCCGCACGCCGAAAGGCTGAGCGCGGCGGCGAGTGCGAGCGTGGCGACGCCGGCGCTGGTGCGTGAAATCATATGGATTCCCCTAAGCCGATCAGCGCGCCCCAAGCGTCGCCGTTCCTTCGGCCGGGAAACTGAACGCCGATCAGCCTATACGGTTCTCTCGCGAGACGAGTTTTTGCAAACGGCTCACAGGAACCGCGTCAGGCCTTCCAGATCGGGGACCCATCGCCCGGCAGGCCCAGCGAGGCCCACTTTTCGGAGACGCGGTCGATCACGTCCTGCTCCATGCGGATTTCCTCGCCCCATTCGCGCTTGGTCTCCGGCTCCCACTTGTCGGTGGCGTCCAGACCGATCTTGGAGCCCAGACCGCTCTCGGGGCTGGCGAAGTCCAGATAGTCGATGGGGGTGTTCTCAATCACCGTGATGTCGCGCGCCGGGTCCATCTTGGTCGAGATGGCCCACATGACGTCCTTCCAGTCGCGGGCGTTGATGTCGTCGTCCACGACGATGATCCACTTGGTGTACATGAACTGGCGCAGATAGCTCCAGCAGCCCATCATCACGCGCTTGGCGTGACCCGGATAGGCCTTCTTCATCGACACCACGGCGATGCGGTAGCTGCACCCTTCGGGCGGCAGCCAGAAGTCGGTGATCTCCGGAAACTGCTGGCGGATCAGGGGGATGAAGACCTCGTTCAGCGCCTCGCCCAGCACGCTCGGCTCATCCGGCGGACGGCCGGTGAAGGTGGTCAGATAGATGGGGTCCTTGCGCATGGTGATGGCGCTGACCTGGAAGACCGGGAATTTTTCGACCGAGTTGTAGTAGCCGGTGTGGTCGCCGTAGGGGCCTTCGTCCTCGAACTCGTCCAGCAGGACGTGGCCTTCCAGCACGATCTCGGCCTGGGCCGGGACCATCAGCGGCACGGTCTTGCAGGGGACCAGTTCGGCCTTGGACCCGCGCATCAGGCCGGCGAACTGATACTCCGACAGGGTTTCCGGCACCGGGGTCACGGCGGCCAGGATGGTCCCCGGATCGGCCCCCAGAACGACGGCGCAGGGCAGGGGCTCGCGCTTGCCCGCCTTCTTGTGCCGGGCGTAGTGCTGGGCGCCGCCGCGATGGGCCAGCCAGCGCATGATGGCCTTGTCCTTGCCCAGCACCTGCATCCGATAGATGCCCAGGTTGAAGTCGTCCTCGCGGTCGTCCGACGGCCCCTTGGTCACGACCAGACCCCAGGTGATCAGCGGCGCGGGCTCGCCGGGCCAGCAGCCCTGGATGGGCAGGCTGGTCAGGTCGATCTGATCGCCCTTCAGCACTACCTCTTGCACGGGGGCCTTCTTCACCGTCTTGGGCCGCATGGACATGACGGTCTGGGCCAGCGGCAGCATCTCCATGGCGTCGCCGAGGCCGCGCGGCGGGGTCGGGTTGCGCAGGAAGGCCAGCAGTTCGCCGACCTCGCGCAGTTCGCCCGCCGTGGTGCGTTGCTTGCCCTCCAGCGTCACGCCCATGGCGACGCGCTTCACCGTGCCGAACAGATTGGCGAGGCAGGGGATGGGGCTGATCGTGCCGTCGGGCATGACCGGCTTCTCGAACAGGACCGCCGGGCCGCCGTTGCGAAGAAGGCGGGTCTGGATCTCGGTCATCTCCAGATGGGTGGAGACGGGCTCGGACACGCGGACCAGTTCGCCGTCGGCTTCGAGGGTCGCAAGAAAATCGCGCAGGGACTTGTAGGCCATGCGCTGACGCTTAGGCGGACGCGAGCCGTCTGTCACGCCGTCCGAACGCGCGATCGATCGCCACGACGACAAGGCCCAGCAGCAGGAAGAAGATCAACAGGCCCGCGAAGCTCGCGGCGGCCCGAGCGAGCCCCAACTCGTCCACATTGATGAACCAGTAGGGCCACCAGCCCGTCATCGCCCCGTGCGCCAGGGTCCAGCCGCCGTAGACCAGCGGAAACGTCAGCCACTTGATCGCGTCGATCCAGCGCAGCCGCCCCTTGGCTGTGAACAGCAGCCAGTCGCCGACGAAGGCCAGCGGCATGACGGTGTGCAGCAGCGTATCGGCGACTTTCTGCCAGCCCTGCGGATTCCAAGTCTGGGCCAGCAGCAGGTGATAAACGACGCCGACCACGACGATGTACATGGCGACGGCGGCCCGGACGCCCTCGCTTCGGCTCCACCGGCCCAAGGCGCCGTCGGGCGCCAGCGCCGGCCCCGTCAGGGCCAGCGCCGCCAGCAGATTGGTCAGGATGGTGAAGAAGCTGAAGAAGTTCAGCGTCAACACGCCCGCTCCGACGCCGGGGTTGTTCTGCAGCAGCAGGGCGTACTGCAGGCCCAGCGCGCCCCAGCCGATCACGGCGAACAGCGCGCGATACAGACGCGCGCGCATCAATAGGCCGGGGCGTCCGACACCAGCGCCCACACCGGCAGGCGCAAGACGCGGGTGGCGGCGTCCAGGCGGGCGGAATCCAGCCGCTCGCGTCCCGCCTCGACTCGTCGCAGGGCTTCCGGCGTCAGGTCGATGGCGGCGGCCAGATCAAGGAAGGCGACGCCGCGCCGGTCGCGCCAGCGGCGGATGCGGGCGCCGACGACGGCGTCCTGCGGATCAATCGCCGGAAAGCCCAGAACCGAACCCAAGACCGCCTCCTTCGCGAAGCGCCTGAAACCGTGTCAGATCAGGCATCCTGATCCCATTGGAAAGCCTCGTCCAGCCAGTCGCCGATACGGCCGTCCGGGCGGGCCAGGCCGTGGATGCGCGCCATCTCATCGGCCGACAGCGCGAAGTCGAAGACGCCGAAGTTCTCGGCGGCCCGGCTTTCCTTGGTGGTGCGCGGAATGGCGACGACGCCCTGCTGAATGATCCAGCGCAGGGTGATCTGGCCGTTGGTCTTGCCGTGCGTTGCGGCGATCTCGCCGATCACGGCGTCGTCGGCGATCCTGCCCTGGGCCAGGGGCGACCAGGCGGTGATGGACGAGCCGAGCTCGCGCGCCGTCTCGATCAGCGTCTTCTGCGCCAGATAGGGGTGATACTCGACCTGGTTGGTGATCAGCGGCGCGGTCGACAGGGCGACGGCTTCGCGGAACAGGGCCGAGGGGAAGTTGGACAGGCCCACGTGCTTGGTGAAGCCCTTCTCCTGAGCCTCGTTCAGGGCGCCGATGGTTTCCGACAGCGCCGGCGTCGGCTTGGGCCAGTGCAGCAGCAGAAGGTCCGGCGTCAGGCCCAGGCTGATGGCCGATTCCTCGGCCTGACGCAGCAGGGCGTCGCGATGGAAATGCTCGACCCAGATCTTGGTGGTGACGAAGATGTCGTCACGCGTGACGATCCCTTCAGCCACGGCGTCGGCGATGCCGTCGCCGACTGCCTTCTCGTTCTTGTAGATCCAGGCGGTGTCGATGTGGCGATAGCCGATGCGCAGGGCCTCGCGCACCATGCGGCGGGCGTCCTCGGGCTCCAGCTGCCAGGTGCCGAAGCCGAGCAGCGGAATCTCGACGCCTGAGGCGGTCACGGTCGGCTGGTCGGAATAGGGCATGGGGAGGCTCCGTAAGGGGGGGAGCCCTGGATATAGGCGCGCGCTCAGGCCTCGCCATTGTCCAGCCAGTGGAAAATCCGCTCCCACAACGGCTCCATCCCCTTGCGGAAGGCGCCCTCGTGACCGATGCGGCGGACGCCGAAGTCGCCGGGCGCATGGACGCTGATGTCAGAGGGGGCGTGGGGATAGACGCTCAGCAGATCGCGCGCCGTGCCGGGCGTGGCGATGGGGTCGTCGGTGAAGATCCACGACCGGATCGGGGCGGTCACGGCCTCATAGTGATTGGGCCGCAGGCTGGTCTCCAGCTCCCTGGAGAAATACTCGCGCTTCATGCACCAGCGCCGCCAGGTGGTGAAGACGCCGCGCGGCAGGTCGGTCCCGGCCCACAGGCCGCCGCCCTTGATATAGCCGTGCCGCATCAGGCTGAACGGTCCGAAGCCCAGCCAGAAGAACAGCTCCATCGGATTGTAGCTGCGGTGGTGCCCGCCCCACCAACCCGTGCCGACCGAGACGAAGGCGTGCCGCGCAATCCGATCCTGATTGGCCATGAAGCCTAGGAAATGCCCGCCGACGCTGTGGCCGACATGGACGACGGGCAGGTCCGGCGCCGCCTCGATCAGGGCGTCCAGGGCGGCGGGCATGTCCAGCCGGCCCCAGTCCGGATAGTCCATCCGCATGGCTTTCAGATCGTCCGGCCGCGACCCGGCGATGCCCCGGAAGTCATAGGTGAGCACCGCCGCGCCCTGCGCCGCCAGGTGCCGGGCGAAGCGCTCGTAGAAGCCCTTGGGAAAGCCCGTGCCGGACGAAACGAGCACGGCGATCCGAGGTTGGGCGGCCGAAACTAGCCGCATCGACAGCGGATAGCCGTCGGCGGCCGGGGCGGTGAAGTCGCGCGTGACGAGATCGGTCATCAGGTCCGTCCAGATTGGAAACGAACCCTAGCCGGTTGACGTGGCGTCAGGTCAAGGCTTGGCCGGTGTGTTCAGAAGGGCGCTGATGTGTGCTGCTTTCAGAAGACCCGGTTCACACCGGATGTTCGTCGTCTCCTGCTTCCCGCTCATCCCGGCGGACGCCGGGATCCAGTGCTTTGGCATCAATGCGCACGGCTCAGCGGCAAAGCTTCTGCCCGGCGCTCGTACTGGGTCCCGGCGTCCGCCGGGATGAGCGGATGTTAACCGCCTGCAACAACATTCAGAGGGAAGTCGGCTGGATCAGTAGGCCAGGGCGTTACCGTCCTTGCGCATCTCGGTCGCCGCGCCGTAGGTCCAGCGGCCCTGTTCGTTGATCTGCTTCATCACGTTCTGATAGCCGCCGAAACCGCCGTCGGGCGGGCCGAGGTCCCAGCCCATGGCCGTCAACTGCCGCTTGGTGGCTTCGGGCACCCCGGATTCGAGGTGCAGCTTGCCGACGCCCTCGGCCGGTTGGCCGGTCGGTTCGGAGGAGCCGTAGTGCTGCCAGCGCGGGCTGTCGCCGGCCTCCTGCGGGTCGAGGCCGTAGTCGACCATGTTGATGATGATCTGGGCCTGGCCCTGCGGCTGCATCCCGCCGCCCATGACGCCGTAAGCCATCCACGGCTCGCCGTCCTTGCAGGCGAAGCCGGGGATGATGGTGTGGAAGGGGCGCTTGCCGGGGGCGTAGACGTTCGGGTGGCCGTCGGTGAGGGAGAACAGCTCGCCGCGATTCTGGAACATGAAGCCCAGCGTCCGGCCGTCCGGGCCGTCCGGCGTCAGGCCGCCGCCCATGCCGCGATAGTTGGACTGGATCCAGCTGACCATCATCCCGTCGCTGTCGGCGACGCTGAAATAGGTGGTGTCGCCCTGCGTCGGCGCATCGCCGGGGAAGACGCGGTCCATGACCCGGTTCGGGTTGATGAGTTTCGCCCGTTCGGCGGCGTATTCCTTGGAGTTCAGCCACGCGGTCGGGGCCTTGGCGAAGCGCTCGTCGGCGAAGTAGCGGGCGCGGTCCTCGAAGGCCAGGCGCTTGGCCTCGGCCTGGATGTGGATGGAGGCGGCGGACTGGAAGCCCATCGCCTTCAGGTCGAACTGTTCGCAGATGTTCAGGATCTGGTTGGTCGACAGCCCTTGCGTGTTCGGGCCCAGCGAATAGACCTCGACCCCGCGATAGGTGGTCATCAGCGGCTCGACCCATTCGGTGCGGTGAGCGGCCAGATCGGCGCGGGTCATCCAGCCGCCGATGCGCTTGAAATAGCGTTCGATGTGGTCGGCGATCACCCCGTCGTAGAAGGCGTCGCGGCCCCCCTCCGCGATCAGGCGCAGGGTGCGGCCCAGGTCGGGGTTGGCGAAGATCTCGCCCGTCTTCGGCGTGCGGCCGCCGGTCAGCCAGACCTTCTTGCGGTTGTCGTTCTCCTCGATCGTCGCGGCGCTCCGGTCGAAGTTGGCCATGCCGCGTTCCATGTACCAGGCGATGACCTGCGGCACCGGCACGCCCTGTTCGCACAGTTCGGCGACGGGCAGCAGGACGTCCTTCCACGGCAGCTTGCCGTAGCGCTGGTGTGCGCTCCACCAGGCATCGACCGTGCCGGGCACATTGACCGTCACCGCGCCGTAGCGGGGCAGGTAGCCGTCCGGTCCGGCCTTGGATCGCGCCGTTTCCAGCGACAGGCCGCGCGGGCTGGGGCCTGAACCGTTGAAGCCGACGACCTTCTTCTGAGCCGGGTCCCACATCAGGCAGAAGGCGTCGCCGCCGATGCCGTTGGCGGTCGGCTCCAGGAAGCCCAGGGCGGCGTTGATGGCGATGGCGGCGTCGATGGCCGAGCCGCCGCGCCGCAGGGTGTCCAGGCCGATCATCGTCGCGGCCGGGTGGGCGGTGGCCGCGGCGCCGTTCGCACCCCAGACCGTCGAACGGCCGACGAAGCGCGGCCCGGTGATGCGGTCGCCGATGCCGACGCCGGCGTAGGGATCGGGCGTGGGCGCAGGCTGGACGGAGGTTGCGGCAGGGGTCGGGGCGGCGGCGCTTTGCGTCTGCTGGGCGTTGGCGGCCCCCGCCATCAGGGCTCCGGCCGGCAGGGCGGACAGGAAGGTACGACGACGCATGATGATTTACTCCCCCTCAATCGAGGCGCGCATTGAGGCCGGAACGCGGGGAGGGCGCAAGCGCCGAAAAGCCGGACGGGCAAAGAAAAAGGGCCGCCCGAGGGGCGACCCTTTTCCGTATCCGGCTGAAGACCCGATCAGGTGATGTCTTCGTTCAGCAGGCCGACCTTGAAGTAGCCGTTTTCCTGCAGGGTGTTCATGACTTCCATGAACTGGTTGTATTTCACTTCCGGCTCGGCGCGGACGAAGACGCGCTCGTCACGGCAGTCGGCCACGGCGCCTTGAGCGGCGCAGACGTCGGCGGCCAGCTTGGAGAGGTTGGTTTCCGTTTCGGCGATGTAGAGCGAGCCGGATTCCTGGATGGTGATGTAGACCGGCTCTTTCGGCTCGGCGTCGGCGGCCGGCGGCGTGGCCGGCGGCAGGTCCAGGCGGATCGACACGGTGGCCATCGGGGCCGCGACCATGAAGATGATCAGCAGCACCAGCATGATGTCCACGAACGGCGTCACGTTGATGTCCGCGTTCTGTTGCGCCAGCTTGCCGCCGCCGCCGCCGCTCGAAGAAAGTTTCGCGCCCATTACGCCCTCGTCTCCATCAAGGCCCACACCCTCCGGCGGACCACACTGAAAGTCTCGCTCGTCTCTTGGCGTCCTGAAGCGGGCTTGTAAAGCCGTCGAATGCGAGGAAATGACGCCGCCGGGGGAATAAGATTGCGAATTCGGCGCAAAGCCGCCTTGGCCGCGATCAATTCAGCCCCGGTTCAACCCCGGATTTCAGCCTCGGGCCAGTTTGAGGAATCGCTCGGCCAGAGCCGGATCGGCCTTGAAGGCGCCGGTGAAGCGGGTGGTGATGGTCGAGACGTGGCGGTGATGCACGCCGCGCGTCGTCATGCACTGGTGCGCCGCATCGACCAGCACGGCCACGCCCTTGGGCTGCAGGTGCGATTCGATGGCGTCGATGATGTCGTTGGTCAGGGTCTCCTGGTTCTGGAGACGACGGGCGAAGATCTCGACCACCCGCGCCAGCTTGGAGATGCCCACCACCTTCTCGCCCGGCAGATAGGCGACGTAGGCCTTGCCCAGGAAGGGGGCCAGGTGGTGCTCGCAGTGGCTCTCGACCTCGATGTCGCGCAGGATGACCATGTCGTCATAGCCGGTCACGTCCTCGAAGGTGCGGCTCAGCTCCTTGCCCGCGTCGGCGTCATAGCCGTCGAACCACTCGCCATAGGCGTCGACCACGCGCTTGGGCGTGTCCAGCAGGCCGGGGCGGTCGGGGTTGTCGCCGGCCCAGGCGATCAGGGTGCGCACGGCCTCCAGCGCCTGTTCGCGGCTGGGGCGCTTGGACGCCTCATTGGCGACGAGGACGGGCTTGGCGGGGGTGCTGCTCATGAAACGATCCGGCGGCGGCGAGAGCGCCTGTTCAGAATACTATTATATATGGACTTGGGCGCGCGGCCCTGACTGTCTATCAGGCCGCTATATGGGACACCTCGTCCGTCCCGCAAGAAAACTCGCAAAAGACCTGACCCATGGCCCTGCACATCCACGACACCCTGCGCCGTGAAAAGCGCCTGTTCGCGCCGCATGATCCGAACCGGGTGAGCCTCTATGTCTGCGGCCCGACGGTCTATGACTACGCCCATATCGGCAACGCCCGCCCGCCGGTGGTGTTCGACGTGCTGGTGCGCCTGCTGCGCCGCACCTATGGCGCCGACAAGGTGGTCTACGCCCGCAACGTCACCGACGTGGACGACAAGATCAACGCCAAGGCCGCCCGTGAAGGCGTCGCCATCGGCGAGATCACCGCCCGCTATGAGGCCGCCTATCTGGCCGACATGGGCCTGCTGAACGTGTCGCCGCCCGACATCGCCCCGCACGTCACCGACTATATCGAGGCGATCACCAAGCAGATTCAGGCCATCATCGACGCCGGCTGCGCCTATGCCGCCGAGGGCCATGTGCTGTTCGACGTGTCGTCCTATCCGTCCTACGGCGCGCTGTCGGGGCGCAATCTGGATGACATGATCGCCGGCGCCCGCGTCGAAGTGGCCCCCTACAAGAAGAACCCGCACGACTTCGTCCTGTGGAAGCCGTCCAAGGCGGACGAGCCGTCCTGGCCGTCGCCGTGGGGCGAGGGGCGTCCCGGCTGGCACATCGAATGCTCGGCCATGATCGAAGAGACGCTGGGCCTGCCCATCGACATCCACGGCGGCGGCATCGACCTGGTCTTCCCGCACCATGAGAACGAGATCGCCCAGGGCGTCTGCGCCCACGGCCACGCCCATGGCGACGCGGCGCATGACGAATACGCCCGCTACTGGATGCACAACGGCTTCCTGACCGTGGACGCCGAGAAGATGTCCAAGTCGATCGGCAATGTCCTGCTGCTGCACGATCTGGTGCAGGCCATGCCGGGCGAGGTGGTGCGCTGGGCCCTGCTGAGCGCCCACTATCGCCAGCCGCTGGACTGGAACCAGACCCTGTTGGAGCAGAGCCGCAAGAACCTGGACCGCCTCTACGGCGCCCTGCACCGCGCGGCCGGGGTCGAGGCGGCGGATGTGGAGCCGCCGGTCGAGTTCATGAAGTCGATCGAGGACGACCTGAACACGCCGGGCGCCATGGCGGCCCTGTTCGCCCTGTCCAGCGACATCGAGCGCGGCATGACGGCGGGCGACGAAGGCGCGGTGGCGACGGCCAAGGGGCAGTTGATCGCGGCGGCCTCGATCCTGGGCGTGCTGCAGGCCAACCCGGCCGAGTGGTTCTCGGGCGTCGACGAAGGGCTGAAGGCCGAGGTCGAGGACCTGCTGGAGCAACGCGCCGCCGCCCGCACGGCCAAGAACTGGGCCGAGGCCGACCGCATCCGCGACCGGCTGAACGAACTGAACGTCGTCGTCATGGACGGCCCGCAGGGCGCGACCTGGCGAATGAAGGGGTGAGGCTTCCTTCTCCCCTTGTGTGGGAGAAGGTGGCAGGCGTAGCCTGACGGATGAGGGGTTGCGGGACGTTAGCCTTGCCACCCTTCATCCGATTTCGGAGAGACCCCTCATCCGGCCCTGACGGGCCACCTTCTCCCACAAGGGGAGAAGGAAGCGGTCAGCGCGCCCGCCTGATCAGCTCATCCGCCAGCACGTCCGTCAGATAGCCGTCGGCCGTGCGCCCGTTCGCCTGTTGCCAGCGGCGAAGGGCGGCGCGGGTGTTGGCGCCGATGACGCCGTCGACGCCTTGCGTGTCGAAGCCCATGCGGGTCAGGGCCTGCTGGGCGCCGACGCGCTGATCCCGCGTCAGGGGGCCGTCGTTGGGCCAGGAGGCCTTCAGCGCCGGCTTGCCCGCCACGCCGTCGGCGATCATGCCGATGGCGAGCGCATAGCTGACCGAGTTGTTGTAGCGGCGAATGACGTAGTGGTTGGGCAGGGCCAGGAAGGCCGGCCCCTTGGCGCCCTGCGGCAGCAGGATGGCCGCGCCCTCGGCCGCCTCGGCGCTGTTGGGCGAGGAGCCGTCGGCCAGGCGCACGCCGCGCGCGACCCAATAGGCCCAGGGGTGCTTCGGCCCCTCCGCCTCGGCGTAGTCGAAGTTGGAGGGCAGGGTGACTTCATAGGCCCAGCCCTGACCGCGCTTCCAGCCCGCCTGGGCCAGCAGATTCGCGGCCGAAGCGAGGGCGTCGGCGTCCGAGCCCCAGATGTCGACCTTGCCGTCGCCGTTCTGATCGACGCCCAGCTTCAGATAGTTGTCCGGCATGAACTGGGTCTGGCCCATGGCTCCGGCCCAGCTGCCCTTAAGCCCTGCGCGGTCGCGCTTGCCCGTGACCACGATGTCGAGGGCGTGCTTCAGCTGCTCTTCGGCCCAGGCGCGGCGGCGGCCGTCATAGGCCAGGGTCGCCAGGGAACGGATGACGTCGAAGTCGCCCTGAACCTGGCCGAAGGCGCTTTCCTGGGCCCAGACGCCCAACAGGATCTCGGTCGGCACGCCGTATTTCTGGGTCACGTCCCACGGCACGCGGTCGACGCGCTGGCGGGCCATGGCGATTCGCGCCGGGGTGGTGGCGTTCTGGATGTAGACTCCGGCGGGGCGCGAGAATTCGGGCTGGTTGCGGTCCAGGCGCACGACGCTGGGGTTGGGCGTCACGCTCTCCAGTTCGCGGGCGTAGTCCCATTTGCGGGCGCCGCCGTGGCGCTCCAGGAAGCTCTGCTTCCAGGCGTCGAAGCTGGCGTGGTCATAGGCGTCGCTGAGATCCGTCTGGGCGGGCGGAGGCGCGGGGACGGGCGTGGCGGGCGCTGGCTCGACCACGGGCGGCGGCGCAGGCTGGGGCTGCGGCGGCGTGGGAACCATGGGTGTGCAGGCGGCGACCGACCCCAGCAACAGAAGGCGATAAGCGATACGCATAAACATAGGCTAACGCCCCCGAATTCCACGACCAATCACAAGCGCGCGAAGGCTCGATCAGTTTCCGTGATAAGGATGAAGGCGCCGTTAACCCTTTTCGGCAGTAGGCGGTTAAGGGGCGATAATTTACATTGCGCCGTTCCCTGAGCACGGCCTGGTGGCGGAGGGGCGACGCGTCGGACGTGCATGTCCGAAGACCCTCCGTTCGACTCGGAGGCCAGGCCTCCAGCGGATTCCCCGCGCGGAATGTTGACGAAAGGCCATGGCCTCTCTATACGACCGCCTCCGCCGCAGGTTCGCCCGCGGCTCTTTTGTTTTACCCGCCCTCACGGGCCTCCAAATCCGGGACGTCCGACCATGAAGGTCCGTAGCTCGCTGAAGTCGCTGAAGGGTCGCCACCGCGACTGCAAGATCGTTCGCCGCAAGGGCGTTCTGTACGTCATCAACAAGACCGACCCGCGCTTCAAGGCCAAGCAAGGCTGATCAGGCGCGCCCGGCGCGCCCTGCCTCTTGCAGGCGAGGCGCGCGCCGACCGTCGGTGGATGGGATGACTATCCACAGGGCCGCGGGCGTTGTCCGCGGCTTTTTCGCGTCCGGCGTTGAGCGCAGGCTCGCGCCTGACTAGTGATTCTTTTTTAGTCGCCCTAACGGCCTTCGGCCTGCTTGAGGGCGTGGTTCTTTCCTGCCCTGACGGCCGTCCGGCCTGATTGAGGGCGCAGCCTGATTTGAGTTCTGGAGTTCAGTCATGGACGACGCTTCCTTCGACGCCAGCCCCGACGTCCTGACCGCCACGGCCCAGGGCCGCTTGCGCTCCATCATCGAACGCCTGGAGCGCCTCGAAGAGGACAAGCAGGCGGTGATGGCCGACATGAAGGAGGTCTTCGCCGAGGCCAAGGGCGAAGGCTATGACGTCAAGGTGCTGCGCAAGGTCATCCGCATTCGCAAGCAGGACAAGGCCAAGCGCCAGGAGGAGGAGGCGATTCTCGACCTCTATCTCTCGGCCCTCGGCGAGGTCTGAGGCGGCCGGCTTGAAGCGCACGCCCTTCAAGCCTCCCAGCGACGGCCCTTCAGGCTCCAGCAGCGTGAAGGGCGGCGGCGCGAAGCTGCGTTCCAGCGGTTTCAAGCCGAAGAGCGGTAGCGCGGCTAAACCGCGCTCAAGGAGCCCGAAGGGCGATCGCGCCGCTAAAAACAAGCTGTTGAGCCCCTGGGAGCAACAGCGCGAGGCGGCCAGGCGCTCTGCGCTCAACGCCCTGAAACGCGCCCGCCGCTCGGCAGAGAAGGCGGGCGTTTCCCTGTCCGACTGGGAGGGCGAGTTCCTCGATTCGGTCGGGGAGCGGGTTCGTGAACACGGACGCGCCTTCGCCGATCCGGAAAAGGGCGCGCCGGGCCAGGCCCTGTCGGCCATGCAGGGCCGCAAGCTGAAAGAGATCACCGCCAAGGCCAAGGGCGAGCCGCGTCGATTCGGCCGACGGCCGGGGAGGGCGCCGGAGCGCGAGGCGGACGAATGAGGCAACCGCCTGGCTGGGCCGGACGTTGCGCCTGCGGATTTCCGCCCCCTGAGAGGGAAGACCGATGAAACGCTTCGTTCCCGCCGCCCTGACCGGCGGCCTTATGAGTTTGAGCCTGGCGCTGGCCGCCTGCGGGGACCGGCCGGGCGCTGCGCCCGAGGCCGCATCCGAGGCGACGCCGGATCTCAGCGGCGGCCCGGCGGCCGCGCCCCAGGCGGTCGCTCCGGCGTCCGGGACGACCCAGGCCCTGCCCGCCGTCGACGAGGCGGCGGCGCGCGCCTTCGTCCGCGAGGAAGGCTCCACGCTGGAGACGCTGACCTTCGAGCGGGTCGGGTCGGTGACGAAGGAAGGGATGGTGAAGGGCTATGCGGCGCCGGTCTACGCCGTGCCCGTCGCGTCCGGCCAGACGTTGAAGGTCGCCTTCAAGCCGTCGAACGCCAACCTGTACTTCAACATCAGCGACGCGGCGGATCAGAGCGGCGCCGCCGTGTTCCGGGGCGAGGTCGATGGGGAAACCGCCGAGTTGAAAGCCTCGAAGGACACGACCTACGTCATCACCCCTTATCAGCCTCGCGCCATGGCGCGGCGTGATGAGACGGGCTCCTATACCCTGACGGTCAGCCGAAGCTGATGAGGAGGGGCGGCGAGCGAGATCGCCGCCCTTTCCTTCCTTATGGCAGGGCGTTCAGGCGCATGGCCGACAGGTAGGGCTGATAGGCCGTGCGGGCGGCGGCGGCGCCGGACAACTCATCCTGTTCGATGTGGATGGTCAGGCCGTAGCGGCCCTTGAGCGCGCTCATCAGCGAGCCGACGCGGCCGCCTGAATCCTTGGGTTCGACGCCGATGACGACGGTCTCGCCGGTCGGGCTGTCCATGACCACGGCCAGGTAGTCCTCGCCGCCGATCGAGGCCAGGGCGGGGGGAGACGACAAGGCCATCTCACGCACGCCCTTGGTCATTTCCACGCCTGCGACGACGCTCTTGAACGCGGTCTCCTGCGCTCCGGCGAGCAGGCCGGACAGGGGGCCGCTTTCCTCCGGAACGGGCGCCTTGGAATCGATCAGCAGGATTTCGGCGCTGGTTCCCGGCTGGCCATAGGTCATGGAGACGGAGAAGGCCTGGCACTCGATTTCCGTCAGGGGTTTGCCGGCGATGGTCCCGGCCGCGGGCATGGCGGCCAGCAGGGGATGATTCTCGCATTCGGGCGGCAGGGCGACCCTGGACGCGGCGGAGGCGGCGGCCTCGGCCTTCGCCGGCGCTTCCGCATTGGAGCAGGCGGCGGTCAGGACGGCGACGGACGCCAGGCTCAAGGCGATGGCGGCAGGACGAAACAAGATGGCAGGCTCCCCTACGTGAACAGGACGACGAGGTGTGACCTGTAAAGTTCGCCGTTAAAACCCCGGAAGGGGATCGGTCAGTCCAATTCCTGAACGCCGCCGCCGGAAACGGTCAGGATCTGGCCGCTGATCCATGACGCGGCGGGGGAACACAGGAACAGCGCCGCGCGGGCGATGTCGTCGGGTTGGCCCAGACGGCCCAGAGGCGTGTGTTTCAGCATGGCCTCTTCGATCTCGGGCGTCAGGACGCTGGCCAGGGCGTCGGTCTTGATGGCGCCTGGCGCGACGGCGTTGACGCGAATGCCCCTGGGGCCCAGGTCGAACGCGACATTGCGGGTCAGATGACTGACCGCCGCTTTGGACGATCCGTAGGACGCCATGCGGGCGTTCTTGTTGTCGCCGGCCATCGAGGTGATGTTGAGGACCGCCCCGCCGCCCGCGTCCTGCATGTGCGGCGCGGCCAACTGCATGAAGCGGAAGGGCGCGAAGACGTTGAGCTGATAGGCGCGCTCGAAATCGCTCATCGGCATGTCGAACGGCTTGGGCCCGCCGCCGCCCGCATTGTTCACCAGCAGGGTCAGCTTGCCGAAGGCCGCGACGACGGCCTCGACGGCGGCGATGCGCTGGGCTTCATCGGTGACGTCGCAGGCCAGGCCGACGGCGCGTCCGCCCGCCCGGATCACGCCGTCCGACACGGCCAGGGCCCCGGCCGCGTCCAGATCGGTGACGGCCACCGAGGCGCCCGCCGCGGCGAAGGTCTCAGCGATGGCGCGGCCGATGCCCGCCCCTGCGCCCGTCACCAGGGCGACCTGTCCGTCCAGTCGGAAATGCGCGTCCATCGTCTGCGTCGCCTGTTGCTGTTCGTTGCGTTCAGCCAGCAAGCGTGGATCGGCTGCGCACGGTTCCATTCTCAGGGGAATGGCATGACCTTCGCCCCTGGCTAGCGTACCCCTGTGCGTCGAGTTGATTCTGGCAAAGAAGGGGGCGCGCGTGTCGACGATACTGGACGGCTTCAGGCGATTGACGGATTTCAGCGGGCGCGACCGGCGCGGGCGTTTCTGGCCCTATGCCCTGGTGGTGCTGGCGTTGGCCTATGTCGGAATGGCGGCGGTGATGGTTCCGCTGACGGCCGGTGTCTTCGCC
The DNA here is from genome assembly GCF_053616535.1 of Brevundimonas sp. NPDC055812. Lineage (NCBI taxonomy): Bacteria > Pseudomonadati > Pseudomonadota > Alphaproteobacteria > Caulobacterales > Caulobacteraceae > Brevundimonas > Brevundimonas sp. NPDC055812. Next base: position 330,558 of record NZ_JBSHDX010000003.1, on the reverse strand, counting down.
GAGGCGACAGCGTATGCCGCTGCAAACCCTGATCAGGCCACGGTGGTGAGCGGGCCGGGCTATTACTCGGTGCAGATTCACGACCCCGAGGCGATCGCCATGCCGGATTTCGGCCTGGTCTTCACGGCGGTCGGCATCGCTGCGGCGCTGACGGTGATCCTGCTGGCGGCGGCGGTGACGCGGCGGCTGCATGACACCGGCCGGGCTGGATGGTGGGGGCTGCCGCCGGTGGTCTTTCTGACGACGGGACTGCTGTTGTTCCCGCGCATGATGGATCAGATGATGCAGTCGGAAGCGGAGGCCCCGTCGATGGACCTCTTCTTCCTGCTGCTCGCCAACAACCTGATCTACATCATCTGCCTGCTGGGGCTGATCATCCTGTTGGTGTTGGACGGGACGAAGGGGCCGAACCGCTATGGCCCTCCGTCCGACTGACCCGTCTGACCGAGGACGACGCCCTCAGCCCGCTTCCTTGACCTGCTCTTCCAGCCCCTGTTCGCGGACCTTGCGGTAGAGGGTGGAGCGGCCGATGCCCAGGCGGCGGGCGATCTCGGACATGTGGCCGGAATAGACCTCGATCGCGTGCTGGATCAGGTCGCGTTCGATCTGCTCCAGGGTGCGGACGTGGCCGCGATCATCGGTGATGCGGACCGGGCTGTCGTGCAGGCCGTCCTCGTCGGCGGAGGCGGGGTGCGACGCCGCGGCCGAGGCGCTGTCGCCGGCCGGCGCTGCAGCCATGTCGTCCAGCGGCACGGCGACGCCCGAGATGGCCGGGAAGTCGTGCGGCTGAAGCAGGGGCGAGTCGGCCAGGACCAGGGCGCGATAGACGGCGTTCTCCAACTGGCGGACGTTGCCGGGCCAGTCGTGGCCCTGCAGCAGGGCCAGGGTCTCGGGCGAGCAGCCCGCGACCCGCTTGCCTTCCTCGACGTTGAAGCGGGCGATGAAATGCTCGACCAGGGCCGGGATGTCCTCGCGCCGTTCGCGCAGGGCCGGGGCCTCGATCGGGAAGACGTTCAGGCGATAGAAGAGGTCTTCGCGGAAGGCGCCTTCCTTCACCTGCTGGGCCGGGTCGCGGTTGGTGGCCGAGACGATGCGGACGTCGACCTTGACCGGACGCTTGCCGCCGACGGGATCGACCTCGCCCTCCTGAAGGGCGCGCAGCAGCTTGACCTGCATGTCCAGCGGCAGTTCGCCGATCTCGTCCAGGAACAGGGTGCCGCCGTTCGCCTCGACGAACTTGCCGGCGTGTTTCTCATGAGCGCCGGTGAAGGCGCCCTTCTCGTGGCCGAACAGGATGGATTCGACCAGATTGGCGGGCAGGGCGCCGCAGTTGACCGCGACGAAGGGCTTGCCCGCGCGGTCCGAGGCGCCATGCAGGGCGCGGGCGATGACTTCCTTGCCGACGCCGCTTTCGCCGGTGATCAGCACGGGGATGGAGGACTTGGCCGCGCGCTGGCCCAGCGCCTTGACCATGCGCATGGGCTCGCTGTCGCCGACCATGTCGTCGAACGAGGAGCGGCCCGTGGCCCGCTTCTTCAGACGGCCGATCTCGGCGGTCAGCTGGGTCATCTGCAGGGCGTTGCGCACGCCGACCAGCAGGCGTTCGGGGCCGACCGGCTTGACGAAGAAGTCCTGGGCCCCGGCCTGCATGGCCCGGACCACCGTCTCGATGCCGCCGTTGGCCGTCAGCACGATGACGGGGGTCGTGACGCCCGCCGTGCGCATCTCGGCCAGGGCTTCCAGGCCCGACAGGCCCGGCATGACGAGGTCCAGCAGAACGACGTCGGCGCCGCCGCCCTTGGTCAGGCGGTCGATGGCCTCGCCCCCGCTCTCGGCGTGGACGACCGCATAGCCTTCACGGTCCAGCACCGCCTGGATCAGGCGGCGCTGCGTGGGATCATCGTCGACGACCAGAACGGTCTTGGCCATAGGAACACACCCTTCAACATCACCATCGAACGGCCGTCCTCGTTAGGTCGGGACTGGCTCGTTTCGACACAAACCTAGAACGGAGGGAATGAAGATGGAGTTTCGGAGACCTGAGTCAGGGGTTAACGGCGACAGGCTTTGGACAGACGGTTTCCGGCTGCAGGCGCCCGGTCACGGCGCCCATGTTCAGATCAGGCCAGGGTGAGGCGGCGGCCTTGAGGTCGGGATGCTTGAGCGCCTCGCGCAGGTCGCGACGGCCGGGGCCGGGGCAGTGGGGAACCTGATAGTCGCCCTGATGGACCCAGCGGCCTTCGGCGTCCTGTGCGAACAGAGCGATGTTGTAGGCGGTCGCCAGCAGAATCTCATCGCGGCCGTCGCCGTTCAGGTCGCGCTGCGCGGCGAGGCAGTTGTCTTCGCTGTTGCAGACGTAGCGCGGATCAGGGGGCGCTGTCGGGGCCAGGAAGGCGGCGGGCAGGGGCTTGTCCTCCGGCCAGAGGGCGATGTTCGGCGCGCGCGGGGGCAGGGCGGCTTCCTCGACGTCATAGCGCGAGGTCGAGGTCTGGGCGGCCTTGGCGCGGCGGGCGATCTCTGCGTTGGAGGATTTCGCCAGATCGGCCAGGGCGGCGCGCCCCGCCTTGCCTGCGCCGAAGCGCAGGAAGGCGTAGTCGAACTGGACCGCGCTGACGGCGCCGCGCTTCAGCCGGGCCATCTGGTCGTTGACGGAAAGGCGGGCCGGGTCGGCCAGGGGGCTGAACAGGGCCAGGATGACCAGCACCGTCAGCACGGCGGCCAGGACGTTGGTGCGCTCCAGCGGCCTCATCCAGGCGCTCTTGCGCCATAGCGGCGACAGGGCCGCCCAGCCGTATCCGACGGCGTACAGGACGCCGACCAAGGCGCAGGCTGCGGCGATGATGCGGTCGGGCGTCAGGCCGTGCTGGCCGATGCGCAAGGACAGACCCCAGAGCGCGATCAGGATCAGCGGCGTCAGCAGCACTGAGGCGACCCGCACCGCCAGGCGCAGGGCGGCGGGCGGCAGATTGTCCTCGCGTCCATCCTGATAGGCGGTGTTGATCAGCACGATCAGGGCGGCGGCGGCCGACAGCACCAGGGCCGTGGCGCTGCCCGTCTTCCACAGCCCGTCCAGGCCGGTGAAGGGCAGGGCGGCCAGGAAGCCCGCCACCAGCACGGTGATGACCAAGAGCAGCCAGGACAGCAACATCAGAGCCACCGTCCGCACGCCCCGGATCAGGCCGCCGCGCACGTCGGTCAACTGCACCGCCACGGCGAAGACCAGGCAGGTGATGGGGATGGAGAACCACTCCTCGCCCAGCAGATCGGACAGGAAGCTGAGGCCGATAACGCGGAACAGGGCCGCGCCCAGGAACAGCAGCAGCCAGAAGGCGCCGGTGAACCCCAGCGACAGGACCAGTTGCACCCCGGCCTTCCACGCCGTGTCGAAATAGTCGTCGTAGTCGGCGATCCAGCGCCGCCCCTCGACCGCCGGAACAATCAGGTGATGGGCGATGAACAGGGCCGCCGCCGCGAAGGCGACGACCGGGAAGCGCAGATAGGGCGGCCGGAAATAGTCGCTCGCCTGCTGGGCCGCGTCGTGCCAGCCCAATAGCGCCAGCACCGCCGCGGCGATCGCGCCCCACAGCGCCAGCGCCTTCCATCCCATCGGCCCGACGCCCGCCAGCAGCATGATTGGAGCGAACGTCGCCGCCAGCACCACGGCGGCGAACAGCGAAGGCTGGGTGGCAGGCCAGACCAGGGCCGCGTTGTCCGACCCCGAGCGATACAGAAGATAGAGGATCAGGCCCTGGATCAGCCCGATCCCGATGCGGACGGCTGCGAGCCCGCGCGCGCCCTCGAGCGAGGCGCGGCCGGTGGGGGCGAAATGATCGGGGCCGTTCAAGGTCATGCACCTTCCTAAGCTTCGCAGACATCTGACGACGGATCGGCCCCGATGGAAAGCCTGCCGTTACAGCGCCTGGAAACGGAAGTTGCGGAACCGCGCTTCGCCCTGGCCTGCGGCGTAGAGGCCGGGCCGAAGCATCATGAAGCCGCCGCGCACATTGTGATGGTAGCCCGAGACCTCCATCTGGCGGTCGAACTTCGTCCACGTCCGACCGTCGGGGCTGTGGTGGAAGGTGATGATGTGCCGATCGTTGGTCAGGCGCAGGTGCATCCGTCGTCCGTGGGGATTGGCGGGGCGACCGCGCTCCAATCCATACTGGTGGGTGACGAAGCGGTCGGGGTCGAAGCCCAGACCGGCGTAGAGGGCGTGGTCATAGAAGACGACCAGGCCGGCCGTGCAGCCCGGATCGATCTCGATCTCGCATTCGATGCGATAGGCCTGTTCGCCCTGGGGGAAGGTCAGGGGCGAGCAATCGCGGGGAGATCGGCCCTTGGCGCGCAGGTGCAGCACCCCGTCGCGGCGCTGGAAGCGGTCGGCCTCGTTCGGTTCGGCGGCGTAGAAGCTCCACTGAAGACCGAAGCGGTCCTGTGAGAAGTCGTCCGACAACGCCATGCCGTGCGGCGGGCGCGCGACGCCGGGCGCGCGGGGGGCGGGCAGGGGCAGGGGCAGGGACAGGTCGCCGCCCCTGGCGTGGAACCAGCCGTCCTCGCTCCATTCGACCGGATCCAGCAGGGTCTGGCGGCCCAGGGTCCAGAAGGCGTTCTCATAGCCGTGGTAGACCATCCACCAGCCGCCTTGCGGGCCTTCGACCAGGGTGGCGTGGCCGCGCGACCACCATTTTTCGGCCGCTGAGGCGGTGCGGACCAGCGGATTGCCGGGGTGATCCTCCCATGGGCCGTGAATAGAGCGAGACCGCGCCGCGATGACCATATGGCCGGTGGGCGGCCCCGCCGTGCCGCCCACGGCGGTGATCATGTAGAACCAGTCGCCGCGCCGGATCAGCTTGGGCCCTTCGGGCGAGAAGCTTTCGGCCGTCCAGTCGTCGGGATAGCGCCAGGGGTCATAGACGTGTCGGACCGGTCCCGCTGTCGACAGGCCGTCGGGGGCCAGGGGGACCATGTCGCCGTTGTTCAGGAACAGATAGCGCTCGCCGTCCTCGCCGACGATGTGGCCGGGGTCGATGTGGTCCGGCAGATGAAGGTCGATCGGTTCGCTCCACGGGCCGGCGATATCATCGGCCCACAGCACATAGTTGGAGCGATACTCCTCGGTGCGCGCCGGGACGTAGAGATAGTAGCGGCCCTCGTGGCGGCACAGTTCGGGCGCCCAGACCGAGCCGATGTAGCGTTTCAACGCCGCCGTGACCGGGGTCCAGTTCACCAGATCTGTCGAGCGCCAGATCACCAGGCCGGGAACGGATTCGAACGAGGAGAACGTCATGTAGTAGACGTCGCCGTCCTTCAGGATCGTCGGGTCGGGCCGGTCGCCCGCCATGATGGGATTGAGGAAGCGGCCGTCGTCCAGGTCCGCGCGACGCTGGCCTTCAAGACCGCGGCTCCAGTTCTGACCCGACCATTCCTGGCCGAAGGGCGCCAGTTGATCACGGGCCTGGCCGGCGGCCAGGGTCGATGCGGGCAGGCTGGCCGCCGCCGCGCCTGCGGCCAGTCCTCCGAACAACCCCCGTCTATTGATCGCATCCGCCATTTCGCGCGCCTCCCCGTGACGATGAATGAATGACACCGGTGACAATCCCCAGTCCCGCGCCTGCCGTCCAGAAGAAAAACCGGCCTGCGAAGATGTGGAGGGCGGCGAGACGTTGCATCGCGCGGCTGGCCTGCCCACAACCAAGGGCATGAACGCCCCTGTCAAACCGACCGAATTCGCCGACGCCCCGCTGTGGGACCTCTCCGACCTTTACGCCTCGCGCGAGGATGCGCGTATCGCCGCCGACCTGGAGCGGGCCAGGGGGCTGGTGGAGCGGATGAACGGGTTTCAGGGGCGGTTGGCCGCCCTGTCGGGCGCCGAGTTGGGCCGGGCGCTGGATGAGGCGATCGGGCTTTATGAGCAGGCGGCGGACGTGATGGGGGCCTTGGGCGCCTACGCCTTCCTGGCCGCCTCGACCAACCGCGAGGATGCGGCGGCGCAAGGGTTCGAGGCCGATGTCCGCGAGAAGCTGACGGTCATCGCCACGCCGACCGTCTGGCTGACGCTGGAGATCAACGCCCTGGACGAGGCGGCGGTGGAGGCGGCGCTGGCGGCCCATGCGCCCGCCGCGCGCTGGGCGCCGTGGCTGCGCCGGGTGCGGGCGATGAAGCCGCACGAACTGTCGGCCGAACTGGAGACCTTCATCGCCGAGCGCGGACCGATCCAGGCCCAGTGGCCGCGTCTGTTCGATGAAACCCTGGCCGTGCTGCGCGCATCCGTGGGGGAGGAGGAACTGACCCTGGCCGAGGGCCTGAACCGTCTCAGCGACGCGGACGGCGCCAAGCGTCAGGCGGCGGGCGAGGGGCTGTCGACGGCGTTTTCCGGCATCGCCCGGACCATGGCCATGGTGTTGAACACCGTCGCCGCCGAGAAGGCGCTGGAGGACCGCAAGCGCGGCTTCAAACGTCCCGCCGACAGCCGCCATCTGGGCAATGAAGTCGACGGCGAGAGCGTAGACGCCATGGCCGAGGCGGTGGCCCAGGCCTATCCGCGTCTGGCGCATCGCTATTATGCGCTGAAGGCTAGGGCGATGGGCAAGGATCGGCTGGCCCACTGGGATCGCAATGCGCCGATCGAGGCGGCGGCGTCGCGGGTCTACGACTGGGCGGGCGGGCGCGAGGTGGTGCTGTCCAGTTTCGCCGACCTGGGCGGAGACTTCGCCGAGCGGGCGGGCTGGTTCTTCGACCGGCCGTGGATCGACGCACGGGCGCGGGCAGGCAAGCAGTCGGGCGCCTACGCCCACCCGGTGACGGCGGATCGGCACCCCTATGTCTTCCTGAACTGGATGGGCGAGCGGCGCGACGTGCTGACGTTGGCCCACGAACTGGGCCACGGCGTTCACCAGACGCTGGCGGCGGGGCAGGGGTCGCTGCTGGCCGATACGCCGCTGACGCTGGCCGAGACGGCGTCGATCTTCGCCGAGGGGCTGACCTTCGACCGCCTGCTGGCCGAGGCGACGCCGGACGAACAGCGCGCCCTGCTGGCGGGGCGGATTGAGGACGGGTTGAACACGGTGGTGCGTCAGATCGCCTTCCACCGCTTCGAGACGCGCTTCCACGACGAGCGGGCGGCGGGCGAGGTTCCGGTCGAGCGCATCCGTGAAATCTGGATGGAGGAACTGGGCGCCAGCCTCGGCCCGTCCGTCGATCTGACCGGCTATGAAGACTGGTGGGCCTATGTCAGCCACTTCGTCCACGCGCCCTTCTATGTCTACGCCTATGCGTTCGGCGACCTGCTGGTCGCGGCGCTGATGGAGACGCGGGCCAAGGATCCGGCGGCCTTTACGCCGCTGTATCGCGAGCTGCTGTCCGGGGGCGGGGCGCGGACCTATGTCGAGGCGCTGAAGCCGTTCGGCCTGAACCCGCGCGACCCGGTCTTCTGGACCATCGGGACCAAGCGGCTGGAAGGCCTGATCGACCGGTTCGAGGCGCTGGGCTGACGACTATGCGTTGACAGGGGCGCGTGCGGCGTTGAAGCGTGGCCGCATGAAAATCGCGTCCCGTGTTCTTGTTCTCGCCGCCGTTCTCGCCCTGCCGACGACGGTTCTCGCCCAGACCGAGGCCTCGGCCAACCACCGCGCCCTGGCGGCGGGCTACAAGGCGCTGACGGTTTGCAGCGCCCTGCATACGGCGCGCGCGGCGGGGGCCGAGCGGACGGTCGCCAGCGTCGAGGCGAACGAACTGGTCGGCATCTACCCCGAACTTCAGTCGCTGGTCGGCGCCATGAAGGTCGAGATGGCGGGCGACCTCGTCACCGTCGCCTGGGATCAGGCCGCGCCGCCGCGTGTCGCGACCTGGACCGACGGACGCGGCTGCGTCATCGAGCCGATGGGCTATGTCCCGGGCGTTGCGCCTGAACGGGCGCCGCTGGCGCGCCGGGCCTCGGCGCCGGACATGCCGACCGCACGGCCCAAGGGGAACGCCCGCGCGCTGGAGGCCGCCGTCGCGCGCGCCTTCGATCAGGGCTTCGGCGCAGGAACCAACACCACCGGCGTGGTGGTGATGCAGGGCGGCAAGCGGGTGGCGGAACGCTATGCCCCCGACTTCGGGCCGAACACGCCCCAGCGCACATGGTCTGTGGCCAAGAGCCTGGCCGGAACAGTCATCGGCGCGGCGGTCCAGCGCGGCGAACTGGATGTGAAGGCCCCCGCCGCCATCGCCAATTGGAACCGCCCCGGCGATCCGCGCGCGGCCATCACGGTCGACGCCCTGATGCGGATGTCGTCCGGCCTGACCAGCGACACGGCGGGCAATCGCACCGACGCCCTCTATTTCGGCGGCACGGCGGCGGACGAGCAGGCGCCGGGCTGGCCGCTGCTGGCGCCGGTCGGGACGGTCTATCGCTACGCCAACAACGACACCCTGCTGGCGGTCATGGCGGCGACGTCGACGTTCGAGGCCCATCCGCCCGCCGAACTGTTCGACGCCCTGGGCATGACCCACACCTGGGCCGAGACGGACTGGCGCGGCAACTACATCCTGTCGAGCCAGGTCTGGACGACGGCGCGCGATCTGGCCCGCTTCGGCCAACTGTATCTGCAGGACGGGATGTGGGAGGGCGAGCGCCTCCTGCCGCAGGGCTGGCGCGACTACGTCACGGCTCCTGCCGGGCCTCAGCCGCCGACGGGCGACTTCGGCTATGGCGCGACCTTCTGGCTGCTGAACCGATCCGAGGGCGTGCCGGCGGATACCTTCGCCGCCTTCGGCAATCGCGGGCAGTATGTGGTGATCGTGCCCAGCCGCCAGGTGGTCATCGTGCGGCGCGGCGAAGACCCTGCGGGCAAGCCGTTCGACGTCGCCGCCTTCGCCCGCTCGGTTCTGGAAAGCCTGGACTGAGGCGCTTGTGGCCGCGACGGGCTTGAGCCGCGCGCAGGCCTCGCTATAAGAGCCGTCGAAATCCCGACTCTTTTTTGGAAGACCCCATGGCCGACCAGCACGCTGAAGCGACCGCCCCCCACGTCCACGGGGAAATGAACATCTCGGAACAGGCCTGGACCTGGAGCCTGTTCATGGGCCTGACCAAGTGGCTGTCGCTGGCCATGGCCGTGCTGATCCTGTTCCTGACGGTGTGGTTCGGCGTGGGCGCGGGCTTCGTTCCCGCCTTCATCAGCTCCGCCGTGATGGCGGTGGTCGGCTTCTTTGTTCTGAAGAACAAGGTTTCGGCCTAGGGAGCGCCTTTTTCCCAGATCGGTTTGCACGAGGCCCGTCGGTAGGTTCGGCGGGCCTTTTGCTTGCGCGGATTGCGGCGAAGTGAGCAAGAACCTTGCGACGGCGGGCGGTGAAGCGGCGAAGGTCGCGAAAAAATCGCCTTATCGAGACGACTTGGCTTTGACGCTTGCTCCGGCTTCGGCCTAACGTCGGTCCGACCCTGGGGAGTGGGAGGGATTCGCTTGGCTGTCGCCATCGCCGTCACCCGTGAACGCCGTGAAGGCGAGACGCGTTGCGCTGTAACGCCCGAAACGGTGAAGAAGCTGGTCGCCCTCGGGGCGACGGTGAGCGTCGAGGCCGGGACGGGCCTGGGCTCCTCCCTGCCCGACGCCGACTACGCCGAGGCGGGGGCCAGCGTGAAGCCCGACCTGTCGGCGGCGCTGGCCGGTGCGGACGTCCTTCTGAAGGTGCGCGGCCCGACGGCGTCGGAAATCAGCGCCCTGAAACCCGGCGCGGTCGTCGTCGGCCTGCTGGACGCCTGGCGCGACAAGGCCACGGTCGAGGCGTTGAGGGGCGCGAACGCCACCGCCTTCGCCATGGAATTCGTGCCGCGCATCACCCGCGCCCAGGTGATGGACGCCCTGTCGTCCCAGGCCAACCTGGCCGGATATCGGGCGGTGATCGAGGCGGCCTACGCCTATGGCAAGGGCTTCCCCATGATGATGACGGCCGCCGGTACGGTGGCCGCCGCCAAGGTCTTCGTCATGGGCGCGGGCGTCGCGGGGCTTCAGGCCATCGCCACCGCGCGGCGTCTGGGGGCGGTCGTCACGGCTACCGACGTACGCCCCGCCGCCAAGGAGCAGGTCGAGAGCCTGGGCGCCAAATTCGTCGCCGTCGAGGACGAGGAGTTCAAGGCGGCCGAGACGGCGGGCGGCTACGCCAAGGCCATGTCGGCCGAATATCAGGCCAAGCAGGCCGAGCTGACCGCCGCCCACATCATCAAGCAGGACGTGGTCATCACCACGGCCCTGATCCCCGGCCGCCCGGCGCCCAAGCTGGTGACGGCGGCGCACGTCGCCTCGATGAAGCCGGGCTCGGTCATCGTCGACCTGGCGGTCGAGGCGGGCGGCAATGTCGAGGGCTCCAAGCCGAACGAGGTCGTGACCACGGCCAATGGGGTGAAGATCGTCGGCTGGAGCAACATGCCCGGCCGCATCGCCGCGGACGCCAGCGCCCTCTACGCCCGCAACCTGGTCGCCTTCCTGGGGTTGATGATCAAGGACGACGCCCTGTCGGTCGACCTGGAGGAGGAGATCCTCAAGGCCGCCGTCGTCACCCACGGCGGCGCCGTGGTGCATGAAGGAGTGAGAGGCTGATGGAACACGTCGATCCCACCGTCTTTCGTCTGGCGATCTTCGTCCTGTCGATCTTCGTCGGCTACTATGTCGTCTGGAGCGTGACGCCGGCGCTGCACACGCCGCTGATGGCCGTCACCAACGCCATTTCCAGCGTCATCATCGTCGGCGGCCTGATCGCAGCGGCGGCGATGAGCGCGCAGGCGGGCGGGCCGAACGCCTGGATCGCCAAGGGGGCGGGCGTGGCCGCCGTGACGCTGGCCAGCGTCAACATCTTCGGCGGCTTCATGGTCACGCGCCGGATGCTGGCCATGTACAAGAAGAAGGAAAGGCCCAAGGCCTCGTGATCCTGTCTCCCGTATCGCTGGCCTTCTACCTGTCCTGGGGCGTCACCGTTCTGGGCGTGGCGCTGTGGGTGTGGAGCTGGGTGCGGGTTCGCGATCCGATCGACCGGCTGCGCTTCCAGGATTGCGGCATCGTGCTGGTTTTCGCCGCGATCCTGACCCGGGTCATCATTCAGGATCGGGAGATGACGGTCTTCGACTGGGCGATGATCCTGCTCGGGCCGCTGTTCATCGCGGCGGCGCTATGGCGTCTGTCGCGTACCCAATCCGTCAAACGCTAACCCCGAAGAGTATCGCGTGATGAAAGCTTCCCTGATTTCCGTCCTGGCCCTGTCGGCCGCCGCCGTCGTCGCGGGCGCCGCCTCGGCGCAGTCCGCCCGCGAGGTGGGCCAGGACCCCTATAGCGGCCTGCACTGGTCGGTGGTCGCGCCGCAGGGCGCCAGCTGGGCGCTGGAATGCGGGTTCCGGCCGGTGACTATTCGCGGCGTGCACATGAACCGCATCAGCCACACGGGCGCCGGTCGAATGGCGGGCCGCCTGCCGGGCGACAACGCGCGTTGCAAGGTGACCAAGACCGGGGGCGACGGCGCGGTCGGGCTGGCCGTGGTCAAGAACGGCGTGGCCACGGCGTCCGGTGCCAACGGCGAGGCGCCCGCCGTCGTGAACGTATTCTGATCTGAGACTGAAAAGAGGGGGGAGGGGATGAACGCATCGATCGCGGCGCTGGCCTATCTGGCGGCGGGGGTTCTGTTCATCCTCTCGCTCAGGGGGCTGTCCAGTCCCGAGACCAGCCGACGGGGCAATACGCTGGGCATGGTCGGCATGGCCCTGGCCGTCGGCGTCACCTTGCTGACGCTGGGGACCAGCGGGGCGCTGGACCCCCTGACCCTGGCCCTGATTGCGGGCGGGGTCGTGGTCGGCGGCGGCGCGGGCGCGGTGATCGCCAACCGCGTGCCGATGACGGCCATGCCGCAACTGGTTGCGGCGTTCCACTCCCTGGTCGGGCTGGCCGCCTGTCTGGTGGCGGTGGGGGCGGTCTATGCGCCCGACGCCTTCGGCATCATGACGGCGACGGGCGGGATAAAGACCCTGTCCATCGTCGAACTGAGCCTGGGCGTCGCCATCGGGGCCATCACCTTCACAGGTTCGGTCATCGCCTTCGCCAAGCTGGACGGGCGAATGAGCGGGGCGCCGATCCTTTTGCCCGCGCGGCACCTAATCAACATCGGCCTGGCTCTGGCCCTGGTCTTCCTGATCGGCGTCCTGATCGGGACGGGCGGGACGGCGGTCTGGGCCTTCTGGGGCGTGTTCGCCATCGCCCTGATCCTGGGCGCGACCCTGATCATCCCCATCGGCGGGGCGGACATGCCGGTGGTGGTGTCCATGCTGAACTCCTATTCCGGCTGGGCGGCGGCGGCCCTGGGCTTCACGCTGGAGAACATCGCCCTGATCATCACCGGCGCCCTGGTCGGGTCGTCGGGGGCCATCCTCAGCTACATCATGTGCAAGGGCATGAATCGCAGCTTCATCAGCGTCATCCTGGGCGGCTTCGGCGCCGAGGCGGGCGCGGCGGCGGGCGGCGGGGCGGTCGAGACGCGACCGGTCAAGCAGGGCTCGGCCGAGGACGCCGCCTTCATCATGAAGAACGCCTCCAAGGTCATCATCGTGCCCGGCTACGGCATGGCGGTGGCCCAGGCTCAGCACGCCCTTCGCGAAATGGCGGACAAGCTGAAAGAAGAGGGCGTCGAGGTGAAATACGCCATCCACCCCGTCGCGGGCCGGATGCCGGGGCACATGAACGTCCTGCTGGCCGAGGCCAACGTCCCCTATGACGAGGTGTTCGAGCTGGAGGACATCAACAGCGAATTCGCCTCGGCCGACGTGGCCTTCGTCATCGGCGCCAACGACGTGACCAATCCGGCCGCCAAGACCGATCCGCAGTCGCCTATCTACGGCATGCCGGTTCTGGACGTGGAGAAGGCCGGCACCGTCCTGTTCATCAAGCGGTCGATGGGCAGCGGTTACGCCGGGGTCGAGAACGAGCTCTTCTTCCGCGACAACACCATGATGCTGTTCGCCGACGCCAAGAAGATGGTTGAGGGGATCGTGAAGGCCCTTTGAGTTCGCGCACGAGAACCCATCGTGCCGTGGTGCGTTGGTTGCGACGCTCAACCTGAGCCGTGGAGAGATGATGACTGCATTCCAAGGACTGAAAACGGTCGTCCTGCTGGGCGCCCTTGCGGGACTGTCGGCCTGCGGCCAGGCGGACAAGACGGCTGAAAAGGCCGATGCCGCTCCGGCTGAGGCGCCCCAGGCGGCGCCCGAGGCCGCGCCTGTGGCGGGCGGCGCGCCGACGATCGACCAGATGATGGGGGTGCAGGTCGCCTATCTGGAATCCAAGCTGGGCCCGGCCCGCACGGTTCAGGACAAGGAACGCACCTATGAGATCGGCGACTGCACGGTCCGCGTCAGCGCTGACGGCGGCGAGGTCGTCGGCTACGCCGTGCCGATGACGCCGGCCTGTTCGACCCAGGCCCTGGCGGCGCTGAAGGACTATGACCTGCCGCAGAAGATCGACCTGACGATGGGCGAGTTCGCGGCGGCGCGCGGCAACGTCGATTTCAAGGCCGACTGCCTTACCCTGTGCGGCAATGCGGCCGATCCCTGGGTCCATCTGGAGAGCGCCGGCCCGCGCGCCTTCCCAGGTATCCGCGCCTCGGCCGTGATGGTCAGCGACGCCACCATCGACGCCTCCTTCCGCATCCGCGACGCCATCAAGGCGGCCAAGGGCGAGGACTACGTCATCGACACGACCTTCAACTGCAGCGCCGACTTCGACCAGCTGGCGATCCGCGAACTGAAGACCGTCCGCATCGACGAGATCGAGGTCGGCTACGTCCCCTACGGCGGGTGCTGAGGGGGAGGCGGTGAAGCACGGCGCGGTTCTGCGCGTCGGGGCGGCGCTGGCGGCGGTCGCCGCCGCCCTGGCCGCCTGTTCGGCGATGATTCCGGTGAACATCAGCGGCGACCTGGAGCAGCCGATCGCGACCTTCGGCGTCGATCCCGCAAGGCCCGAGAAGGCCTGTCTGGGCGGCCTGGCCGTGCATGAGCGGTCGGACGCAATGATGCGTCCGGTCTGGTCGATCGAGGCGCGCGGTCGCGACTGCCGGGGCCTGAGGCAGGTGGTCTACGGCGAGACGCCCGAGGGGTTCGAGACGACGGTGGAGGCTGCGCCGCTGAAGCCCGGCGTGCGCTACGCCGTGGTCGGATACGGCTTGACCGGCGGGCCGCTGAGCCGCGTGCCCTGGCGTGGCGGAGACGAAGTGATGTTCGAGGGCGGACGCTGGCGCCTCGTCCCGCCGCAGCAGCGCGGCCCGCACATGGACGCCGAGGGCGAAGCAGCCCACTAGCGGCCGGATGGAAGGCGCGGATTTCACGCTCGAGGAGGTTGTCGAGAGCCTGGGGTTGCGGCCTCTGGGCGACGGCGGCTGGGGTCGTCTCATGGGCGCCGGGACGAGCGAGCCGGGCGAGACGGTCGGGGCCTATCGCCTGCTGACCCCCGATGCGCCGTCCGACTGGCGCGCGATTGAGGTCGAGGAGCTGTGGACCGCCTATATGGGCGCGCCGCTGGAGGTCGAACTGGCCACTGAGACGGGCGTGCGACGCGAAACCCTGGCGGCCGGATCGGGCCTGTGGGTCACCATCTCGCCGGGCGGCTGGCTGCGAACGCGGGCGGTCGGCGGGTGGTGTCTGGCGGGACGGATCGGGACGGAGCAGAGCCGCCACGGATGAGGCTTTCCCGTCGGCGGGACACGAAACGCCGCTATTCCTGATAGGCTTGCTGACGGCGGCGAAGAGACTATAGCGGATTCATGCGCACCTTCCTGATCGCCGCCTCCGCCCTGCTGTCCGCCTGCGCCCTGGCGCCGCTGGCCGCCGCCCAGACGCCCGTCCAGCCGGTCGACCTGCTGCTGACCTCGGCCACGGTGGTCGACGTCGAGAAGGGGACGACGACGCCGGATCAACTGGTGGCCGTGCGCGGCGGCGACATCGTGGCTGTAGGCCCGGAGGGCGAGGCGGGCCGCTATCAGGCCGCGCGCACCCAGGATCTGGGAGACCGCTACGTCATGCCGGGCCTGTGGGACATGCACGTCCACTTCGGCGGCGGCGAAGCCCTGATCGAGGAGAACGCCGAGCTGATGCCGCTGTTCGTGATCAACGGCGTCGTCGCCGTGCGCGACGCGGCGGGCGATCTGGCGCAGCAGGTGCTGGACTGGCGCGCGTCGCCGCCAACCGCCGATGCGCCGCGCATCTTCACCTCCGGCCCCAAGATCGAGGGCATCGCCCCCGTCTGGAAGGGCGTGATCGAGACGGGCAGCGAGGCGGACGTGGACGCTGCCCTGGACCGGCTGCAGGCCCTGCGCGTCGACTTCGTCAAGATCACCGACAACACCCTGAAGCCGGAGCTTTTCCTCTACGCCGTGCGTGAGGCGAAGAAGCGGGGCATGAAGACCTCGGCCCACATCCCGGCCAGCATCACCGTGCTGGAGGCCGCCGAGGCGGGCCTGTCGTCGATCGAACACCTCGACTACGCCATGAAGGCGGGTTCGCGCGACGAGGCGGTCATCGCCGCCGATTATCTGGCGGGCAAATACACCTACGCCCAGACCATGCGGCGCTATGCCGACACCTTCGACGTGGAGACGGCGCGCCGGGTCTATGCGCGTCTGGCGGAACTGGGCACGGCGGTGTCGCCGACCCTCTACGGTTCGACCACTCTGGCCAATCTGGATCTGGACGACCATTCGCATGACGAGGGCCTGGCCTATGTCGGTCCGGGCATCCGGGCGACCTATGACTGGCGTATCCAGCGCGCGGCTCAGGCCACGCCGCAGCAGGTCGAGGACCGTCATTTCGTCAAGGACGTCACCGCGCGCACCCTGCCTATGCTGCGCGATGCGGGCGTGACCATTCTGACCGGGACGGACGCGGGCTTCCTCAACTCGTTCAACTATCCGGGCTTCTCGCTACACGATGAGTTGGAGCTCTATGTGAAGCTGGGCCTGACGCCGCGTGAAGCGCTGATGGGGTCGGTCGTGGACGGGCCGCGCTTCCTGAACCAGGGCGAACGTTACGGCGCCGTGGCGGCGGGCAAGTCGGCCGATTTGCTGGTGCTGGAGGCCGATCCCCTGAAGGACGTCAGCGCCACGCGCGACGCCGAGGCGGTGGTGTTGCGCGGCCGCCTGATCGATGCGGCGGAACTGGAGCGGATGCGCGCCGAAATCCGCGCTCGGGTCGCGGCGCGCAATGCGGTCTTTAAGCCTTCGCCAGCGTCCTGACCTTGAAGGCGACCCAGATCAGCAGCAGGCCGAACAGCACGGCCCACGCCGCGATCAGCCACAGCAGGCCCAGGGCACCCGCCCCCGGCATGAAGACCAGGATCAGGCCGAAGATCACTGACAGGGCGCCGGCGGCGCCCAGGCTCCACTCATTGGCGATCTCGTTGCGCAGGCGAATGGCGCCGACGATTTCGAGCACGCCGCGCAGGATCGACCAGAAGCCGATCAGATAGACCAGGACCAGGGCCGTCAGTCCCGGCCAGGCGAAGGCGACTCCGGCGGCCAGGATGCTGACCACGCCGCCCAGCGCCAACCACCAGCGCGGGGCGAAGCCGCCGCCCCGGATCGCCGCGATCAGAGCCAGAACCCCATCGACCAGGGCGTAGATCCCATAAACCAGGATCAGGGACACAAGGCTGATCTGCGGCCAGATGAAGGTCAGGACGCCGAAGGCCACGGCGGCAATCCCGCGCAACAGCAGCAGCCACCAGGATCGATGCAGGGCGGATTTCACGAGGCCTTCCAGCGAAGGCGCGGCGGTGTTGGACGAGGACATGTTTGCAGCTCCCCTTTGGCGTGGCGGCGTACGGCCACGCTGGGCCAACGCGGCCGCGCGGGGGAGGGTTCCCTGATCCGCCCTCCTGCCCAGCCCTGGTCTCAGGCCGCCGCGCGCCAGTCCGAGCGGGCGTTGAACGGCGGGGTGTGGAACTCGTCCCACAGGGCGTCCTCGTTGGTGTAGCGGCTGGTCGATGCGCTGATGACGTCCACCACCTGCTCCTCCTGACGGTCCCAGATGACGGCCAGGTCGCTCTCGGTTTCGCACGGCACGATCATGTAGCGATCGGCGAAGGTCTTGCGGGCGGGCTTCTGGACGGTGGGGGTGCGGACGAAGGCCATGGTGAAAACTCCTGGTGCGAAAGGCGTCGCCTCTTGCTGACAGGATGAATATGAGACAGCATTGCGCCAGTTTCGGACGTATCTCTGTGGAGAAGACATCTTGCGGCATGACAAGGCGGCCATGGTCATCGATCTGGCGCGGGGCATGGCGGCCAGCGCCGAGGGGCTGACGCTGAACGAGATGGCCGCTCAGCTGAACGTCGGCCGCCGCACGGCCGAGCGGATGCGCGACGCCGTGCTGATGCTGTTTCCGCAGGTCGAGGAGGTGTCCGACCCGCCGACCAAGCGCTGGCGCATCCGCGGCGGGCTGTCGGCCTTTGAACAGGCGCCGACGGCGACCGAGATGCTGGAGCTGACCAAGGCGGCGGCCGCTCTGCGCGCGGCGGGCGAACCGGCGCGGGCGGCGGCGCTGGAAAGCCTTGAGCGCAAGGTGAAGGCGGCGATGCGCTCGACCACCCTGAACCGCATGGCGCCGGATCTTGAGGCCTTGGTCCGGGCAGAGACCATTGCCGTCCAGGCCGGGCCGCGCCCCAGCGCCGACGAGACGGTGCTGGCCGAAATCCGCGGGGCGGTGCTGGCCGAGCGGCCGCTGAACTTCATCTACGCCCGACCCGGCGCCGAGGCGCGGACCCGCACCATGACGCCCTGCGGCCTGATGTTCGGGCGCGCCAACTATCTGGTGGCGGCGGACCGCGAGAGCGGGCGCATCCAGACCTTCCGCCTGGACCGGATGAGCGCGGTCGAGGCGGGCGAAGGCACGGCGCGCCCGCCTGAAAACTTCGATCTGGGCGCCTTCGCCAGCCAGTCCTTCGGCATCTATCAGGACGAGATCGAAGAGGTCGCTCTGCGTATTGCGGCCGAGGGCGCGGACGAGGCGCGCGGCTGGCGCTGGCACCCGACCCAGACGATCGAGGATCAAGCCGACGGCTCGGTCGTGGTGCGGTTCCGCGCCTCGGGGATGCGCGAACTGGCCTGGCACCTGTTCACCTGGGGCGAGCAGGCGACCATCCTGGGACCGGACCGGCTGAAGGCCGTGATGGCCGAGGCGCTCGCGGCGGCGGGCCGCGCCCTCGAACGGGCGTAAAGCTGAGCAAACCGTAAGGTGACGGGCCGGGTTCGGCCCCCTTAAGCTGCGCCGTTCACTGTGGGAGACCGCCCTTCGTGCGTCTGAAAGTCCTGTCCACGGCGGCCGTTGCAGCCGCCATCCTGCTGACCGCCTGCGCCGCGACGCCGGCGCCCGGCCCCTGGAATGTCGAGGCGGCGCCGCAGGTGACGGTGACGCGTGAGGACGGGCGGCTGACGGTCGACTATGTCTTCAACCGCGACGCCGTGGTCTGGGCCTTCATGGATTCGGCGCTGATCTCCGACGTGCGCGAGCCGTGGCGGCCGCGCCAGTGGACGGTTCAGACGCCCGGCGTGGTGATGGAGCGGCGCGGCCACTACGACATCATCCGCAGCGAAAACGGCGGCCCAGTGCCGCGCCATGTCCGCTTCAGCGTCCAACCGAAGGCGGTCGAGTTGGAGGCGGAATACAAGACCCTGGTCTTCTCGGACGGGGCGGTGGCGCTGCCGACGCGGCAGATGGACGTCTTCGCCCTGGGCTCGCCCGAGGCGGCGGAGGCGATGCAGGCGGACCTCAACGGGGTCGATCTGGACGGCGGACCGTCGCGCGTGACCTGGCGCGACCTGGACGGTCCGGTGCTGTTCAACGGCGAGCGCCACGTCGAACTGACGACGACGGGCGAGCGGTCCTATGTCCTGCTGGGACAGGCGCGGGTGACGCCGGGCGAGGGGCTGACCACCGTCATGGACCCCAATCTGCCGCCGTGGATCGGCGAGAAGATTCGCGACTTCGCCCCGCGCGTGGGCCAGTTCTACCTGCAACGTCTGGGACGCCCCGGTTCGGGCGGCGACAATCCTGTGGTCATGGTGTCGTGGAACGGCCCGACCGAACGGATGACCAGCATGGGCGGCAGCGTCCTGCCCGGCCTGATCGTCATGTCGTTCGAGGGAACCGGCGTGACCCGGCCGACGGCGGAGATGGAGCGGGTGTCGCGCTGGTTCATCGGCCATGAGAGCGCGCACTTCTGGCTGGGCCAGACGGTGCGTTACGAGTTCGCGCGCGACGCCTGGATCACCGAGGGCGGGGCTGACCTGATGGCGGTGCGGGCGCTGAAGGCGCTGGACCCGGCCTATGACGACCGCAAGGCCCTGCAGGAAGAGGTCGACGACTGCGTGATCCTGAGCCAGGGGCGCCGCGTGGCCGAGGCGGGCGGACGCGGCGAGCACCGCGCCTATTACGCCTGCGGCGCCGTCTTCGCCATGACGGCCGAGGGGGCCCAGAAACGGCGTGACGGCGGCGACTGGTTCGGCTTCCTGCGACCCTTGCTGGACGCCAATCGCCGGGACGGGGTGCTGACCCGCGCCGAATGGCTGAACGCCCTGACGCGCGTGTCGGGCGATTCGACCCTGGCGGCCGACATCGGGCGGATGCTGGATCAGGGCGCGGCCGATCCCGCCGCCGAGATCGCCAGTCTGTTCCGGCGGACGGGCGTGCCGCATCGGGTCGAAGGTGGAAGCGTCATCCTGATGAATTGATCCGGCTCAAGGCGCCGAACGGCGGTTTGTGCGTTGATGGCGCATAGTCTCAAGCAGGAGGCGCGCCATGCCCTGGACCAGTCTGATCGTCTATGTCGATGATGAAGTCGACAACCCCGCCCGCCTGACCGAGGCTTGCGCCCTGGCGAAGGCGCATGGGGCGCGGCTGATCGGAGTGTCGGGCTGCGCGCCTGAGACGCCGATGGCCGACGCCTATGGGGCGGGCATACTGCTGGGCGAGGTGATCGCGGCTCAGCAGGCGCGCAACGAAGCCATGTTGAAGACCGCCAGGCAACGGTTCGCCGCCGCCGTCGATACGGCGCAGGTGGCGGGCGAGTGGCGCGGGGATATTGGCGATCCGACGGGGCTGACCTTGCGGCACATGAGGGCGGCGGACGCGGCCCTGGTCGGGCGTGACGCAGGCGGGGCCAGCGCCTGGCGGGCGCCGCACCCGGCGGACCTGGCCATGCGCTCGGGGCGGCCGGTGGTGGTGCTGCCGCCCGATCCGATCCGTTCGATGGTCGATGCGCCGGCGCTGCTGGCCTGGACCGATACGCGCGAGAGCCGCCTGGCGGCGCAGGCGGCCCTGCCTCTGCTGAAGCGCGCCGCCGGGGTCCGTGTGGTCGAGATGTGTCATCCTGAAGACACGGACGGGGCCGGGCTGCGCACGCAGGACGTCGTGCGCTGGTTGGCGGGGCACGGCGTGGCGGCCGAACCGGACGTGCGCGCCCACGACGACCGTATGCATGGCCTGCGCCTCATCGACTGCGCCGAGGAGATGCAGGCGGGGCTGATCGTGGCCGGCGCCTGGGGCCACGCGCGGATGCGACAATGGATTTTCGGCGGCGTGACGCAGACCCTGCTGACCGAGACGCCCGTGGCCGTGATGCTGGCTCATTAATTCCCTTCCCCCACAAGGGGAGAAGAAGAGCTACGCGAATGGATACGGGCTGACCGACTTGGACCAGTCGTCGACCGTCAGCGCTCTCCCGACCGGCGGAGCGGCGCGCTCGGCGCAGGGGTGGCGCTCGCACAATCGGCAGGCCGGGCCGATGGGCGTGACCTCGGGCTTCTGCAGATCCAGGCCGCGCGCATAGATCAGGCGATGGGCGTGGCGCAGTTCGCAGCCCAGGCCGATGGCGAGGTCCTGACCTTCGGTGAAGGCGTCCTGGCCCTGGCGGTCGACGGTCCGAGCCAGGGTGAACCAGCGGCCGCCGTCGGGCGTCTCGATGATCTGGGTGACGATGCGGCCCGGCGTGCGGAAGGCCGAGTGCAGCCGCCAGCGCGGACAGGCGCCGCCGAAACGCGAGAAGGGAAAGGCGCCAGAGGCGTATCGCTTCGACACATTGCCCGCCTGATCGACCCGCATCAGGAAGAAGGGCACGCCCCGCGCCGTCGGCCGCGACAGGGTGGTCAGCCGGTGCGCGACCTGTTCGAAGCCGACGCCGAAGCGAGCCTGAAGCCGGGCCAGGTCATAGCCGGTCTCCTCCGCGGTGCGCTGGAAGGCGACGTAGGGCATCAGCACGGCGGCGGCCAGGGTGTTGGTCAGGGACGCCTTCAGCAGATTGCGCGTGGGGGCGTCGGGCGCGTTCGCCGCTTCGGTCAGAACCTGAAGCTCGGGGCCATGCTCCATAAGCACGAGTTGGTTGGCGACGGCGAAGGCGCGCGACGACGGCCCCAGCGCATCGGACAATAGCAGTCGCCCCCGGTGCGGGTCGAAGCGACGGGTCCACTCGACCATGACCTCGGCGGGCAGGGTGCGGACCGTCAGGCCGTGGCGGGCGAACAGGCGCGCGCGGGCCAGTGCCTCGAAGCCTTCGTCGGGGGCGGGGGCTTCGGCGCGCAGGGCGTCATGCAGGGCCTCGCCGAGCGCATCGAGGTCGGGGAAGTGGTTGTGGCGCGCCTGGACGTATTCGCGCACCCACTCCGACGGGCTGTCGGTCGGGGCCGCGCCGCCGCCCGCCTCGACCTCGGCGCGGTCACGCACGCGGCGGTCGGTGAAGGCGCGGTAGAGGCGCAGCACGGCGTCGGCGGCGGCGGGCTGATCCTCGGCCAGTTGCATGATCTCATGGCGCGGCACAGTCAGGCCCTGGAACAGGGGATCGGCGAAGACCTCGGACAGTTCGGCCTCGGACGCCGGGCCGCCGGACTGGCCGAGGTTGCGCAGGTCGACGTCGTAGGTTTCGGCCAGACGCAGCAGGAGCTGGGCCGAGACGGGGCGCTGGTTGCGCTCGATATGGTTCAGATAGGAGGGCGAGACGCCCAGATCCGCCGCCATCGCCGTCTGCGACAGGTCGAGGTCGCGCCGCAGCCGCTTGAGGCGGCCGCCCAGGAACAGCTTGCGATCAGCGGCGGCGTTCATGGCGGGATCATGTCACATCATGACTTCATGGCAAGTGTCATGATATGACTGTTTGACTTGAATGATGTGGCTATGGATGTGTCAACCGTGACGATGGCGTGTTCAGGTTTCCGGGACAGCGGCTGCGGCCGCGCCTTATCGAGACCGAGACGAGACATGACGACCTTCGCCGATCTGGTTCCTTCGCCCGCCGGCCGTTTCGACGGCATCGAGCGCCCTTACTCGCCTGAAGACGTCCTGCGTCTGCGCGGGTCGGTGCCGGTCACCCATACGCTGGCCGAGCGCGGCGCCAACCGCCTGTGGGAGCTGCTGCACTCGGAAGCCTACATCAACGCCCTGGGCGCCGTGACCGGCAATCAGGCGATGCAGATGGTCCGCGCGGGCCTGAAGGCCATCTATCTGTCGGGCTGGCAGGTCGCGGCGGACGCCAATACGGCCGGCGCCATGTACCCGGACCAGTCGCTGTATCCGGCCAACGCCGCGCCGGAGCTGTGCCGCCGCATCAACCGCACCTTGCAGCGCGCCGACCAGATCGAGCACGCCGAGGGCGGCGCCAAGCGCGACTGGTTCGCCCCCATCGTCGCCGACGCCGAGGCCGGTTTCGGCGGGCCGCTGAACAGCTTCGAGATCATGAAGGCCTTCATCGAGGCGGGGGCCGCCGGCGTCCACTTCGAGGACCAGCTGGCCAGCGAGAAGAAGTGCGGCCACCTGGGCGGCAAGGTGCTGATCCCGACCCAGGCGCACGAGCGCAACCTGATCGCGGCGCGTCTGGCGGCTGACGTCTGCGGCACGCCGACCCTGACGGTGGCGCGCACGGATGCGGAGTCGGCCCAGCTGATCACCTCGGACATCGACGAGCGGGATCACCCCTTCATCGACCGCGAGAACCGCACGCCGGAGGGCTTCTATCGCCTGAAGCCGGGCACGGGTCTGGACCACTGCATCGCGCGCGGCCTGTCCTACGCCAAATACGCCGACCTGCTGTGGTGGGAGACGTCCCACCCCGACCTGGACGACGCGAAGAAGTTCGCCGAGGCGATCCAGAAGGAGCATCCGGGCAAGCTGATGGCCTACAACTGCTCGCCATCGTTCAACTGGGAAGCCAAGCTGGACAAGGAGACCATCGCCAGGTTCCAGCGCGAACTGGGGGCCATGGGCTACAAGTTTCAGTTCGTGACGCTGGCGGGCTTCCACAGCCTGAACAACGGCATGTTCGAACTGGCCAGCGGCTATCGCGATCGCGGCATGGCGGCCTATTCCGAGCTGCAGCAGCGCGAATTCGCCAATGAGGCGGCCGGCTACACCGCCACCCGCCATCAGCGCGAGGTCGGCACCGGCTATTTCGACGACGTCGCCACGGTCATCTCTTCGGGCCAGTCTTCGACCACGGCCCTGAAGGACTCGACCGAAACCGCCCAGTTCCACGCAGCCTGACCACAGGAGATGAACTCATGGAGCCTTTGACCCGACCGCAGGCCATCATCGACTTCTGTCTGGCCCCGCTGGGGCTCGACGGATCGGGCGAGGCCGAACGTGAGACCCGGCGTCGTCTGGAGCATGTCATCAAGACCTTTCAGACCAAGGCCGCCCGGCCGGTGAGCGTGGACTTCTCGTCCATGCCCAGCCAGGTCATCAATGAAGCGGCGCACGGCTACGAATAGGCGGCGCGCCTTCACAAGGACGAAATCTCAGGCCGCGGCTTCCGCGGCCTGAGGCGTTTGCGCAGTCAGGTCGGCGACCATGGCCAGAAGATCCTCGACGCTGAAGGGCTTGGCCATGTGGCGGTCGGCGCCGGCGGCCAGAGCCTCGTCCAGATGCTGGGTCAGGGCGTTGGCGGTCAGCATGACGATGGGAACGCGCGGCAGGCCCAGGACCGCTTCGTGCAGACGGATTTCGCGCACGGCGGTCAGACCGTCCATGACCGGCATCTGCATATCCATCAACACCAGGTCGAAGGTCTGGGCGCGGTAGGTCTCGACCGCCTGGGCGCCGTTCTCCACCGACATGAGATCGAAGGCGGCCCCGTCCAGGATCAGCTCGACCACGCGGCGGTTGGTCGGGTGATCGTCGGCGGCCAGGATACGCAGACGGCGCGGCGCAGCCTCTGCATCGGCCTCGACTGGTGCGGCCACGGCCGGGCGGCTGGGGCGAAGGGGGGCGGCCGGCGCCTGGGCCGGTCTGAGCGGCAGGCTGAGGATGAAGGCGGCGCCCGCGCCGGGCTCGCTTTCGCAACCCAGGTCGCCGCCCATCATAGCCGCCAGTTCGCGGCAGATCGCCAGGCCCAGGCCCGAGCCGCCGTAGTGGCGCGTGATATCGCCGTCGGCCTGTTCGAAGCGGTTGAACAGCCGGGCCTGCGTCTGGGCGTCGAAGCCGATGCCGGTGTCCTGGACGACGAAGCGCAGGGTCTGGGGCGCTTCGGCCGGGACCGCGTCGACGGTCAGGCTGACGAAGCCCGAGGCGGTGAACTTCACCGCATTGGAGACCAGGTTGGTCAGCACCTGTTTCAGGCGGACGACGTCGCCCTGAATCCAGACCCGAGCCTCGGGAGCGACTTCGACCAGGAACTGCAGCCCCTTGTCCCGCGCGGCGGCGGCGTAGAGCAGGGCGGCTTCTTCCACCGTGCGCGCCAGGTCCAGAGGCTCGTCGTTCAGCTCCAGCCGCCCGGACTCGACGCGCGCCAGATCCAGGATGTCGCTGAGCAGGGTCTGGAGGGTGCGGCTGGAGGAGTGGATCAACTCCAGCATGTCCTGCTGCTGCGGAGACAGTTCGGTGCGGGCCAGGGCCTGGGCCACGCCGATGACGCCGTTGAGCGGAGTGCGGATCTCGTGGCTCATATTGGCCAGGAAGCGGCTCTTGGCGCGGTTGGCGGCGTTGGCGGCGTCGCGCGCCTCGGCCAGGGCGTCGGCGTTGCGTTTCAGGTCGCTGATGTCCGAACAGACGGTGACGGCGCCGCCGCCGACGGTGGGGCGGTCCTGGACGCGCAGCCAGCGGCCGGCCACCTGCAGTTCTCGCGGTTCTATGGGCGTGCGATGGCTGGCCAGTCGCTGCGTGATCCACGCTTCTTCGCGACCGACGGCGTCCTGATAGACCCCGGCCTTCAGGCCGACCTGCAGGATTTCGCGGAAGGTGACGCCCGGGCGCAGCACCGGGGCGAGGTGGGGGTGAATTTCGCCGTACTGCCTGTTCCACAGGATCAGGCGGTCATCGGCGTCATAGACGCCGACGCCGTCGGGCATGGCCTGGACCGCTTCCAGCAACTGACCCAGGACGCTGCGACGCGACCACCAGATCATGCCGGTGAAGAAGGCGCCCACGCTCAGGGTCAGGGCCACGCCCAGGGCGACCCACAGCGTGACGGCGGCGACGCCGGCGCCCTGGGCTAGGAGCACGCCCGGCGCGGGAGTCAGGCTGACGGCGGTCATGGCGATGAAGTGAAGCCAGGCGACGGCGCCGGCCGACAGGGCCGTGGCGACGGCCAGGCTCAGCCGCTTGTTCATCTCCGGCAGCAGGGCGACCGCGCCGAACAGGACGAAGGCGCCCGTCACGGCCATGGCGACGCGTGGCGCGTTCCAGGTCAGGATCGCTCCGGACAGGCGCATGGCGTCCATGCCGACGAAGTGCATGGCCGCGACACCGGCCGTCACCACGGCGGCGGCGGCCAATCCCGAGCGGCGGCGCCAGCGGCCTTCGGTCGCCCCGGCCAGGTGCAACTGCATGGCGACCCAGAAGGCGACCGTGACGATCACCAGCGACAGGAAGGTCTGCAGCGGGTCGTAGCGGATATCCGTTCCGGCGTCGTAGGCCAGCATGGCGACGAAGTGGGTGATCCAGACGCCCAGTCCGCCCACCAGCGGCGCCGACAGGGTGTAGGTTCGGCGCGCTCGCGGCGACAGGTGGCGCGCGCGTTCGGACAGAAGCAGGGCGATGCCGATGCTGAAGACGCAGGCCAGCAGGGCGAAGGAGGCGATCCGCCAATCGTGGCGCTCGACCAGGCAGCTCAGGACGCCCCCCATCATGATGCTCCGCCCGCCTCCTGAATTGTTCCGCCGTAAATCCGTGAAGAAACCAAGCTACACATCCCCTGGCGTCGAACCGGCCGACTCAGCGGGCTGTCGACGGACCAGACTAGGTCGTGCTGCTGAACAATGAGATAACGCCGGTCGAAATGCCTTACGATCACTCTCCGTCTCCCGTCGCTCCCACCGCTTCGTCCCGGCTGTGGACGGCCGGCGCCAGCGGCGGCGTGGCCATCCTGGTGATGGCCGTCCTGGCGGTGATGAAGCCGGAGCTGGCCGGGTGGCTGGCGGCCGGGGCCGTTGCGGTCGCGCTGGCGACCTGGCTGGTGAACCGCAATCCGCCCGCGGCCGCCGATGAGATGGAGTTCGATCAGGGGGCGGTCGATCTGGGGCCTGACGCCGCCCTGCTGGGCGATGTGTTCGAGGCGCTGGACGACCCGCTGCTGATCGTCAGCGGCGGGGAGGCGGACGACATCGCCGGGCGCCGCATCGCCCTGGCCAATGCGGCGGCGCGCGATCTGTTCAAGCTGAACGGGGCGGGCGGGGGGCTGCTGGTCTCGGTTCTGCGTGAGCCGCGCGTACTGGAGGCGGTGGACGAAGCTTTGTTCGGCGCCGTCGGGACCGAGGTCGACTATGTCGGCGGCGGCGTTCAGGAGCGGCATTGGCGGGCCTTCGTCCGGCCCTTGCCCGCCCGGGAGAATTCGAACTGGGGCGGCGGGGCGCTGGCCCTGCTGGCCCTGCGCGACGAGACGGACGTACGTCGCATGGAGAAGATGCGGGTCGACTTCCTGGCCAACGCCAGCCACGAGCTGCGCACGCCGCTGGCTTCCCTTTCGGGCTTCATCGAGACGTTGAAGGGCCACGCCAAGGACGATCCCAAGGCGCGCGACAAATTCCTCGACATCATGGCGGTTCAGGCGGACCGGATGCGGCGGCTTGTCGCCGATCTGCTGTCGCTGAGCCGGATCGAGCTGAACGAGCACATCGCGCCCCTGGGCCGGGTCAATCTGGCGCGGGCGACGGCGGATGTGGTCGATGCGGTCAGCGTCATCTCGCGCGAGCGGCAGGTGACGATCCAGGCCGAACTGCCGCACGGCGGCGCGGCTGTGACGGGCGACCGGGACGAGATCGCCCAGGTGGTGCAGAACCTGATCGACAACGCGCTGAAATACTCCAGCGCGGGCGGGACCATCGAGGTCGGCATCGAGATCGACCGCACGCTGGACGAGGCCATGGCGGCGCGGATGGCCGAAGGCAATCGCCTGTCCCTGGCCACGCCGGATCGCGAGACGGGCCAGCGCTACGCCGTCGTCACCGTGCGCGACCACGGACCGGGCATGGCGCGCGAGCACCTGCCGCGCCTGACCGAACGCTTCTATCGCGTCGAGGGCCAGAAGAGCGGCGAGCGTCAGGGCACGGGCCTGGGGCTCGCCATCGTCCGCCACATCATCATCCGTCACCGGGGCGGCCTGTCGGTGGACAGCGCGCCGGGTTGCGGGGCGATCTTCGCGGCCTGCTTTCCCCTGGCCCCGGCGTCGGACGCCTGAACTCCGGGTTCTGAGCGATCGTCATGGAGCTGCGACATTGCGGACGGGCGTCGTAACAGAACTGTCATCCAGCCGTCTTAATCCGCTGACGTATCGCAGGCAGTTTCCCGGCCGGAACGCACCGAGCCTGGCGCGTTGCTGATACCTGCGCTGATCGGACCGGATGATCTGGATTTTCCTGCTGCTGCTGATCGCCTTCGCCGTCCTGGCCTATGTGGCCGGGCGGGCCTTGGCCGTTCGTCGGAGCCGAGGCGCGAAGTCGCATTCGCGTCCCGGCCAACACGGGCTCTACGCCCTCATCTGGGTCGGAGCGCCGGCCCTGGCCATGCTGATCGCCGCCTCGGTCTTCTCGACCTCGATCGAGCAGCAGATGATGCGGGCGGGGGCGCCTGACAGCGTCGCCCAGCTGGAGCCGTTTCGCCGCGAGGCCTTCTTCGCCGACGCCCGCCTGGTCGGGGCGGGGCAGGAGGCGCGTCAGATCTGGCCCGCCCCCTACGCCGAGGAACTGCCGGCCGAGGGCCGCCGCGCCCACCGCATCGCCTCGACCCTGAACTGGGGCGGGGGCGTCGCCGCCCTGATCGCCGCCGTGCTGGGCGGCCTGTTCGTCTTCACCCGCATCCGTCCCGACCTGCGCGCGCGCAACAAGGTCGAGGGCTGGATCACCGGCGTGCTGTTCGCCTGTTCGGCGGTGGCGGTGCTGACCACGCTCGGCATCATCTTCTCCCTGGTCATCGACTCCTTGCGCTTCTTCAGCATGGTGCCGATCACCGAGTTCCTGTTCGGAACCAAGTGGAGCCCGCAGATCGCCATCCGCGCCGACCAGGTCGGGTCGTCGGGCGCCTTCGGGGCCGTGCCCCTGTTCGCGGGCACCTTCCTGATCATGGCCATCGCCATGGCGGTGGCGGCGCCCATCGGCCTGTTCTCGGCCGTCTATCTGTCGGAGTATTCGGGCAAGAAGACCCGCGCCATGGTCAAGCCGGCGCTGGAGGTCCTGGCCGGGGTGCCGACCGTGGTCTACGGCTTCTTCGCCGCCCTGACGGTGGGGCCGGCGCTGCGCGTCTTCTTCAACGGCATCGGCGACCTGCTGATCGGGGGGCCGCTGAACGGCCTGGGGATTTACCTGTCCCTGGTCCAGAACCAGATGGCCCTGGTTGCGGGCGCGGTCATGGGGATCATGCTGATTCCCTTCGTCAGCTCCCTGTCGGACGACATTCTGAACGCCGTGCCGCAGAGCTTGCGCGACGGCTCCTACGCCATGGGCGCCACCAAGTCCGAGACGATCAAGAAGGTGCTGCTGCCCGCCGCCCTGCCGGGCGTCGCCGGGGCCTTGCTGCTGGCCGTGTCGCGCGCCATCGGCGAGACCATGATCGTGACCATGGCGGCCGGCCTGGCCGCCAAGCTGACCCTGAACCCGCTGGAGACGGTCACGACCGTCACCGTCCAGATCGTCACCCTGCTGACCGGCGACCAGGAGTTCAACAGCCCCAAGACCCTGGCCGCCTTCGGCCTGGGCCTGACGCTGTTCGTCGTCACCCTGCTGCTCAACATCGTCGCCATGCGCATCGTGCAAGCCTATCGGGAACAGTATGACTGACGCCGCCTCTCCCTCGACCGGCGTCAGCCCGCGCACCCAGCGCCTGAAGGCCCGCCTGCGCGCCCGCTATGCGCGCGAGACCCGCTTTCGCTGGTATGGCCGCGCGGCCATCGGCGTGGCCCTGGCCTTCCTGGTGATCCTGCTCGGCAGCATCATCACCCAGGGTTACACCGCCTTCTACGCCCATACCGTGACCCTGCCGGTCTATATGGACCCGGCGCGGATCGACCGTTCCTATCCGCAGG
This sequence comes from Brevundimonas sp. NPDC055812, assembly GCF_053616535.1. NCBI lineage: Bacteria > Pseudomonadati > Pseudomonadota > Alphaproteobacteria > Caulobacterales > Caulobacteraceae > Brevundimonas > Brevundimonas sp. NPDC055812. The sequence goes on along the minus strand of NZ_JBSHDX010000003.1, from coordinate 301,063 downwards.
GCGCCAATTTCGAGCAGATCGTCGCCGAACAGCAGATCCGCCGCCTGGGCGTCCAGGATGATGAACAGGGGACCAAGGCCTCGGCCATGAAGGCCCTTCTGTCCTCGGAGCTGAAGTTCCAGGCCGCCAAGATGATCGCGCGCCAGCCCAGCCTGCTGGGTCAGACCGTGCCGGTCGCCGCCCCCCTGTCCGACGACGCCGAGATGTATCTGAAGGGCAAGATCACCCGCGATCAGCCCGAGGACCAGCGCCGCGTCTCCAATGCGCAGATGGACTGGCTGGACCGGATGAAGGCCTCGGGCGCGGTGCGGGCCCACTTCAACTCGGCCCTGTTCACCAAGGGCGACTCGACCCAGCCGGAACTGGCGGGCCTGCTGGGCGCCGTGGTCGGTTCGGCGCTGATGCTGATGGTGACGGCCCTGATCGCCATCCCGGTCGGCGTCGGCGCCGCCGTGTGGCTGGAGGAATACTCGCCGCGCAACCGCATCACGGCGATCATCGAGGTCAACATCAACAACCTGGCCGCCGTGCCGTCCATCGTCTACGGCCTGCTGGGTCTGGCGTTGTTCATCAACTTCATGCACCTGCCGCGCGCCAGTCCGCTGGTCGGGGGTCTGGTGCTGGCGCTGATGGCCCTGCCGACCATCATCATCGCCACCCGTTCGTCGCTGAAGGCGGTGCCGCCGTCGATCCGCGAGGCGGCCCTTGCCATGGGCGCCAGCCGCACCCAGACGGTGTTCGGCCACGTCCTGCCGCTGGCCATGCCCGGCGTGATGACCGGCGCCATCATCTCCATGGCCCACGCTCTGGGCGAGACGGCGCCGTTGCTGCTGATCGGCATGATCAGCTTCGTGCCGGGCGTCCCGCACGCCATTGATGAGCCCGTCGGCGCCCTGCCGTCGCTGATCTACATCTGGGAGAACGCGTCCGAGCGCGCCTTCCACGAACGGACGGCGGCCGCCATCCTTGTCCTTCTCGCCTTCATGATCGTCATGAACGCCGCCGCAGTCCTGCTGCGCCGTCGCTTCGAACGCCGGTGGTAAATCCTATGAAGTCCCGCATCTTCCGCGCTCCCGAAGGCTCGTCGACCGGCGGCGCCTCCGAGGCCGCCACCCTGTCGACCGCCCCGGCCGTCGGCGCCCACGCCTCGGCGCCGCTGGGTCCGATCAAGATCGCCGCGCGCGACGTCAGCGTCTTCTACGGCGAGAAGCAGGCCCTGTTCGACGTCTCGCTGGAGATTCCGGACAAGACGGTGACGGCGCTGATCGGCCCGTCGGGCTGCGGCAAGTCGACCTTCCTGCGGACGATGAACCGCATGAACGACACCATCCCCGGCACCCGCGTGACCGGCCGGATCGAGATGGACGGCGAGGACATCAACGATCGCAAGATCGACCCGGTGCTGCTGCGCGCCCAGGTCGGCATGGTGTTCCAGAAGCCGAACCCCTTCCCCAAGTCGATCTATGAGAACGTGGCCTATGGGCCCAAGATCCACGGCCTGGCCTCGACCAAGGGCGAGATGGACGAGATCGTCCAGAAGTCGCTGAAGCGCGCCGGCCTGTGGGACGAGGTCGCCGACCGTCTGCACTCGCCGGGCACGGGTCTGTCGGGCGGCCAGCAGCAGCGTCTGGTCATCGCTCGCGCCATTGCGGTCGAACCCGAAGTCATCCTGATGGACGAGCCCTGCTCGGCGCTGGACCCGATCGCCACGGCCAAGATCGAGGAGCTGATCGACGAACTGCGCGAGCGCTACTGCATCGTCATCGTCACCCACTCGATGGCCCAGGCGGCCCGCGTGTCGCAGCGCACGGCCTTCTTCCACATGGGCAAGCTGGTCGAGACGGGCGACACCGAAGAGATCTTCACCAATCCGCGCGAACGGCGCACCCTCGACTACATCACCGGCCGCTTCGGCTGAGGACGCGACGATGAACCAGCATACGGTCAAGGCTTACGGCGACGAGCTGAACCAGTTGACGGCCGAGGTGGTCCGCATGGGCGGCCTGGCCGAGGCCCAGGTGGCGGACGCCATCGAATCCGTCGCCCGCCGCGATGTGGCTCTGGCCAGGGCGGTGGTCGAGCGCGACAACCGTCTGGACGCCCTGCATCGCGACATCGAGAAGAAGGCGATCCGCCTGATCGCCCTGCGCCAGCCGGTCGCCAGCGACCTGCGCCGGACGCTGGGAGCCATGAAGCTGGCCTCGGACCTGGAGCGGACCGGCGACCTGGCCAAGAACATCGCCAAGCGGGCGCTGATCCTGGCCGAGGCCGAGCCGATGCAGCCGCTGACGCGCTCGATCGAGCGTATGGGGCGTCTGGTGTCGAACCGCCTGCGCGACGTGCTGGACGCCTATACCGCGTCCGAAATCGAGCGCGCCCTGTCGGTCTGGCAGACCGACGACGAGGTGGACGAACACTACAACGCCCTGTTCCGCGAACTGCTCACCTATATGATGGGCGACCCGCGCACGATCACGGCCTGCACCCACCTGCTCTTCATGGCCAAGAACCTGGAGCGGATCGGCGACCACGCGACCAATATCGCCGAGACGGTCCACTATGAGATCACGGGCGAGGAAATGCTGGGCGAGCGGCCGAAGGCCGTGCCCGGTCCCGGCGAAGAGCCGACGCCGACCCCGCATCTGTCTGCGTCGCCCGACGCGGCGGACGACTGACACCCCTACATCGCTGACGACTTCGACGAACCGGAGAGGCTGACGTGCAACCCTATATCCTGGTGATGGAAGACGAGGACGCCCTGGCCACCCTGCTTCAGTATAATCTGGAGAAGGAAGGCTATGACGTGGCCGTCGCCTCTGACGGCGAGGAGGGGATGCTGCAGGTCGACGAGCGCACGCCCGACCTGATCCTGCTGGACTGGATGCTGCCCAAGCTGTCGGGCATCGAGGTCTGCCGCCGCATCCGCGGCCGGGCCGAGACGCGCAATCTGCCGATCATCATGCTGACCGCGCGCGGCGAGGAGACGGACCGCGTGCGCGGCCTGGACACCGGCGCCGACGACTACATGACCAAGCCCTTCTCGATGACGGAACTGACCGCGCGCATCCGCGCCGTGCTGCGCCGTATCCGCCCGGGTCTGGCCGATGATCGGGTCAACCACGCCGACATCATCATGGACCGCGTCGCCCACCGCGTCAGCCGCGCGGGCAAGGAGGTGCACCTGGGCCCGACCGAGTTCCGCCTGCTGGACCACTTCCTGAAGCATCCGGGCCGGGTGTTCAGCCGTGAGCAACTTCTGGACGCGGTCTGGGGCTCGGACGTCTACGTCGAGGCCCGCACCGTGGACGTCCACGTCGGCCGCCTGCGCAAGGCGCTGAACGTCGAAGGCACGGTCAACCCGATCCGCACCGTGCGCTCGGCAGGCTATTCGCTGGACCTGAATAACTGAGCAAACAACCCTCTCCCGGCGGGAGGGGGGCTTGAGCTTCGGAGAGCCGAAGGCGATCCGCCAAGCGACCCGAAGGGCGGCGCGGAGCAGCCAAAGGGTGAGGGGCTTGTCCTCTCAGTAGGCGGCAGCCGTTGCGCGACGGCTTGCGCCGACTTTGGCTGAGAACCCTCATCCGGCCCTTGCCACCTTCACCCATCGGGAGAAGGAAGCTTGGCTTAACTTTTCTTCATCTGCATCCGCAGATCCCTCCGGCCGCCTCTGAACGACGACGTCGCATCGGGGGAGGGAAGTCATGCCGGACGCCATTATCGCCATGTCGGGCTGGGTCGGGGCGGTCGCGCTGGCGGGCGGGGCGGCCGCCGTTGTGTCGCGTGGAAAAGTGCGTTGGGGCTGGCTGGCGGCGGCTCTGCTGTTGATGGCCGTCTATGACGCCGTGCTGACCCGCGGCTATGGCCACATCCCGCTGGATTTCGGGCCCTCGCGCTGGAACTGGGAGGGCAAGACGCTGGCCGTGCTGCTGTCCCTGGCCGTCGCCAGCCTGCCCATCGTCGGATGGCGGCGCAGCGGGCTGACCCTGCATCAGGACCGGCAGGGGCTGAAGGGGGCGCTGATCCTGTCGGGTCTTCTGGTCCTGCTGTTCCTCGGCCTGGCGATCTGGGCGCCGGGCGAAGGGTTCGACGCCGACAGCCTGGCCTTCCAACTGACCATGCCGGGGCTGGACGAGGAGATCTTCTATCGCGGGGTGTTGCTGTTGATGCTGAACGAAGCGTTCGGGCGGCCGGTCCGCGTGCTGGGCGCGCAGATGGGCTGGGGCGCGGTTCTGACTGCGCTGGCGTTCGGCCTGACCCACGCCCTGGGCTATCAGGACGGCGGCTTCACCTTCGACTGGGCGCCGATGGCGACGACCGGGCTGGCGGGCCTGTTGCTGGCGTGGCTGCGCGAAAAGACCGGCAGCGTGCTGCTGCCGGTCCTGCTGCACAACTACGGCAACGCCGTCTTCATGCTGATCTGAGGGATCAGGCCTCGGTCGTCTCCAATTCGGCCGGGTCGATCTCATAGGCGGTCGAGCAATATTCGCACGTCACGCGGATCTTGCCGTCGTCCTCGACCATCTCGGCGCGCTCCTCGGCGGGGAAGGACTGCAGCACGGTGGCGATGCGGTCCTTCGAGCAGCGGCAGACGGCGGCTAGGGCCTTGGCGCCTTCCAGCCGCACGCCGTCCTCGTGGAACAGGCGATACAGCAGGGTCTCGGCGCTGATGGTCGGGTCGATCAGCTCGTCGTCGCCCAGGGTGGCGAACAGGGCGCGGGTGCGCTCCCACACCTCCTCGGTCGAGCCGCGCGACTCGTCGCCGGCGATGACCTGGATCATCGCCCCGCCCGCGCGCCAGGCGCGGCCCGCGTCGGTTTCGACCTCGCCGACGGCTAGGCGGACCTTGGTCGGCACCTGTTCGGACTGGGAGAAGTAGTGTTCGGCGCACAGCGACAGGCTTTCGCCCTCGATGGGGGTCACGCCCTGAGTGCGCTCGAAGTCGGCGCCGCGATCCACCGTCATGATGAAGACGCCGCCGCCCAGCAGGGTCTTGGCGCCTGGACGGGCGAAGCCTTCCGACGCCTTGGCCACTTCTTCCGGATCGAAGCGGCAGAAGCCGCGCAGATGGCCGTCCGTGCCGTAGTCGGCGACGACATAGCGCACCGGGCCGTCGCCCTGGGCCTGGACGATCAGGCGGCCGTCGAACTTCAACGCCGAGCCGACGATGGCGGCCAGGACGCAGGCCTCGCCCAGCAGGGCGGCGACCGGCTCGGGATAGGCGTGGGCCGACAGGATCTTGTCGACCGCCCTGCCCAGGCGGACCAGACGGCCGCGCACCGGCCAGCCTTCGATCTGGAAGGCGGCGGCGAAGTCGTCCGTCGGGGCGGCGATGGGGGCGTCGGGCGCGTGATCGGTCACGGCGTGAAATCCTGAAAACTGTCGGAAGCGGCGCAACATAGGGAGGCGAAGGCCGCTTGGTAAGGGGAGGGCGTGTCGCCCGCGTCACGAGCGAGCGCGGTTCGACAGGCTTGACCGGGACAAGGGAACTCTTTGTGCTGAAGCTCGCTCCCTTAGTTGAAAATCCGCTTCCTTCCCCATCCGCTTACAAGAGGTCTGACATGATGGATCGTGAGTTCAACGTCGTGGACGAGGTCCGCAAGCACCCAGGCGTCGTGGCGGGCGTCGTGGCCGTTCTGGCGGGCGTGGGTCTGGCGACGATCCTGCTGAACCAGCGCAGCGGCCCGACCCGCTATGAGCGGATCAAGACGCGCATCGACCCGCGCGGCTGGTTCGACGCCGAGGCCCTGCGTCACCGCTTTGACGACATTGCGCGCGGCGTGCGTCACGGCGCGGATGACCTGACCCATCGCGCGGCCGACCTGGGCGACTATGCTCATGAACGGGCCGGACGTTTCGGCGCCGACGCCCGCGATCGGGCCGACCAATGGTATCGCCGGGCCAGGAAGAAATCGCGCCGTCCGATGCGCCGCTACACCAAGCAGGCGCGCCGCTACGCCGAGGATGCCGGAGACTTCGCTCGCGATCACGCCAAGGAAGGGGGCGCCCTTCTGGCCGTGGCCACCATCGCCGCCGCCATCGGGGCCGCGGCTCTGGAAAGCCGTCGTCGCGCTGGAAACAGCGGCCGCTGAGCCGGTTTTCGGGCTTAACTGGAAAAATCGTGCGGAAAGGGGCGCTGCGGCGCCCCTTTTTATTGCTGCGGATGCGAAGAGGGGCTAGAGGCCGCGCATGATCTCGCCCGTCTTCATCTTCGACTTCGATTCCACCCTGGTTCGCATCGAGACGCTGGAGGCTCTGGCCGACCTCGCGCTCAAGGACGCGCCTGACGCAGCCGAGCGCAAGGCCCGGATCGCGGCCCTGACCGACGACGCCATGAACGGCCGCATCGGCTTCGGCGAGGCGCTGAAACAGCGGCTGGAGCTGCTGGCCCTGCGCCGCGAACACGTCGAGGCCCTGACCGACCGGATTCTGGACGAGGCGACCGTCTCCATCCGCCGCAACGTCGACTTCTTCCAGCGCAACGCCGAGCGCATCTACATCCTGTCCGGCGGCTTCCGCGAAGTGATTGCGCCGCTGGCCGAGCGGTTGGGCGTGCCGGCGGATCATGTGCTGGCCAACGACCTGATCTATGACGATGACGGCCGGGTGACGGGCGCCGACGAGGCCAACCCCCTGTCGCGCGAAAACGGCAAGCCGGAAGTGATCCGCGCGCTGAACCTTGCCAAGACGCTTGGGGGCCCCGTGGTCATGGTCGGCGACGGCTGGACCGACGCCGAGGTCAAGATTCAGGGCGCGGCCGATCGCTTCTACGCCTTCACCGAGATCGTCCGCCGCGACAAGGTGGTCGAGGCCGCCGACGCCGTCGCCTCTTCTCTGGACGAGGTGCTGTACGCCGAGGGCGTGGCCGGGCGCTGGTCCTATCCGCGCAACCGCATCCGTATGCTGCTGCTGGAGAACGTCCACCCCGCCGCCGTCGAGCGGCTGGAGGAGGCGGGCTATTCCGTCGAGACGATGAAGGGCGCGCTGGACGAGGACGACCTGATCGAGGCGATCAAGGGCGTGCACGTTCTGGGCATCCGCTCCAAGACCAACGTCAGCCGCCGGGTGCTGGACGCGGCCGACCGGCTGATGGCCGTGGCGGCCTTCTGCATCGGCACCAATCAGGTCGATCTGGACGCGGCGGCGGACAAGGGCGTGGCCGTGTTCAACGCCCCCTATTCCAACACGCGCTCGGTGGTCGAACTGGCCATCGGCATGATGATCGTCCTGATGCGAGACGTGGCCGACAAGTCGCGTGAGATGCACAAGGGCAAGTGGAACAAGTCGGCGACCGGATCGCGCGAAGTGCGCGGCAAGACGCTGGGCATCGTCGGCTATGGCGCGATCGGCAGCCAGCTGTCGGTGCTGGCCGAGAACCTGGGCATGAGGGTGCTGTTCCATGACCTGTCCGAGCGGCTGGCGCTGGGCAATGCGCGGCGGATGCGCTCGCTGGACGCCCTGCTGGCCGAGGCGGACGTGGTGACGATGCACGTCGACGGCCGCAAGGATAACACCGCAATCATCGGCGCCGATCAGTTCGCGAAGATGAAGCCGGGCGCCCTGTTCCTGAACCTGTCGCGCGGCCATGTGGTCGACGTGGACGCGATGGCGGCGGCGCTGAAGTCGGGCCGTCTGGGCGGGGCGGCGGTCGACGTCTTCCCCGAGGAGCCGCGCACCAACGCCGACCCGTTCGACAGCCCGCTGGTCGGTCTGGACAAGACCATCCTGACCCCGCACATCGGCGGCTCGACCGAGGAGGCGCAGGAAGCCATCGCCGAGTTCGCGGCGGAGCGCCTGCTGGGCTATCTGAACCGGGGCGACACCACCTTCTGCGTCAACCTGCCGAATGTGCAGCTGGCCGAGGTCACGCGCGCGCACCGTCTGCTGCATATCCACCGCAACCAGCCGGGCGTGTTGGCCGAGCTGAACCGCGCCCTGTCGGATGCGGGCCTGAACATCCTGGGCCAGCACCTCAAGACGGACGAGCGGACGGGCTATGTCATCACCGACGTGGACCGCGACTATGACCGCGAGGCGCTGACGGCGCTGAAGCAGCTTCCGGGCACGATCCGCTTCCGGCGGTTGCACTGATCGTCGATCACCTTCCCCGACGTCATCTTTGCGTCCTGACAAAAGCGGCGCAGAGTGGCGGATAACGACCGCATACGGACGGTCGATGGGAGGGAAATCGATGTCTCGTCTTCTTCGCAGTGCGGCGCTGGCCGCCCTGACGCTGGCCGCCGTGTCCGCTGCCGGAGCCGCCTCGGCCCAGACCTATGATCGGCTGGTGGTGTTCGGCGACAGCCTGTCGGACAACGGCAACCTTTATCTGGCGACGGGCGGTTCGACGCCGCCCTCGCCGCCCTATGGCGCGGGACGGTTCTCCAACGGGCCGGTGTTCACCGAGCGGCTGGGCTTCGACGCCGCCAACTTCATGGGGCCGGTGACAGGCAGCATCAACTACGCCTTCGGCGGAGCGCGCACCGACAGCCAGGCCTCGCCGCCGGGAATGCGCGCGCAACTCGGGCAGTATCTGCAACGCGGCGGGACCTTCGGATCGAATGATCTGGTCAGCGTGCTGGGCGGGGCGAACAACATCTTCCAGGGTCTGCCTGCGGCGGGGGCGTCGGCCAATCCGACGGCCGCCATCGCGCCGGTGGCGCAGAGCGCGGCGGCGGACATCAACTTCATCGTCAACGGCATCGCCCAGGCCGGGGCGGAAACGGTGCTGGTCACCAACCTGCCCAAGCTGAGCATCACGCCCCAGTTTCGAGGCACGCCGGCCGCGCCGCTGGCCGATTACGCCGTCACCACCTTCAACGGCGCCCTTCTGACCGGACTGACCGCGACGGCGGCCGCCCAGCAGGGGACCAACATCATCCTGATGGATCTGTTCAAGGTCGGGGACGTGGTGGCCGCCAATCCCAGCGCCTTCGGGGTGTCGAACGTGACCCAGGCCTGCTTCGACGGCGCCAGCCTGTGCTCGAACCCGGACGACTACTTCTACTTCGACGGGGTGCATCCGACGGCCAAGGGTCATGCGGTGATCGCGCAACTGGCCAATGACTACCTCTACTACGGCGATCTGGGCAGCCAGACGGCGGTGCTGGGCGAGACCGCCTGGCGTCACCGCGAGGACGCGCTGGACGACTCGACCGCGGCCCTGTCAGGGCGCGAGGCGTGGACGGGTGGAACTTCGATCTCGGTCGAGGGTCTGGCCGACAAGACCGAGACCGATGCGCGCGGCGCCATCGGCAAGGCGACCTCCGACGGCTACGGCGTGCGCATCGCCCTGGAGTCGGGGACGGAGAGCCTGCGCTTCGGCCTGGCCGGATCCTATCGCAACGCCGACGTGGATGCGGGCGCCCTGCGCGCCGACATCGACAGCTTCGGGCTGGACGTCTACGGCGGCTGGCGCTCGGGCGACGTCTTCGTCAATGCGGCGGCGGGCGTGGCCCAGGACGACTTCAACGATGTCAGCCGCCTGACCAGCCTGGCGCCGATCGTTCACAGCGGCTCGACGCGCGGGGTCTCAACGGGCGCGCGGCTGCAGGGCGGGATGTGGTTCGACCTTGGCGGCTTCGCCCTGTCGCCTCGCGCGGCGGTGGCCTGGATCAACGCCGATGTCGACGGCTTCCATGAGCAGGGCCCGGCGGCGCAATACGCCTATGCCGACCGCTCGGTGCAGGCGACGACGGCCGAGATCGCCCTGCGCGCCGAGGGCGGGACCGAGCGGGTGCGCTTCTACGCCGAGGGCGGTTATCGCGACAGCCTGAGCGACGACAGCGATGCGGTGCGCACCGGCATCCTTGGCAATCCGGCCCAGGTCCTGGCCCGCGACGTCGACCTGCCGTTCGGCGGGCAGGTGCTGGCCGCCGCCGGAATCGAGGGCACGGTCATGGAGCGTCTGAAGGTGTCGATCGGCTACAAGGGCCGCTTCGGCGACCATGCCGACAGCCATATGGCGGCGGTGAAGCTCAGCCTGCCGCTGTAGGCCGAGAAACGAAGGTTCCCGAGGTGCGACGCCGTGTCGCCCTCGGGGCGCCCCATTCATGTCCCGGTGAAATTGCAAAAGACGGTCAAGTCCGGCCGTCGGCGAATCCTGTTTTCGCCATCTGCGTGCGTATGCGCGCCTTCCTGACGGCTCTCCCGCGCTGACGAAGCGCTCAGAATGAGTCGTTAGAGTATGCGTTTAGTTCCCCCGGCCGTGCGGCCGCATGTGATCCGCTTCGGCCAGACGGGCGCCTTGGCCGGCCTGGCGGTCCTGGCCATGGCGGCTGCGCCCGCCGGCATGATCTCGGCCGCGCCCGAAAAGGTCGCAGAGGTCTCGGTCCCCATCGCCCCGCCGGTGAAGGCGGTGGCCGAGCCCGCCGGTCCCGTCACCCGCAAGATCGTCTTCGAGGCGCCGCTGAAGGGCTATCGCATCAACTCGCCCTTCGGCCTGCGCAAGCTGGCGATCGAGGCCAAGGCGCGGGCGCACAAGGGCGTGGACATCGCCGCCCCCACCGGCACCAGCGTCTTCGCCACGACCGAGGGCAAGGTGCTGCGCGCGGGCTATCAGGCGGGCGGCTACGGCAACTTCATCGAGGTGCAGCACCCCAACGGCATGACCAGCCTGTACGGCCATCTCAGCCGCATCGACGTCCACTCGGGCAAGGCGGTGGCGGCGGGCGAGCGCATCGGTCTGGTCGGCTCGACCGGCTATTCGACCGGCCCGCACCTGCATTTCGAGGTGCGCCGCAACGGCGGCCAGGTCGACCCCGCCAAGATCGTCGGCCAGAGCTTCGACATCCGGGTGAAGGCGCTGGGCTGACGCCGCCGCCGCGACCACATGACCAATCGGTAATGTAAAAGTTGCTTTACGTGGAGCGGTCCTCGCCCTTACCTTCCAACCCTTGAATTATCGCAGGGGTAGCGGATGAGCGCGGCGCTGACGCTGGACGGAATCAGCAAGAGGTACGGCGGCTTTCAGGCCGTCTCCGACCTGAGCTTTCAGGTCGAGAAGGGCTCGATCTGCGGCTTTCTGGGGCCGAACGGGGCGGGCAAGACCTCGACCCTGCGGATGATTCTGGGCCTGCAACCGGCGACCAGCGGCCGCATCGACATCCTGGGCGCGGACGACGGGCGCAAGGTGCGCGACCGGATCGGCTTCCTGCCCGAGGAGCGCGGTCTTTATAAGAAGATGACGCCGGTGGACGCCATCGCCTTCTTCGGCGCCCTGAAGGGCCTGCCCCTGCCCGAAGGCCGCCGTCGCGGCCGTGAGATGCTGGAGCAGATGGGGCTGGGCGAAGCCAGCCGGAAGAAGATGAAGGAACTGTCCAAGGGGATGGCCCAGAAGGTCCAACTGATCGCCTCGGTGGTGCATCAGCCGGAGTTCGTCATTCTGGACGAGCCGTTCTCTGGCCTCGACCCGATGAACCAGCAGGGGCTGGAGGCCATGATCCGCGCCCTGGCCGACAACGGGGCGACGGTGCTGTTCTCAACCCACGTCATGCAGCACGCCGAGCGCCTGTGCGACAAGGTGGTGCTGTTGGCCCGCGGGCGTAAGGCGTTCGAGGGCACGGTGGATGAGGCGCGGGCGACCTCGCCGCGCTTTCTGGAGCTGGAAGGAGCGCTGGATCGGAATGCGGTCGCCGCCCTGCCGGGTGTCGGCGGCATCGAAGTTCTGGCCGAGGACGGCGCCGTCAGCACCCTGCGGGTCGGCCTGACGCCGGGGGCGGAGGCGCAATCCGCCCTGCGCGCCGCCTTCCTGGGCGGGCTGGACGTGCGGCGCTTCCAGATGAAGGAGCCGACCCTGCACGACGCCTTCATCGCCCTGACCGGCGACCACCCGGATGAGGACCAGTCCGTCGACAAGGCTGACACGATGGAGGCCGCCCGATGAGCCGGATTCTTCTGATCGCGCGACGCGAGTTCCTAGCCTACGCCAAGACGGTCGGCTTCTGGCTGTCGCTGCTGGCCTTTCCGCTGTTCGCCGTCCTGGGCGGCGCCATTCCGGTCCTGATGAAGCACGCCGAGCCGGTGCGTGAGGCGGTCATCATCGATGAAACCCCGGCCGGGTCCGGTCTGGCGGCCGCCGTGCGCCAGGCGCTGGAGACCGAGCGCGGGCGCGCCGACATCGCCGCCCTGCGCATGGCCGCCGTGCCCGAGGCCGGGACGGCGGGCGGCGACCGCGTGCGCGAGGCCGCCGAGAAGGGCGGTTTCGACGCCGGATTGGAGGCGCTGAAGAAGGAGGCGCCGCGCGCCGGGGCAAGCTTCAAGACGCCCAAGCGCGCGTTCGAACTGGTCGAGGCGCCTGCTGACCTGACGGCCGCCGCGCCGGGCGAGGCGCGCGACGCCCTGGCCCGCCGCTACGTCGACAAGGACGCGCCCGAGGGCGAGAAGCTGAACGCCGTGGTCTTCCTGACCGAGACCGAGGGCAAGCCCGGCGCCCGCGTCTGGACCGGCCGCGCCACCGACGACGTGGTCGAGGACGCCATCCGCGACGCCCTGAAGTCCGCCAACCGCAGCCGCGTCTTCGTCGCCAGCGGCATCGACCCGGCGGTGGTGTCTGAGACTGAGACGTTCCGGCCTGAGGTCTCGGTCTTCTCGCCGCGCGCGGCGTCGGGGGGCGAGGTGTCGTTCCGCGATAAGCTGCCGGTGATCGTCGGCCTGGCGGTCGGCTTCATCCTGTGGTCGCTGATCATCACCGGCGCCTCCATCCTGCTGAACAGCGTGATGGAGGAGAAGTCGAACAAGATCCTGGAGGTGCTGCTGTCCTCGGCCTCGGCGACCGAGATCCTGGCGGGCAAGGTGCTGGGCGTGGCCCTGCTGACCCTGGCCGTGCTGGGCGCCTGGGGCGGCATCGGCGCCATCGGCCTGATCGCGACGGCGCCGGACGTGGCGCGAGACATCGGCTCGGTGCTGCTGACCGACGGCCTGTTCGTCTACTTCCTGCTGTTCCTGGTCGGCGGCTATCTGATGTACGCGGTGCTGTTCGCGGCCATCGGGGCCTTCTGCGACACGCCGCGCGACGCCCAGACCCTGATGGGGCCGATCATGATGGTGCTGGTCGTGCCGATCCTGGTCATGCAGATGGCCATCCGCACCCCGGACGCCATGGTGGTGAAGGTCATCAGCCTGATCCCGCCCTTCACCCCCTTCGTCATGGCCGCCCGCGCGCCCAGCGGGCCGCCCCTGATCGAGATCATCGGCGGCCTGGTCGGGATGTTCCTGTTCGCGGCCCTGATGATCTGGGCGGCGGGCCGCGCCTTCCGCGCCGGCGCCCTGTCGGACGTGAAGCTGAGCTGGAAGAGCTTCATGGGCGCCGTGACCGGACGGTGAGGTCCAGGGGAGGGAGGTCTTGCCTCTCTCCGCTCATCCCGCGGTTGCGGGGAGCGTAGAGACAACAGACAAAGAAAAAGGCCGCCCCGGCGATCCGGGGCGGCCTTTGATCTTTCAGGCGTCAGCGGGTCTTAGCGACCGCGACCCTTCGGAGCCGGCAGCAGGCCTTCGCGCTGGGCGCGCTTGCGGGCCAGCTTGCGGGCGCGACGGACGGCTTCAGCCTTCTGGCGAGCGCGCTTTTCCGACGGCTTTTCAAAGTGCACGTGACGCTTCATTTCGCGGAAGCTGCCTTCGCGCTGCATCTTCTTCTTCAGGGCTTTCAGCGCCTGATCGACATTGTTGTCGCGGACAAAAATCTGAACCAGGGGTCTCTCTCCTTTGGCCGCCCGCCGCGTCCTTTCCAAGGGAGACGGGCAGACAAAACAAAACCACGCTCGAGAGGAGGGCCTCTCAAGTGAAGGCGCGCTGATACATGATCGGGGGGGGCATGTCCAGATCGTCGCGCCCAATCGTGATGGCTCGAAACGCCCGCCGGATGGGCGTATCGTGCCGCCCATGACCGAGACAGCCGAGACCGCTCCGAAAGGCGATTGGGCCGACCGCACAGAACAGGCCGTTCTGGATGCGGCCATTGAACGCGCGCCCGCGCTGGGCTGGAACGCGCACCTGACGCGCGCCGCGTGCGAGGCCTGCGGCCTGTCGCTGGGCGAGCAGGAACTGCTGCTGCCCAACGGCCCGCGCGATCTGGCGGTCCTGCTGTCGCGTCGTCACGACGCCCGCGCCCTGAAGGCGCTGGAGGCGACGCCCGCCGCCACGATGAAGATTCGCGAACGAATCGCCGCCGCCGTCTCGGCGCGGATGGAGGCGGGGGCGCAGGACGTCGAGGCGGCCAAGCGCTGCGCGGGCTTCCTCAGCCTGCCGACCAACGTCGACCTGGGCTTCAAGCTGGCGTGGGAGACGGCGGACCATCTGTGGCGCTGGGCCGGCGACACGGCGACGGACCAGAATCACTACTCCAAGCGGGCGATTCTCGGCGGCATCCTGATTCCCGCCCTGACCATGCGCTGGTTCGACGGGCGCGAGGCGGCGGAGGGCTTCGTCGCCCGCCGCATCGAAAACGTCATGGCCTTCGAGAAGTGGAAGGCGGGCAAGGATTTCGACGCGCCGATCAATGCGATCACCGACGTGTTGGGGCGGCTGCGCTACGGCGCGAAGGCCTGACCCTCTCCCATCGGAAGAAGGATCAGAGAATGCGGTTGATGTGCGCCATCTTCCGCCCCGGCCGGGCGTCGTGCTTGCCATAGAGGTGCAGGCGGGCGTTGGGCTCGGCGGCCAGCGTCCGCCACTGCTCGACCTCATCGCCCAGCAGATTGGTCATCTCGATGCGGGCGTGGGCGTTGCTCGGGCCCAGCGGCCAGCCGACGACAGCCCGGATGTGCTGCTCGAACTGGTCGCAGACGCAGCCGTCCTGGGTCCAGTGGCCGGTGTTGTGGACGCGCGGGGCAACCTCGTTCACCAGCAGTTCGCCGTCGCCCATGTCGAACAGTTCGATGCCCATGACGCCGATGTAGTCGAGGCCGTCCAGCACCGCAGCGGCGATCGCTTCGGCGCGTCCTTGCGTGGCCGGATCGACGGCGGCGGGGGCGGTGGTGGTCTTCAGCACCCCGTTCTGGTGGACGTTCTCGCCCAGAGGATAGACGGCGACGGCGCCGTCGCGACCGCGCGCGGCGATGACCGACAATTCGCGCTGGAAGACGGCGGCGGCTTCCAGCACGGCGGGGCGGCGGCCGATGGCGTCGAAGGCGGCTTCGGCGTCGGCGGCGTCGCGGATCCAGACCTGGCCCTTGCCGTCATAGCCCTCGCGCCGGGTCTTCAGCAGGGCGGGCAGACCTAAGCGTTCGATGGCGGCGGTCAGGTCGTCCAGCGTGGTCACGGCGGCGAAGGCCACGGTCGGGGCGCCGACGGCGTTGAGATAGGTCTTCTCGTCCACCCGGTCCTGGGCCACGGCCAGAGCCGTCGGTCCCGGCGCGACCAGGGCGCCCGCTTCGGCCAGGGTCTCGACCGAGGCGGCGGGAACGTTCTCGAATTCGAAGGTGACGACGTCGCACAGGCGGCCCAGCGCCTGCAGCGCGTCGGGGTCGTCATAGGGGGCGGTGATCTGGGCGCGCGAGACGCGGGCGGCCGGGCTGTCGGGCTGGGGGTCGAGAATCACCACGTCGAAGCCGAGACGCGAGGCAGCCTGACTCAGCATCCGTCCCAACTGGCCCCCGCCGAGAATGCCGAGGGTCGAACCGGGAGGCAGGGGAAGATCGGGCATCAGTCCTCGACGCTTTCGGCGACGGATTCGGTCTGGGCGGTGCGGAAGGCCGACAGGCGCTCGGCGATAGCAGGGTCGGACAGGGCCAGAATCTGCGCCGCCAGAATTCCGGCGTTGGCGGCGCCCGCCTCGCCGATGGCCAGTGTGGCGACCGGCACGCCGCCGGGCATCTGGACGATGGACAGCAGGGAATCGAGG
This sequence comes from Brevundimonas sp. NPDC055812, assembly GCF_053616535.1. Taxonomy (NCBI): domain Bacteria; kingdom Pseudomonadati; phylum Pseudomonadota; class Alphaproteobacteria; order Caulobacterales; family Caulobacteraceae; genus Brevundimonas; species Brevundimonas sp. NPDC055812. The sequence continues at coordinate 285,228 of NZ_JBSHDX010000003.1, read as the reverse complement.
CCCTTCAGCGCCTTGGACTGGACCGGCACGCCCAGCACCGGCAGATCGGTCATGGAGGCGGCCATGCCGGGCAGGTGGGCCGCGCCGCCGGCGCCGGCGATAATGACCTTGAAGCCGTTCGCCTTGGCCGTGGTGGAGAAGTCATAGAGGCGCTGGGGCGTGCGGTGCGCGCTGACGACCTTGGCCTCCCAGGCGACGCCCAACTGGTCCAGGCGGTCGGCGGCCAGCTTCATCGTGGGCCAGTCTGAGCGGCTGCCCATGATGATGGCGACCGGAGTCGTTGAAACGGGCGGCGTGGAGGCGGTCATGCGCAAAGGCTCCCCAAGCGGAAAGCGGCCCGTTACAGCACCCGCGTTGCGCCCGCAACCGAGGACGCTAGACTCAGCTGCGTCGCGGGGGCTTGAGTCGGCCGGAAATGCGACGCCGGAGCCCGCCTTGAACCACCTGGCCGAACAGACGACCGCTGCGGGCGCCGATGCGGAATCGCAGGCCGAGATCGCGCGCCTGCGCGCCGAGGTGGCGGCCCTGACCGAACGGGCGGAGCGGGCCGAGGCCTTGGCGGACCACGACGTGTTGACGCCGGCGCTGAACCGGCGGGGCTTCATGGCGGTTCTGGCGCGCAACCTGGCCTATTGCCGACGCCACGGAGTCGAGGCGGCGTTGCTGTATCTCGACCTGGACGGGTTCAAGGGGGTCAACGACGACTTGGGCCATGCGGCGGGGGACGCCGCCCTGATCGCCGTGGCCGAGCTGCTGCTGGCGAACGTGCGCGAATCCGACGCCGTGGGCCGGATGGGCGGCGACGAGTTCACCGTGGTGCTGATGAACGCAGGGGCTGAGGAAGGTCGCGAGAAGGCGCGACGGCTGAGCGAGGCGCTGAACAGCGACGGCTTTGTCTGGGAAGGCGAGCGTCTGCCCCTGGGCGGCTCGTTCGGCGTGCGCGCCTTCGCCGGACAGGCGGACGCCGAGGTCTGGCTGTCCGAGGCGGACGCGGCCATGTGGCTGCGGAAGAAGGCGCGGCCGGAAGCGACCCGATGACGAATTGAAAAGGGCGCCGAAGTCAGCCTCGGCGCCCTTTCTTCCTTAGACCATTGTTCTGGGTTCAGTCGGGATCGACTGAACCCAGAACAATGGTCCAGAATTATCTGGGGCGAATATCTGAGTTGAGTTGGACATGGGTCCAACTCAACCGATTTCGCTCTAGCCGTTCAGCAGGCTGTTGCGTCGGCTGTAGAGCAGGTAGACGACCACCCCGATCACATTCCAGATGACGAAGTTGATCTGGGTCGAAGCGGGCAGGCTGAAGAACAGATAGACGCAGCCGGCGATGGCCACCGGCCCGACCAGCCACCAGACCGGGGCGCGGAAGACGCGCGGACGACCAGGTTCGCGACGGCGCAGCACGATCAGGCACAGACCCACCGAGGCGAAGGCGACCAGGGTCCCCGCATTGGCCAGGGCGGCCAGATCGCCCAGGGGGATGAAGCCGGCGATGATCGCCATCAGCACGGCGGTGCCGGCGGTGACGCGGACCGGCCCGCCCGAGCGCTTGGAGACATGGGCCAGGCTGCGGGGCAGCAGGCCGTCGCGGGCCATGACGAAGAAGATGCGGCTCTGGCCGAACATGAAGGCCAGGATGACGGTGGGCAGGGCGACGACCGCCGCGCCCGCGATCAGGGTGGCCCACAGGTCCGAGCCGACCGTGCGCGCGATGTGCGACAGGGGTTCGGGCGACTTCATGAACTCGGTGAAGGGCATGGCGCCCAGGGCGGCGATGGCCACGGCCATGTAGATGACGACGCAGGCCACCATCGAACCGATGATGCCGATGGTCAGGTCGCGGGCGGGATTGCGGGTTTCTTCCGCCGCCGTGGCCACGGCGTCGAAGCCGTAGAAGGCGAAGAAGATGATGGCCGCCGCCGCCATGACGCCCATCTGGCCCCCGACCCCGTGCGAGAAGCCGTAGGGCATGAAGGGCTTGAGGTTGTCCGGGTTGAAGTGGGGCAGGGCGATCGCCACGAAGGCGATCAGGGCCGCGATCTTGACCACCACCAGCACGGCGTTGATCGAGGCGCTCTCACGCGTGCCGGCGACCAGCAGGCCCGCCACGGCGGCGACGATGATCACGGCGGGCAGGTTGACGATGCCGCCCTGCGACGGCGCCGAGGTCAGCACGGCGGGCAGGCCCATGCCGATCCCCTCCATCATGCCGGAGAAGTAGCCCGCCCAGCCCACGGCCACTGCGGAGCAGACCACGGTGTATTCCAGGATCAGGCTCCACCCGACCATCCAGGCCGCTCCCTCGCCCAGGGTGGTGTAGGAATAGGTGTAGGCCGAACCCGATTCCGGGATCATGGTCGCCAGCTCGGCGTAGGCCAGGGCGGCGCAGACGCAGACGACGCCCGCGATGACGAAGGCCAGCATGACCGCCGGCCCCGCCCGTTCGGCCCCGACGCCGATCAGGGTGTAGATGCCGGTCCCCACGATGGCGCCGACGCCCAAGGCCACCAGGTGGGGCCAGGACAGGGTCGGCTTGAGCCCGTGGGCTTTGGGCGCTGCGCCCCCCAGCGCAGGCAGAGCCTTGCGGCGTGTCATGAAACTCATGCGTCTCCCCCGGACGATCCTTGGCGGCGATTGTAAAAATATTCGGAATAACGGCGTTTTTCCGTAGCATTATTGGCGATAACCTGGGGGCGCCAAGCTATGCCGCAGCAGAAAAAACGACCCTGAAAGGCCGCTTTATATCCTGATCATTGGATCATAAATTCAGATTTACCGCAGAAACAACGCCTCTATCCCGCATTGCGCCTGAAATTGCGCATTTCGAAGATGGCTCAGTTTTTCGAAGCTCTTGTGAATTTTATTTCGTCATAACTGCAATATCCGAAGCTCATGCTTCCCTCGGAATGGTAGCGATTCAAGGAGCCGGCCAAGCGCCGGACAGACGCTGGCAGGGGCTGTGGCCCCCGATCTTGGGAGGGATTGCGGCTTGCGGACCACGACAGGGGCGAAGGCTGTCTTCAAGAGGGCGGGGGCTGTCTGCGCGGCTGCGCTGCTGCTGGCGGGTGCGCCGGGCGCGGTGCTGGCCCAGACCCAAACCCAGGCGGCGCCGGCGCGCGCGACGCTTAATCCGGCCCCGCCGCGGCGCGCCGACGAGGGCTTCGGTCCCTATCCGCTGATGGTGGTGCGCGGCGCCATGCTGATCGACGGCACGGGCGCGCCGCCGATGGGGCCGGTCGATATCGTCATCGAGAACGACAAAATCACCGACATCATCCAAGCGGGCTGGCCGGGCCTGCCGGAGCGCGAGGGGCGACCGCCGCTGAACGCGGCGCACGAGATCGACGCGCGCGGCATGTATGTCATGCCGGGCTTCGTCGACGCCCACGCCCATGGCGGTAGCCCGCAGAAGGCGCCGGACCTGGAGTATGTCTACAAGCTGTGGCTGGCCCACGGGGTGACGACGGTGCGCGGCGTCAGCCTGGCGCCGCAGGACATCGCCGTATCGGAAAAGACCCGCTCGGCGCGCGGCGAGATCGTCGCGCCGCGCATCTTCAACTATCAGACCCTGGGTTCGGGCTGGTCGCGCGGCCGCATCCGCAATGAGCAGATGGCGCGCGAATGGGTGCGCTGGGGCGCGGCCAACGGCATCGACGGGATCAAATTCTTCCTGCGCGGCGATGAAACGCCCGAGGTGGTCCTGGCCGCCATCGACGAGGCCAAGAAGAACGGCATGGGCACGGTGGCCCACATCGCCCAGCCGGGCGTGGCCCAGTTGAACGCGCGCGATCTGGCCGAGGCGGGCCTCGGCACGGTGACCCACTTCTACGGCCACTTCGAAGCCCTGCTGGGCGGTCGCAGCATCCAGAACTATCCGACCGACTACAACTTCTACGATGAGCAGATGCGCTTCGGCGAGGCTGCGGAAATCTGGAAGGAGGTCGAGCCCGGCACGCCGCAGTGGTTCGAATACCTGGAGGAGCAGAAGGCGACCGGCGTCGTCTTCGACCCGACGATGACCATCTATGCGGCGTCGCGCGACCTGATGCGGGCGCGCAATGCGCCGTGGCATCAGATCTACACCCTGCCGACGCTGGCGGACTATTTCCAGTCCACGCGCGATAACCACGGCAGCTACTTCTTCGACTGGACGACCTCGAACGAGGTGGCGTGGCGCCGCTTCTATGAGCGGTTCATGCGTCTGGTGAACGACTACAAGAAGATCGGCGGCCGGGTGACGGTGGGGTCGGATTCCGGCTTCATCTGGAAGCTCTACGGCTTCGGCTACATTGAAGAGCTGGAGCTGCTGCAGGAGGCGGGCTTCAACCCGCTGGAGATCGTGCGCGCCGCGACGATGGACGGAGCGACGACCCTGACCGAGCCGACGGGCAAGGCGCCGACCTTCGGCGTCGTGCGGCCCGGCATGAGCGCGGATCTGGTCATCACGACCGAGAATCCGCTGGCCAACTTCAAGACCCTTTACGGCACCGGACATGAGCGCCTGAGCCCCGAAAACCGCATCGAGACGGTGGGCGGGGTGCGTTGGACGGTGGCGCGCGGGGTCGCCTACGACGCTCCGGCCCTGCTGGCCGACGTCCGGGCCATGGTCGATCGGCAGAAAGCCGAACGGGGAGAGGCGTCCGCCGGGCGCTGATCCAAAAAAGAGCGACGCAGGCGACGCCGAAATGGGGACGGCGCGCCTGGGTTCAGATCAAAAAACGAGGGGTGATCCAATGAGACTGTCTGCGTATCTGAAGACCGGGACGATAATCGCCGGTCTGGCCGTCACGGCCGCCGCCGCCGCCCAGCCTGCCTGGGCTCAATCCGAAGCGCCGGCCGCCGAGCCGGAAGCCAGCGCCGTCGCCGATATCGTGGTGACCGGCTCGCGTATCCGGCGTCCGAACGTCGAGGCCGCGACCCCGGTCAACGTCGTCGACGCCCAGGAAATCGAGAACACCGGCGTCACCAACCTGATCGACGCCATGACGCGCCAGCCGCAGGTCGGCCTCGGCTCCTCGGCCTCCAGCACGACCAACTCGGTGTCGGGCCAGGGCCTGGCCACCCTGAACCTGCGTAACCTGGGGGCGAGCCGCACCCTGGTTCTGGTCAACGGCCGCCGCCACGTCGCCGGTTCGGCGGGCACCAGCGCGGTGGACGTCAACTCCATCTCGAAGACCACGATCGCACGCATCGACACGGTGACGGGCGGCTCCTCGGCCGTCTATGGCGCCGACGCCGTGGCCGGGGTGGTCAACTTCATCACCAAGCAGGACTTCGACGGCGTCGCCTTCCAGTCGCAGTATGGTTCGGCCGACGGCCCGAACACCTACTACGGCTCGGTCGCGGTGGGGCGGAACTTCAACGATGACCGGACCAACATCATGGGCGCCCTGACCTATGACAAGTCCGAGGGCCTGTTCCGCCACGAGCGCGACTACGCCATGAGCGCCCTGGCTGAAATCCCGAACCCGGACAAGAAGAGCCCGGACGACGGCCTGCCGTCCTTCATCCAGGCGCGGGACGTCTACACCAACACCCAGAACGACTTCTTCACCCCGGTGATCGTCACGCCGATCGGCTCCAATCAGGCCTTCGCCCTGACCTTCACGCCGGACGGCAAGCTGGTTCCGTTCGACCGCGGCCAGATCCTGTACGACGGCGCCGGCCGCGAGCAGAAACTGTCGATCGGCGGCGACGGCTTCAAGCTGCGCGACGACATGCTGCGCACGCCGGTCGAGCGTTTCGGCGGCGAACTGCAGCTGCGCCACCAGTTCCAGCCCTCGGTCGACTTCATCAGCGAACTGAACCTGTTCGCCGAAGCCAAGTATTTCCACATGGAGGCCAGCAGCCAGGCGCGGAACGGCACCTTCGCCGACAGCTCGCCGGGCATGTCGACAGGCAACGCCTATCGCATCCAGGCGGACAACGCCTTCCTGCCTGATGAACTGAAAACGATGCTGGCGCAGGCCAATATGACGTTCTTCGACATCAGCCGCATCGACACCGACTTCGGCATCCGCACCACGGAAAGCGTCTACGACACCACGCGGTTCGTGACCGGCGTGGACGGCGCCTTCAGCAACGGCTGGCGGTTCGAGGCCTACGTCAACTACGGTCAGACGGAGTCGGAGTTCACCAACTTCGACCGCCTGCAGAAGGAGTTCTACGAGTCGATCGACGCCGTCAGCGAGAACGGGCAGATCGTTTGCCGCAGCGTGGATGCGAGGGCGCGGGGCTGTCAGCCGCTGAACCTGTTCGGGGCCTATGTCGGCTCTCAGGAAGCGATCGACTATTCCTACATCTACACGCTCCGCAAAGACCGCATCCGCCAGTGGAATGCGGTGGCCAGCGTCAACGGCGAGCTGTTCTCCTATCCCTCGCTGTTCAGCGGAACCAGCCTGCCGGTCGCCTTCGCGGCGGGCGTGGAGTGGCGCAAGGAAGCCAGCCGCGCGGTCCCGGACATCCGCTCGCAGCAGGGGCTGATCTTCCAGAACAAACAGGCCCGGACCGAGGGCGCCTATGAGTCCAAGGAAGTCTTCGGCGAGGTCAATCTGCCGCTGCTGGCCGATGTGCCGTTCATCCAATACCTGGATCTGACGGCGGCCTATCGCTACCAGGACTACACCACCACGGGCGGCGACAGCAGCTACGGCCTGGGCATGGAGTGGACGGTCGACCGCAACATCCGGTTCCGCGCCAACTACGCCAAGGCTGTGCGGGCGCCGAACATCAGCGAATTGTTCGACGGCGGCGGCGAAGGCTACAATCTGTTCGATGACCCTTGCGACGCGACGCGCCTGAACATCGGGAACTTCCCTGACAACCGCAAGGCGAACTGCGCAGCCCTGGGCCTCGATCCGGGCTTCACCCAATCGATCGCGACCAAGCCCGCCATCAGCAAGGGCAACCCCGACCTGCGTCCGGAAGAGGGGGAAACCCTGACCCTGGGCGTCGTCCTGACGCCGTCCTTCCTGCCGGGCCTGGCGGTCACCGTCGATCACTACGACATCAAGATCAGCGACGTGATCGCCTCGCTGGGGGCGCGCACCATCATCAACAACTGCGTCGACAGCCCGACCCTGGACAACCAGTTCTGTCCCAATGTCACGCGCGGCCCCGACGGCAACATCGCCAGCGTGGTGAACCAGGTCATGAACGTCGCCGAGTACACCAACTCGGGCTGGGACGTGACCGCGTCCTACCGCACGGATCTGGCGAAGCTGGGTCTGCCGGACTACGGCTCGCTGTCGCTCAGCGCGGCCGCCGGCTTCCTGGACGAGCTGACCTATGACCCGGTTCCGGGCGACGCCAGCGTGCGCGACGAGCAAGCGGGCGAGGCGCCCAATCCCAAGCGCCGGATCAACTTCCGCGTGTCCTGGGACTATGACCGTCTGTCGCTCTCCTACGCCAATCAGTATCTGAGCAGCGTGCTGCGGAGCAACCAGGACAAGGTGGGCGCGTATGAAGTGTGGAAGGCCCCGTCGTGGCTGACGCACGACATCCGGGCTGAATACCGCTTCGACCGCTACTCGGTCTTCGCCGGTGTGAACAACTTCACCAATGAAGCGCCGCCGCAGACGGCGTTCACCTGGACCGGGACGGGTCTGTACAATGGCTTCAACGCCAGCATTTACAACAACCTGGGTCGTTACGTTTACGTTGGCGTGAACGCCCGATTCTGATCCAGAGTAGTGAAGCCGCCCGGTGACGGGCGGCTTCTTGCCTTATCGGACGCCGCCCGGCGTCCCTGTGTTTTTCGGGGGGAAAGACGATGAAGTCTCTCACTGCTTTCGGGGCCCTGGCGGTCGCTGTCGGAATTCTGGCCGTAGGGGGCGTAGCCGCTCCACAACAGGCCCGGGCCGCTTCGGCTTCGGCCGCCGCCGCGCCCTCGGCCCTGGACGCCCAGTTCGAGGCCATCGCCGACGAGGAGTGGGCCTGGCGTCAGAAAGAGATTCCGTCGCGGGCGTCCAAACCCAGCACCCTGCCGGACGTCAGCGCCGCCACCCAGCAGCGTCGTCTGGAATACTGGACGGCCGTGCAGCGCCGTCTCGAGGCCATCTCGCCCGAGCAGTTGTCGCCGAACCAGCGCACCAACTACGCCGTCTACAAGCATCAGATCGACAACTTCGTCGATGACGGCCGTCACCGGCTTTATGAGATGCCGTTCAACTCGGACAGCTCGTTCTGGTCGTCGCTGACGGGGATGGGCAATGCGACCTTCACCTCGGTCGAGGACTATGAGCGCTATCTGTCCCAGATGCGGGACACGCCGCGCTATTTCGATCAACAGATCACCAATATGCGCGCCGGCCTGGCGCGCGGCTTCACCCAGCCGAAGGCCTCTCTGGTGGGCCGCGACGTGTCGATCCTGGCGGTCACGGAACCGACGGACGTCACGCAGAATCCTTTCTACAAGCCCTTCCTGACCATGCCCGCGACCATGGCCGAGGCGGACAAGGCGCGTTTGCGCGCCGCTGCTGTCCAGGTGATCCAGCAGCAGGTCGTGCCGGCGCACCGCACCCTGCTGAGCTTCATTCGAGACGAATATGTGCCGGGCGCGCGCGACACCCTGGGCGCCAACCGTCTGCCGGATGGGGATGACTTCTATCAGACGCAGATTCGCCAATACACCAGCGTCAACCTGACGCCGGATCAGATCCATCAGATCGGCCTGGCCGAGGTCGCTCGCATCCGGGCCGAGATGGAGACGGTGATGCGCAGCACCGGCTGGACCGGCAGCTTCGCCGACTTCATCACCTTTCTGAAGACCGACCCGCAGTTCCATTATGACAAGCCGGAGCACCTGCTGTGGCACGGCGCCTGGGTCATCAAGAAGGTCGACGGCAAGATCGGCCAGTATTTCAACCTGAAGCCGCGCGACACCTTCAGCCTGATCCCGGTGCCGGACGCCATCGCGCCCTATTACACGGCCGGTCGGGGCGGCAACGGCGTCTGCCTGCTGAACACCTATGACCTGCCGTCGCGACCGCGCTACAACATCCCGGCGCTGACGGTGCACGAGTGCAACCCCGGCCACGCCTGGCAGGGCAATCTGCGCCGCGAGCATGAGCCCATGCCCGACTATCGCGCCCAGACCTACATCTCGGCCTTCGGCGAGGGCTGGGCCCTCTATACCGAGAAGCTGGCGGTCGAGATGGGCATCTATGAAGACGCCTATGAGGACTTCGGCCGCCTGACCTATGAGATGTGGCGCGCGGCGCGTCTGGTCATCGACACCGGCGTCCACTCCAAGGGCTGGACCCGCGAACAGGCGGTGGCCTTCCTGAGCGAGAACACCGCCCTGTCCGACCATGAGGTCGGCACCGAGATCGACCGCTACATCACCTGGCCGGGTCAGGCTCTGTCCTACAAGCTGGGCGAGATCGAGATCGTGCGCCTGCGCCGTCTGGCCGAGGCGGAACTGGGGGCCGACTTCGACATCCGCGCCTTCCACGACCATCTGTTGGCCATCGGCGTCGCCACCATCCCGGCCATGACCGCCGAGATGGAGGCCTTCATCGCCCAGAGCAAGCAGGCTGCGGCGGCGGCCCGTTCGGGACAATAATCGAGACCGGGCCGACGTCGACAGACGTCGACCTTCCGACACTGACAGACGCGTTGCGGATCACGCGCGGCTTTGTCAGTGTCGGGATTCTGTAAAGCGTAGAGGGGGAGAGCGCATGAGCGCTGGGGAATACAAGCTGGACGACGCCGACCGCCGCATCCTGCGGGTGCTGCAGCAGGATGGACGGATCACCAATCAGGATCTGGCCGCCGCCTGCAACATGTCGGCGTCATCCTGTTTCGAGCGGGTGCGCCGCCTGCGTGAGCGCGGCGTCATCACCGGTTATACGGCCCTGATCGACCCGAAGTTCGCCGAGCGCGAACTGCTGATCTTCATCGAGGTGCTGCTGGACCGCACGACCTCGGACATCTTCGACCAGTTCGCCGAGCGCATCCGCCGCTCGCCCGAGGTGCTGGAATGCCACATGGTGGCGGGGGGCTTCGACTATCTGGTCAAGGTTCGGATGAGGGACATGGCCGCCTACCGCGTCTTCCTGGCCGACACCCTCATCGTCATGCCGGGCGTGCGCGAGACCCGCACCTATGCGGTGATGGAAGAGGTCAAGGACACTTCGGTCCTGCCGCTCTAGGGGGTGGGCGCGGAGGCAGCGTGGAGCCGCCTCCGTCCCAAGCTTACCAGTAGCCTCCAGAGCAACTGCCGATCGCTTCGAGGGTATAATACGGCGAAGTGACGCCTTGGACCGGTGAGGCGACGACGTTCCCATTCCAGCACTTGTCGCGGTACCAGCCGACCTGAACAGTCATGGTGGCGTCGCTGTAGAAGGTGCGATGGTACATGATGCCGGGGGCTTTGGCCCCGGCGCCGACAGACAGCGCCGACGTGGTCATCACGATGGACGCTAGAAGTACGGCATTTCGAATCTTACGCATACGCATCAGTTCTCTCCTGCCAGTGGGTTACGAGCACATCTCGACCTCTAGCGACACAAGAGTCAATAACCGCCGTTATTTTACTACGCGATGATGTCGGGCAGGATCTGGTCCTGAAGTTTCACGATGTCGTCGCGCAGGGCCAGCTTCTTGCGCTTCAGCCGGGCGATCATCAGTTGATCCGGGGCGGGCATGTGGCCGAGCGCCTCGATGGAGGCGTCCAGGTCGGCGTGCTCCTGGAGCAGGCGGGCCAGTTCGGCGCGCAGCGCCTCGTCTTCTTCGGACAGGTAAGGTTCGTCGTCGTTCATCGTCAGGCCCCGGACCGGGGGATTATAGCTGAGCTGGCGTCAGGTCGGAAGCAGGTCGGACAGGGTTCTGAGCGCCGGACGCGGCACGACGCGATCCCACAGGCGCGCCGTTTCGGCCATGGCGTCGACGGGCGGGCGAGGCGCGCCGGTCGGAGCGGGCGACAGGGCTTCGAGCCCGTTCAGCAGATGGCGCTCGGCGGCCAGTTCGATGGCCTTCACCTGTTCGCGCACGGCCAGGCGAGCGTCGGTCTCCAGGTCCGGCACGGGCGTCTTCAGCGTGCGGCGCACGGCGCGCAGGGGGGCGATGGTCGTGGTCTGCCAGGCGCGGGCGGTGTCGCAGGCGGCCTCGATGGTCTCCTCGTCGGGGCGACGCCCTGTGACGGCGGTCCAGGCGGCCCACAGCAGCAGGGGCACGTTCTGCTCGTGATAATCCTGAAGCGACAGGCAGGCCTCGGCCGCGCCCGGCGCGGCGTAGGCGGCGCAGGCCCAGGTCCACAGATCGTCGCTCATGCCTCGCTCCCGCCTTTCAGCCCTTCCCAGCGGCGCACGGCCGACCAGTCCAGTCCGAAGACGTCCAGCGCTCGCCCGACCGACTGGTCGACCATCTGCTCCAGACTGTCGGGACGGGCGTAGAAGGCGGGCAGGGGCGGGGCGATGACGGCGCCCATCTCGGCCAGGGCCGTCATGGTGCGCAGATGACCCAGGTGCAGCGGCGTCTCGCGCACCATCAGCACCAGGGGGCGGCGCTCCTTCAGCGTCACATCGGCGGCGCGGGTCAAAAGGGTCGAGGTCACGCCGGTGGCGATCTCGCTCATCGTCCGCACCGAGCAGGGCGCGACGATCATGCCCAGGGTGCGGAAGGAGCCGGAGGAGATGGTCGCCCCCACATCGTTCAGTCGATGAACCACGTCCGCCTTGGCCGTCAGCTCGTCGGGGGTGAGATCCGTCTCCTGCGACAAGGTGAGCAGGGCGGCGCGGGTGACGACCAGATGGCTCTCGACGCCCAGTTCGCGCAGGGCGTCCAGCACGCGCGCGCCATAGACGACGCCTGAAGCGCCAGAGATTCCAACGACTAGCCGAGAGGGCGCCGGCGCCCGAACGGTCGTGTTCACAACATCGGCCAATTTCGTCTCCAACCTGTCCGTGTTCGGAGCGGCGAGGGTCACTGCAATGTGATTCCACACCTCGTCGAACCGGGCGCTCAGTGTAGTGGTCCCTTAGACATGGAGGCGCAAGCCATGACCATCGAGGCTCGTATTCGCGAATTGGGTAATCGCCATCGGTCGCTGGATGAGACCATCCAGCAGGAGATGCGCCGACCCACCGCGGACCCGACACACCTCAGGGAGCTGAAGCAGCGAAAACTGCGACTTAAGGAAGAGATCAACAGTCTGGAATCCCGAACCCACTAGCGGGCTTCCCACCTGAAATGACGACGGCCCCGGAAGATTGCTCTTCCGGGGCCGTTTTGTATCCGTCGATCGACAGGAGATCAGTCGCGCGAACCGAACACCGACTCGGCCGTGGGCTCGGCGCCCGAGCCATAGTCCGGCTCGGCCTCTTCCTCAGCGACGATTTCCGGCTCGACCTCAGGCTCGACGGGCTGGAGGACGCCGTTCTTGGCGTCGTCCTTGGCCTTCTTGTCGGCGGCCTTGCGGACCACCTCGTCCAGCTGCAGCTGGCCGGTCAGGCCCAGGGTCACAGGATCGACCGGCTTGATGTTGGCGGAGTTCCAGTGGGTGCGGTTGCGCACGCTCTCGATCGTGGCCTTGGTGGTGCCCAGCAGCTTGGCGATCTGGGCGTCGGTCACTTCCGGGTGGTTGCGGACGAACCACATGATGGCGTCCGGACGGTCCTGACGGCGCGAGACCGGCGTGTATTTCGGTCCGGACTTGGCCGGCTTCAGCAGTTCGGCGTGGCGGCTGACCACGGCCTTCATGCGGTAGTTTTCGTCGTTCTGGGCCTTGTCCAGCTCTTCGCGGGTCAGTTGGCCGTTGACGATGGGATCGGCGCCGCGGATATCGCGCGCCACGTCGCCGTCGGCGATGCCGCGCACCTCGAGCGGGTGCAGGCCGCAGAAGTCGGCGATCTGCTCGAACGAGAGCGAGGTGTTGTCCACCAGCCAGACCGCGGTGGCCTTGGGCATCAGGATGTCGGTCATGGGCATGGATCCCGGCGGTTGCGGCCCAAAAAACGGGCGTTTGAATCGACGGCGCCCGACCTTTTCGGCCGGGCGCGAGAAGACCTTTATAGGTGATTTCAGTTGAAATGAAAACGTCGTCTGTCGCCCTCATACAGCGAAGGTTCATCTGGCATGATGAACATTCAGGGCCAAGGCGCGTTGTGCGCCGGGAGAGATCTCGAAGGAGACCGTGTCATGAAGAAGTTCGTGGTTGCAGCGGCAGGTTTGGTCATGGCGGCGGGCGGTTTCTCCGTCGTGAACGTGAGTTCGGCGGAAGCCCAGGTTCAGGCGCGCGGCGCGCCGCGCGGCTCCTACGTCCAGAGCTGCTCGGGGGCCTATGTGAATCGCGGCCGCCTCTATGCGGATTGCCGCGACATGCGGGGCAATATGCGCGAAACCTCGATCGAACTGGCGCGCTGCTCCAGTGAAGAGATCGTCAACCGCGACGGCCGTCTGGCCTGCGGCCGCTTCCAGGGCGACTTCGAGAACGGCGGCCGTCCGGGGCGCCCGGGCGGCGGGTGGAACGACGGCCGGCCTGGCAACGGCGGTTGGGGCCAGTCCTCGATCACCGTCTATCGCGACGCCGACTATCGCGGCCAGTCGATGAGCTTCCGCAACGAGGTCCCGAACCTGCGCAACCTGGGCATGAACGATGCGATCAGCTCGATCCGCCTGTCGCGGGGAAGCTGGGAGGTCTGCGAGGACGCCAACTATCGCGGTCGCTGCGAGATCGTGCGCGGCGATATGCGCGACCTGCGCAACACGGGGATGAACGACAAGATCTCGTCCCTGCGTCCGGCCCGCAGCGGCGGCCGCTGGTAGGCTGTAGAGACGGTTGACGGATAGGGCGGGAGGCTTCGGCTTCCCGCCTTTTTCCTTTTAGGGCAGCAGCACGACCTTGCCGACGTGGGCTCCGGCTTCCAGATGGGCGTGGGCGGCGGCGGCCTCGGCCAGGGGGAAGGTCGCCTCGACCTGGGCCCGCACGGCGCCGGAGGCGATCCAGGGCCAGACCGTCGCCTCGACGGCGGCGGCCAGGCGGGCCTTTTCATCGGCCGGGCGGCTGCGCAGGGTCGAGCCGGTCAGGACGATCCGCTTCAACATGATCCGCATCAGGTCGACCTCGGCCCGCGCGCCCGTCAGGGTCGCGATCACCACCCAGCGTCCGCCGGGCTTCAGGGCGTTGAGGTTCAGTTCGGCGTAGGCGGCCCCAACCATGTCCAGCACCACGTCGGCGCCGCCTGCCTCCTGGATGGCGGCGGCCAGGTCGTCCTGGGCGGCGTCCAGGCTGACGTCGGCGCCCAGGACGCGGGCGGCCTCGGCCTTGGCGGCGCCGCGCGAGGTGGCGATGACGCGGGCCCCCGCCGCCTTGGCCATCTGGATGGCCATGACGCCGATGCCGCTGGTGGCGCCGTGGATCAGCAGGGTCTCGCCCGACTTCAGCCCGCCGCCCTCGAAGACGTTGGCGAAGACGGTGAAGGCGGTCTCGGGCAGGGCGGCGGCCTGGATGAAGTCGAGGCCGTCCGGGATCGGCAGGGCGTGGCGGGCGTCGACCACGGCGTATTCGGCGTATCCGCCGCCGCCCAGCAAGGCGCAGACCCTGTCGCCGACAGTCCAGCGCGTCACGCCCTCGCCCAGGGCGTCGACCTCGCCCGCGACCTCCAGCCCCAGAATGTCCGAGGCGCCCGGCGGGGGCGGATAGCGGCCCTCGCGCTGGACGATGTCCGGGCGGTTCACGCCCGCTGCGCGCACGCGGATGCGGATTTCGCCAGGGCCCGGAACGGGCAGGGGACGCGTCGTCAGGCGCAGGGCCTCGGCGGGGCCGCGTCCGTTTTCGATCTCTATGGCCTGCATGGTGCAGCCTCCCTTGCTTGCATTCCGGTTCAATGCGGCGTTCACATAGGAGGTCGTGCCCGTAATGGCCAAGGAGGCGAGGATGAGTTTCGAAGATCTGGAGCCCCGGCCGCAGCGCGGCGAGGCCATCGCCGCCCTGGGGCGCGAAGACCTGGACCTCTACGCCGTGGATGAACTTCAGGAGCGGATCGCCGCTCTGGAGGCCGAGATCGCCCGCGCGCGCGCCGCCATTCAGGGCAAGTCTTCACAGCGCAGCGCCGCCGATGCGCTGTTCAACTTCCGCTGAGGCGCGCGGGTTGGGGACGGTTTCGGCCGCCCCCTCCCGTCGGATCAGCTTCCGTGGCATGACGATTGCAGCGAGCGAATGCATGAGATTCGTGGATAGACGCCTGTGACCGCCATCGAAGCTGAACCGAGCCCGGCGCGCCTTGTCGGCGCCGAAGTGCTGGACTTCGCGCGCTCCGAGCTGTTCGAGCGCACCTTCCGCGAAGGCATGGAGCTGGTCGAGGAGACCGCCGCCTATCTGGATGGCGACGGACGCCAGGATTCGCGCCTGCTGTCGCGGGCGGCGGCCCTGTCCTATGCGGGCGAGAGCATGAAGCTGACCACGCGGCTGATGCAGATCGCCTCGTGGCTGCTGGTCCAGCGCGCCGTGCGTGAACAGGATATGAGCGCCGAGGCGGCGGGCGACCCCCGCTACCGCCTGGCCGATCGCCGCATGGAGACGGAGCCGCGTCGCGGCGACCTGCCGATCGCCCTGATCGAATACGCCGTGCGGGCCGAGAAGCTCTACGACCGCGTGCTGCACCTGGACCGGCAGATGTATGTGGAGCCGGCGACGGCGCCCGCCAATCCGGTGCAGAGTCAGATGGATCGTCTGCGCGCCGCCTTCGGCTGAGCGCCTCGCTTACGGCGTCACTTCGTCCGGATCGATCGGGGCGTCGGCCACCACCTGCGGCAGGTTGACGGCGATGCCCAGGGCGTCGGCCAGCTTGGCGTCGCGCTTGTAGACGTCTTCGCGGAAGGCGACGCGGCCCTGACCGTCGACGAAGGCGGTCCAGTAGAGCAGGCGCACGCCGATGTTGCGGCCGGTGGTCACGCGCTTGGTCTCGCCGCTGGCCTGGGCCGCGTCGAACACGGCCAGGCGTTCGGGGTCGGGCGACAGCAGCAGGCGGGCGAAGCCGATGGCGTCCTGCACCCGCACGCAGCCGTGGCTGCGCTGGCGCACCGACAGGTTGAAGGCGCCCCGCGCCGGGGTGTCGTGCAGGAAGATGGCGTAGCTGTCCTGCAACTCGAACTTCACATTGCCCAGCGACGACTTCGGCCCGGCGCGCTGCACCACCCAGCCGTCGGCGTTGACGTACATGTCGTTGGCGGCGAGGTAGCCGGGGCCCTTGGGCAGGATCTCGCGCCGGGCGATGCCCATGGGCACGGTCCACGGCGGATTGGCCACGACCGAGGCGAACGGCTTTTCAAGGCTGGGGGTCTGGTTGGCGGCGGTGCCGACGATGACGCGGTTGGAGTGAACCGGCTTGCCGTCCTTCCAGTAGACCATGATGGCGGCGGCGGTGTTGACCTCGATCCGCTCGGGGTTGAGTTCGCGCTTCAGCCAGCGGCGACGCTCCAGGTTCAGGGCGATCTGGCGGGCGCGGTCCTCGGCCGTGGCGGTCAGGGAACGCTGGGTCGCAGGGCCGACGCGGCCGTCGGAGCCCAGGCCGTGACGCGTCTGGAAGCTGCGAACCGCCTGCTGAAGCTCGGAGCCATAGGCCAGGTTGCCCTTCAGCCGCTCGGCGGCGGCGGCGCTCAGGTCGCCCTCGGCGGCGAGGCGCGCGGTCAGGGCGGGGATGCGCGGATCGCTGCTCCCCGGCTCGATCGTGCCGCTGCTCAGGCGGAAGGCGGGCCAGCCGCCCTGACGGGCGATGCGGCGATAGCGGGCGTAGCCGGCCGACAGATTGGTGTAGCCCAGGTCCGTGGGGGGCAGGGCGTCGAACCACTGGCTCAGCGTGTTGGCGGCCACGGCGTCGACCAGGCCGCGCGGCAGGTCGACGCTGTTCTTCTGCATCTCCCACAGCTCTTCGACCGTCTCGGGCCGGATGCGGCCCTCGGCCAGGACACGGGCGTAGGCCAGGGCGGCGGCGGTGGTGCGGATCTCGGCCGTCTCGCGGTCGGCGGCCAGGCCGACGAAGTCGAAGAAGTCTCCCGCCGGCAGGCCATGGCGCTCGGCGCCGGCGGCGACTTCCTGCAGCACGCGCAGGCGATCGGCCGTCCAGATCGGCTTGCCCTGGGTCAGTTGGTAGACGGCGCGGACCTCGGCCTGCTGGGCTGCGGGCAGGCGCCCGGCCTGGGCGTCGAAGCCCGCGATGAAGATCTGGGGATCGGTGGTGCGCGTCTGGGCCAGCGCTCCGCTCGCCGCCGCCAGCGTCAGGCTCGTCGTGGCGACGCCAAGGCCCAGTTCCCGTCGGTTCATCGTCTGCAACTCATGTGGTCCGATCAGGCCCGGACCCAGCGTCCACGCCCCAAATGATCGAACGCGTTCATATTATCGGCGTTCCGGGCAACAAAAAAGCGCCGGCCCTCGGACCGGCGCTTTTGTGGCGAACTTGTCGCACCAAGCGTGGCTTACTTCTTGATGAAGCCGCCGAACTTGTTGTTGAAGCGCGACACGCGGCCGCCGCGGTCCATCAGGTGCTGGTTGCCGCCGGTCCAGGCCGGGTGAGACGTCGGGTCGATGTCCAGGTTCAGCGTGGCGCCTTCCTTCCCGTAGGTCGAACGGGTCTGGTAGGTGGTGCCGTCGGTCATCACAACAGTGATGAAGTGGTAGTCGGGGTGCGTGTCCGCTTTCATCGATCTTGTCCGTCTCTGCGCGACGACGATGCCGACCGTCACTGCGCGTAAATAGAGAATCCCGCCGCAGGGCGCGACGGGAGCGAGGGGCGGCGTTTACACCGGGGGGCGTTCCGGGGCAAGAGCGCGGCCATGACCCACGCAGAACCCCAACGCCACGCTCAACCGACAGGCCGCCCCGGCGCCGGGGCCGTTCTGGCCGAGCAGATGGAAGAGGCGGGCGGCAAGCGCGCCAAGAGCCGCAACATTCGTCCCCTCGGGCGGCTGCTGCCCTTCCTGGGGCGGCACAGGATGGACGCAGGCATTTCGGCGATCTGGCTGATCGGTTCGACCGTCGCCTCCCTGGCTCTGACGGCGACGGCGCGCGGGGCCATCGACCAGGGGTTCGAGAGCGGCGGCGCCCATATTGACAAGTGGTTCCTGATCCTGGGCCTGAACGCCGTGATCCTGGGGCTGGCGACGGCGCTGCGCTATTTCTACGTCACCAAGACGGGCGAGCGGATCATCGCTGATCTGCGTCAAGCGCTGTTCCAGCGCATCCTGACCCTGGACCCCGTCTTCTTCGCCCATATGCGCACGGGCGAGGTGCTGTCGCGCCTGACCACGGACATCCAGCTGGTGGACACCCTGCTGACCACCTCGATCAGCTATGCGCTGCGCAACCTGCTGACTCTGATCGGCGGGGTGATCCTGCTGTTCTTCGTCAGTCCGAAGCTGACGGCCTTTGTCCTGCTGATCGTGCCGCTTCTGATCGTGCCGCTGTTTCTGTTCGGTCGGGTCGTGCGCCGCCTGACGGTGAAGTCGCAGGACACATTCGCCGGGGCCGTGGGCTTCGCCGGGGAAAGCGTCGACGCCATCGAGACGGTTCAAGCCTTCGGTCGTGAAAGGAGCGCCATCGGCCGTTTCGGCGCGGCGGTGGAGGAGGCGTTCGGCGTCTCCCTGAAGCGGATGCGGGCGCGGGCGGTGATGACGGCCATGATCATCGTCGTCATGTTCGGCGGCGTGACCCTGGTGCTGTGGCTGGGCGCGCAGGACGTGATCGCCGGGACCATGACGCCGGGCGCTCTGTTGCAGTTCGTGCTGCTGTCGGTGTTCGCGGCGGGGGCTGTCGGCGCCTTGGGTGAAAGCTGGGGCGACGTGCAGAAGGCCGCAGGGGCCATGGAGCGGATCGACGAGCTGATGCGGGCGACCCCCGCCATCGCGCCGCCCGCCAGCCCGGTCGCCCTGCCTCAACCGCCGCGCGGCGAGGTGTCGATGTCAGCGGTGGACTTCGCCTATCCGGGCCGCCCCGACTTGCCGGCGCTGAAGGGCTTCAGCCTGACCGTGCGGCCGGGCGAGACGGTGGCTCTGGTCGGGCCGTCGGGCGCAGGCAAGTCGACGGTCTTCCGCCTGCTGCTGCGTTTCTATGACCCGCAGTCGGGCCTGGTGTCGGTGGACGGCGTGGACGTGCGCGCGGCCGATCCGGTCGATGTGCGCAACCGCTTCGCTTGGGTGTCGCAGGAGGCGCCGCTGTTCTCGGGCTCGGCGCTGGAGAACATCCGCTTCGGCCGCGAAGCGGCTACGCTGGAGGAAGCCCGCGCCGTCGCCGCCGAGGCTCAGGCGCTCGGCTTCATCGACGCCCTGCCGGAAGGCTTCGACACGCCGCTGGGCGAGCGCGGCAAGAGCCTGTCGGGCGGCCAGCGCCAGCGTCTGGCCATCGCGCGCGCCCTGGTGCGCGAGGCGCCGATCCTGCTGCTGGACGAGGCGACCAGCGCGCTGGACGCCGAGAACGAGCGTCTGGTGCAGGCCGCTCTGGATCAGGCGATGTCCGAACGCACCACCCTGGTCATCGCCCACCGTCTGGCGACCGTGCTGAGGGCCGACCGCATCGTGGTGATGGACGGCGGTCAGGTGGTCGAAGAGGGCACGCACGCCGAGTTGACGGCCAAGGGCGGGTTGTATGCGCGGCTGGCGAAGCTGCAGTTTCAGGGAACCTGATCGTAAACCCTCTCCCGGCGGGAGAGGGTAGGTTAGCGTGCGTCTACAGCCGCTGCGGGAAAATCGCTGAACACGGCGTCGACGCCCAGCGCGTAGACCGCCTTCAGCCAGCCCGCCAGATCGCCGTGGTCGGCCGGCGCTTCGCCGATGCGGTATTGGGCGGGCAGGAACAGGTTCTCCGCCCGGAAGGTCCAGACCACGACCTTCAGTCCCGCCGCATGGGCGTCAGCCGTGAGGGACGAGGCGTCCAGCGCCCGGCCCGCGTCGTCACGCGGCACGACCATCAGATCCTGCACTCCGATCGCGGCGGCATAGCGGGCGATCTCTGCCAGACCCTCTGACGTCGCCATCTCCGCATAGGTCACGCCGGGCCGGTCGGCGGGGCCGCCGCCCGCCTGCATCAGTTGCAGCAGGGGGGCGTCGATGCGCGCGGCCAGCCGCTCCAGAGTCCCGACCTCGAAGCACTGGATCAGGATGGGGGCGTCGGCGCCGGTCAGGCTGTGGCGCTCCAGCGCCGCGGCGAAGGCGTCCTCCATCGGCAGGCTCAGGGCGGCGAAGTGGCTGGGGTGCTTCAGCTCGGGCGCGACGCCGATGACGCGGCCGGTGCGGACGCTGGCGTCACGGGCGATCTCGACCACTTCGTCGAAGGTCAAAATCGGCTCCTGGCCGTCGAAGGCGGCCGAGGCGGGGCGCAGGGCGGGCAGGCGCTCGCGGGCGCGCAGGGTCTTCAGTTCAGCCAGGGTGAAGTCTTCGGTGAACCAGCCGGTGATGGGAACGCCGTCCACGTCGCGGGTGGTGCGGCGCGCAGCGAACTCCGGACGGTCGGCGACGTCGGTGGTCTCGCTGATCTCGTTCTCGTGGCGGACGACCAGACGGCCGTCGCGGGTCATGACCAGATCCGGTTCGATGAAGTCCGCGCCCTGTTCGATGGCCAGATCATAGGCGGCGCGGGTGTGCTCAGGGCGCTCGCCCGAGGCGCCGCGATGGGCGATGACGGTCGGCTTGGCGGGGGGAGCGGACATGGCCGGTTGGCTCGACGACAGGAGGACGGCGGTCAGGATGGCGGCGATCATGCGCGAAGGGTAGGGGGACTTGGCGACGAAGGCGTGAAAGATCGGCTCGGTCTTATCTTTCCGCTCATCCCCGCCTCCGCGGGGGTGAGCGGAACCTGACATGGAAAAGGCGGCGTCTCTTTCGAAGCGCCGCCCCCACCCAGTTTCGCCCTTTCGGGCTCAACCCCCCTCCCCATGAAGGGGAGGGACAATGTCTTACGCCTCGCGCAGGATCTTGCGCAGCTTGGCCTGGATTTCCGGGTTGCCGGCGACGATCTGCTTGCCGCTCATGGGGTCGCCGTCCTGGTCGATGGTGGTGACGACGCCGCCGGCCTCGGTGACCAGCAGGATGCCCGCCGCCACGTCCCACGGCTGCAGGTTGCGCTCGAAATAGGCGTCGTAGCGGCCCGCCGCGACCCAGGCGAAGTCCAGCGAGGCCGCGCCCAGGCGACGGATTCCTGCGACGCGCTGGCCGACGGCGTGGATGTCCTTGATGGCCTGTCCGTGGCCCGTCTTGCCGATGAAGGGCAGGCCCGTGGCGATCAAGCACTCAGCCATGTCGGCGCGTCCGGCGATGCGGATGCGCATGTCGTTCAGGTAGCAGCCCTTGCCCTTTTCGGCCCAGAACATCTCGTTCATGACCGGGTTGTAGGTGACGCAGGCCACGATCTCGGACGTGCCGTCGGGATGCTTGCGCTCCAGACCCACCGTGATGGCGAAGTGGGGCATGGCGTGCATGAAGTTGGTGGTGCCGTCGATCGGATCGACGATCCAGGTGTGGGTCTTGTCGGTGCCCTCGACCATGCCGCGTTCCTCGCCCAGGAAACCGTAGCCGGGGCGGGCCTTCAGCAGCAGCTCGAACAGGGTCTGCTCGGCCTTGACGTCGGCGGCGGTGACGAAGTCGCCGGGGCCCTTGCGAGACACCTGGAGCTGCGACACCTCGCCGAAATCCCGGAGCATCGGGCGGGCGGTCTTGCGGACGGCGTCCATCATGACCTGGAGCAGGGCGGAAGCGAGGGCCATAGGCGGTTCTCCTGATCCGTCGATCCTCGAAAGGCCTGCGGCCCGGATGGACGGAGAAGCAAAAGGGGCGCGGACCATCCGCGCCCCTGTAGTCTTTACAGCGCCCGGCCTTGGCCGGGAATGACGGCGTTTGTTAGTCCGCGCGGCGGACGTATTCGCCGGTCGAGGTGTCGACGATGATTTTCTCGCCCGTCGACATGAAGGGCGGGATCATGACGCGGATGCCGTTCGACGCCTTGGCGGGCTTGTAGGACGACGAGGCGGTCTGGCCCTTCACGGTCGGCTCGGTCTCGACGACTTCCAGAACGACCTGTTCCGGCAGTTCCAGGCCGATCGGACGCTCTTCGTGCGACTCGATGATGACCTTCATGCCTTCCTGCAGGTAGGGGATGCGGTCTTCGCCGACCCAGCCCTTTTGCAGTTCGATCTGCTCATAGGACTCGTCGTCCATGAAGACGAGGGTTTCGCCGTTGTCGAACAGATAGGAGTAGTCGCGCTGTTCCAGCGTGACGCGCTCGACCTTGTCTTCCGAGCGGAAGCGTTCGTTCAGCTTGTTGCCGGTTTCGAGGTTCTTGGCCTCGACGTTGGCGAAGGCGCCGCCCTTGCCGGGCTTGACGTGGCTGGCCTTGGTGACGACCCACAGGCCGCCGTTGTGTTGCAGGACCATGCCGGGCTTGATGGTGTTGGCGTTGATTTTCATGAGAACCGTAGGGCTCGTTGCTGGGGGGCGGCAGGCGCCGACCGCCAGGGCGTGGCGCGCCAAATCGCCGGGAGCCCTAGAGGATAAGCCGAAAAAGGGCAATGGCGCTGCTCGGCGACTCGCGGATTCAGACTGCGTCGTCCAGACCGCGTTCCGCCTGATTGGCCAGGCGCACGCCCATGCCCGTCGGGGCGGCCAGCTTGCCCGCGCCGGGGTCAAGTTTGCGCGCTTCATGGGCGAAGGCGGCGGCCAGACCCGCCGACGACATGGCGGCCAGAATCTGGGTCCACCGTCCGGTGGGCCGCGCGGCCAGCCAGACGGCGTTGACCGTCTGGGCGACGGCCCACAGGCCCATGGCGGCGTTGCGTCCGGGCCTTGCGGGCGCGTTCCACACGCGCAGGGCCGACAGGGTGGTGGCGGAGAAGACGGCGGGAAGAATCAGGCTGAACGGTCCGCGCGGCCGCTCGGTGATCGGACCCTCGCGTTTTCGGGCGCCGGTCAGGCCGCGTGTCTGCGGAGGAACGGCGCGGGTCGCCACGGCCGTCGCCGCCAGGGCGAAGCCGACGGTCAGCGCCGCGCCCAGGGCGACGTGGCGCCAATCGCGGCCTTCGGCGTTGAGGAAGTCCGCCGCGTGGTCGCGGGCGGCGTCGAGGGCGTCGTCCATGCTGCTCATGCAGCCAAGAACAACCGGGCGCGGCGGACGTTCCCGCCTTCTGAGGCCGCGCCCGGCCTTGGATCAGTTCCCCGTGGCGGCGCCGTCGGTGACGATTTCCTTCATCGCCGACTGCAGATAATTCTGGGCGCCCATCAGTTGGATCAGGCTGTGTTGGTTCTCGAGGAAGTCGACGTGCTCCTCGGTGTCGGCCAGGATCTTCATCAGCAGGTCGCGGCTGACGTAGTCGCGGGCTTCCTCGCATTGGGTGACGGCGTCGCGGGTCGTGGCGCGGCTGTCGATCTCCAGCTGCAGGTCGGCGCCCAGGCATTCGATCGGGTCCTCGCCGACCTTCAGCTTGTGCAGGTCCTGCAGATTGGGCAGGCCGTCCAGAAACAGGATGCGCTTGATCAGCATGTCGGCGTGCTTCATCTCGCCGATCGATTCCTCGTAGATGACGTTGCCGAGGTGGGCCAGGCCCCAGCTCTCGAACATGCGGGCGTGCAGGAAGTACTGGTTCACCGCCGTCAGTTCGTTGGTCAGCACCGCATTGAGGGTGCGGATGATCGCGGGATCGCCCTTCATGGTCGTCGTCCTTCAAAAAGCGGCGGCGGAGACGGCCTCGACGCAAGGCCGAGCCTCCTGACCGCCCGTGACGACCTTCATATCACGGCTTTGCAGCCGCTGATTATTTGCGAGTTTTTATCACTGCATTGATAATGCGAGTGAAATCCGCTTTCAAAACCGTCTATTCGGCGGCGATGGCGAAGGCGGTCTGGGTTTCCTGGATCATCTGGCGCATCTCGCACACGCATTTGGCGCACTGGGGCGCGCACTGGTGGCTGGCGAAGATGTCCTTCGGGCGGCTGGCGCCCGCCTCGATGGCGAGGGCGACGTCACGCTGGCGAAGACCGTTACAGTTGCAGACGTACAAGGCGAGGCACCCGGAACACTGAGAATGGCTCGCTATAGCACTTATTAAGGCGGGTGCAAATCATTCGCATGCACATGCGACATTGACGGCGCCGACGCCGACGGGCAGGGCTCGGCCATGGCTCGTCAACCGCAAATTCCCGCCCGTCCGCCTTGCAGGCTGTACCTGATCACTCCGGCCGCCATCCCGGATCTGGACGCTTTCGCCGCCGATCTGGAGACCGCCCTGGCGTCTGGCGACTGCGCCGCCCTGCAGATCCGCCTGAAGGAGGCCTCGGACGAGGAGATCCGGGCCGCCGTCGCCCGGCTGAAGCCGATCTGCCAGGCGCACGACGTGGCTCTGATCCTGAACGACCGCCCCGATCTGGCGCGCGCCACGGGCTGCGACGGCGTGCATGTGGGCCAGGAGGACGCCTCCCTGGCCGAGGCGCGTCGCATCATGGGCGAGGACGCCATGATCGGCGTCACCTGCCACGACAGCCGCCACCTGGCGATGGAGGCGGCCGAGGGCGGGGCGGACTATGTCGCCTTCGGCGCCTTCTTCCCGACGGCGACCAAGGAAGTGGTCCATCACGCCGAGCTCGAGATCCTGACCATCTGGCAGGAGACGATGGAGGTTCCCTGCGTCGCCATCGGCGGCGTCACGGCCGAGAACGCGGGCGGACTGGCGGCGGCGGGCGCGGACTTCGTGGCCGTCAGCGCCGGGGTCTGGGCGCATCCGCAGGGGCCGGCGGCCGCCATGCGGGCCTTCGACGCGGCCCTCGCGGCGGCTTCGGCGACCGTCGCCTGACTTCAGAGGATGTTTAGGAAGCTGGGGCAGGGTGCGAGGCCAGTGTCGCATCGTGGACCCGATCATGACGATGAGCCGCGCGCTCGAAAGGAATGAAACCGTCGTAGAGCCGTCGGGCCAGGCACCCGTCGCGCCCCCGTCGTCGCAGGCGAACGCCGCCTTCTTTCGACAGCCTCTGCTGCCGATCCTGACCGCCGTGGGGGTGACGATCCTCGTGGTTCTGGCGATCAGCTTCGCCCGGGCCAATGGCGTGGTCGCGGCCCTCTGGGGCGCCGGCGGCCTGGCGATGGCCCTGTGGCTGCGCGGCGGTCGGGGAGCCGCCTATGATTGCGGCTTCGCCGTGCTGATCGCCGCGGGAGTCCTGGCGGGCGAGTTCCTGAGCGGCAATGGGCCGACCCTGGCCCTGCTTTTCACCGTGGCCAACCTGTTGGAGATCGCCCTGGCGGTGGTCCTGACACGACGGCTGGTGACGGGACTGCACGTCGACAGCGTCGAAGGATTGGCGCGGTTCCTGACGGTCTGCGCCATAGCGCCGTTGCCTTCCGCCGTGTTCAGCGCCGTCGCTCTGCACATGATGATCGGCGTGGATCTGCTGGATTCGCTGCGGATCTGGTGGAGCGGGCACGCCCTGGGCTTCGCTGTCCTGGGCGTGTTCGGCCTGACCCTGCGCCGGAAGCATCTGGATATTCTGCGCCAGCCCGCGCGTCTGGCCGAGGGCGTGGCGCTCAGCGCTCTGATCCTCGGGGCCTGCTACGCCATCTTCTCGCAGTTGAGCCTGCCCTATGGGTTTCTGCTGCTGCCGCTGCTGGTGCTGATGGCGGTGCGCTTCCGCGTGGTCGGCATCGCCTGGGCCCTGGTGATCGTTTCGATCATGGCCATCGGCGGCACCATGGCCGGGAACGGCCCCTATCACGCCTTCGCACCCGAGCAGCGGGCGATGCTGGGCCAGCTTCTGGTGCTGCTGGGCTATATGCCCATCGTCATGGTCGCCGCCCTGCTGGAGGAGCGCGACCGCCTGACCGAGCGGGCTCGCGAGGGCCGGCTGCGGGCCGAACGCGCCTCGGCGGCCAAGTCGCGCCTGCTGGCCAATGTGGCTCATGAGATCAAGAGCCCGATCGGCGGCGTCATCGGCATCGGCGAACTGTGGGCCGGCGGGCACCTGGGCGCGACGACGCCCAACCAGGTCGAGATGGCGCAGATGCTGGTCAAGACGGCCCGCCAGGTCGAGGCCCTGACCCATGATCTGCTCGACGTGGCGCGGGCCGAGGCGGGGGCGGTCAAGGTCGATCTGAGGCCCACCGACGTCACCGGGGTGCTGGAGGACGTGCGCCGCAGCCTGCTGCTGAATCCTGAGGCGGCGGCGGTGAAGATCGACGTCGTGGCCGCCGGCGATCACCTGGTGGCGCGGGCCGATTCCCAGCGCCTGACCCAGGTGGTGGGCAATCTGGCGAACAACGCCGTCAAGTATGGAGCGGCGGGCGGCCTGGTCGTCCTGCGCGCTGCCTGGAGCGGCGACCGCGTGCGCATCGAGGTCGTCGATCGCGGGCCGGGGCTGTCGGCCGAGAAGCAGGCCCAGTTGTTCGAGCCCTTCAATCGCCTGGGGCTGGAGCGTTCGGCCATCGAGGGGCACGGCGTCGGCCTGACCCTGGCCAAGCGGCTGGTGGAGCTGCAAGGCGGCGAGATCGGCGTGAACTCGGCGTCGGGCCAGGGCGCGACCTTCTGGGTGGAGCTGCCCGGCGCCTGATCGTGAAGGGCGAGATGGCCGCTTGACCCGGCGCGGCCCTCGCCGCCAATGTCGACGCCATGAAAACCGTGATCGTCGCCCTGTCGCTTGTCGCTCCGCTGGCTGCGGCGGCGACGCCCGCATCCGCCCAGCAGGACCCGGAGGAGCGCGCCCGCATCGAGGATCTGACGCGTCGGTTGAACGGCGCGCCGCCCGCGCCCCAGAGAGCCGCGCCCGAGAGAGCCGCGCCGCCGACAGCCCAGGCCGCGCCTCAAGCTTCGCCGTCAAGATCGACGCCTGCGCCTGCCGCATCCCCGCCTGCGGCCGCGCGCCAGGACCCGGCCGAACGGGCGCGGATCGACGACTTGACCCGCCGCCTGAACGGCGCGCCCGCTTCGCCGACGCCGGCCTCGCCGACGCCGTCATCCGCAGTTCCCCCGCCGACCCCCCAGCCTCAATCGCCGAGGCCGACGACGCAGCCGCAGGCCGCCCCGCGCACGCCGTCCGCTCCGCCCTCTGCGGCGCCGGTGCGCTCGCCGCAGCCCGCCCCCGCGCCCGCGCCTCAGGGCCTGAGCGCGGCCGAGCGGGCGGCCCTGCCGTTCCGCATCGACCTGCCGCCGGGCTTCCAACTGGTCGAGGGACGGGCGGCGCCGGGCGCTCACGTCTATTCGGCGCGCAAGGCGGGCAAGACCTATCTGATGATCTACGCTGGGCCTTCCTCGCAATTTCCGATCTATGACGGGGAACAGGTGACGGTCGGCGGCCGCGTCTCGGTGGTGACGACCGAAGGCCAGCGTCGCATCGCCATGGAGCACCTGTTCCAGCGTTCGGCCGAGCCGGCCGAGATCCACGTCTGGCTAATGGCCCAGGACGGCGCCGACCGCGACGAGGCCGAGCGCATCGCCCAGACCGTGGACCCGAAGTAGGGCCTTACTTTTCGGACCAGACGGCCAGTTCGTTGCCGGACGGGTCGCGGAAGTGGAAGCGCCGCCCGCCGGGGAAGGCGAAGATGGCGTGGGTGATCGCGCCGCCCGCCGCCTCGACCCTGGCCTGCATGGCCTCCAGATCGTGGGCGTAGAGGATGGGCAGGGGCCTGGGCGTCATGGCGTCGGGGGTGAAGCCGCCGTCCAGGCCTTCGCTGAACGCCGCATAGGCGGGTCCGTAGTCCTGGAAGCTCCAGCCGAACGCCTGGGCGTAGAAGGCCTTGTGCGCCGCCAGATCCGTCGCGGGCAGTTCGAGATAATCCAGCTTGCCGTCTTCGCGCATGGCGACTCTCCGAGAGAAATGGAGACGGACGCTTGCACGACGGCCGACTCTGCGCAAACCTGCAAATGGTTCGCAAATGCAGGAGTCGGCCCATGATCGTCCTGAGCGCCGGATGCGCCTCCCTGGCCTCGCTGATGCAGCGGGATGCGGATGGAAGACGTGGGCCTGATACAGAACGGGCGCCGATCGAATCCGACCGACGCCCGCGTCTGATTTCAATGAACGGCGGCGATCAGCGCGCCGTCTGGGTCTCGCCCGCACGCCACACGCGATAGCGCACCTCGACGTCCGACGGCGTGTAGACCACCACCGGCAGGCGCGAGTTGTAGCGGATCAGCGGCTGCTCCTGCGTCGTCACGAAGGCTTCGCGCTCCGAGCCCGGAGGGCAGCCCATCAGGGTGCTGGCCGCGTTCCCTAGGGCGGGCAGGACATAGTAGTCGTAGCCCCAGCCCTCGGCGGTGCGGGTTTCAAGACGGCCGCCGAAGAACTGGCGGTTGCAGTCGACCGTCTGGGTCTTGCCCAGGATCAGCTCGACCTTCAGCGCGTCCTCGTCCGACTGGGCGGGCAGGTTGATGACGTGGCGGGTCTGGCCCGCCGTCGCGGCCGGGAAGGCCTTGAGGTCAGCGGAACCGGCCTGGCCGGTCACGGAGTCAGCCTGGGTCATGGCGCCTTCGGCCTGGGCGGTGGCGCAGGCGGTCAGGCTGAGGGCGGCGACGCCGGCGGCGAGCAGGGCGGGGAGTTTCAAGGGGGAGGTCTCCGTAGTCAGTAAGCTAGGCCGCCGACAACGCCGCAGGCTCAGACGAGTTCCACCGCCATGGCCACGGCCTCGCCGCCGCCGATGCACAGCGAGGCCACGCCCTTCTTGCCGCCGCGCGCCTGAAGCGCCGCCAGCAGGGTCGACAGGATGCGCGCGCCCGAAGCGCCGATGGGGTGGCCAAGGGCCGTGGCGCCGCCGTTGACGTTCAGCTTGGCGCGGTCGATGCCCAGTTCCTTCTGGGCGATCATGGCGACGACGGCGAAGGCTTCGTTGACCTCCCACAGGTCCACGTCCTCGACCGACCAGCCGGCCTTCTTCAGCGCCTTCTGCATGGCGGGGACGGGGGCGGTGGTGAACAGGCCCGGTTCGTGGGCGTGGGCGGCGTGGCTGACTACGCGGGCGACGATGGGCAGGCCCAGCGCCTTGGCCGTGCTTTCGCGCGTCATGACCATGGCGGCCGCGCCGTCCGAGATGGAGCTGGAGTTGGCGGCGGTGATCGCGCCGTCCTTGACGAAGGCGGGCTTCAGCGTCGGGATCTTGGCCGGATCGGCCTTGCCAGGCTGTTCGTCCTCGCTGACCGTGACCGGGCCTTTGCGGGTGGCGACCTCGACCGGAACGATCTCGGCCTTGAAGGCGCCCGAGGCGATGGCCGCCTTGGCGCGGTTCAGGCTTTCGATGGCGTATTCGTCCATCGCCTCGCGGGTGAACTGATACTGGGCGGCCGCGTCTTCGGCGAAGACGCCCATGGCCTTGCCGGGGGAATAGGCGTCCTCCAGCCCGTCCATCATCATGGAGTCGACGATGACGTCGTGGCCGATGCGGGCGCCGCCGCGGTGCTTGTTCATCAGATAGGGGGCGCCGGTCATCGACTCCATGCCGCCCGCAACGATGACGTCAGCCGTGCCCGCCAGCAGGGCGTCGTGCGCCATCATGGCCGATTGCAGGCCTGAGCCGCACATCTTGTTCACCGTCGTCGCCTCGACGTGCTTGCCCAGGCCGGCGCCGATGGCGGCCTGACGCGCGGGGGCCTGGCCCAGACCGGCGGGCAGGACGCAGCCCATGAAGATCTGCTCGACCTTTTCAGGCGCGACGCCCGCGCGCTCGACGGCGGCCTTGACGGCGGCGGCGCCCAGATCGGTGGCCTTGACCGGCGACAGCGCGCCCTGGAAGCCGCCCATCGGGGTGCGGGCGAAGGAGCAGATGACGACGGGATCAGCAGCGGCGGTCATGACAGGCGTTTCCGTGATTGAATCGTTTCGAGGGGGATTAGGGGAGGCGAAGGCCCGCTGGCAAGCGGCGCCTCACAGCAGCTTGCGGCGCTGGCGGGCCAGGGCCAGCGGGCGGCCGTCCGCGCCCCAGGCGATCGCTTCGTCCACCGACCAGCCCAGGCCGTGGTCGAGGAGGCGATATTCGAAGAAGGCCCAGCCGTCGGGCGCGCTGACCGGCGTCGGATCGGCCAGGAAGTCGCAGCGCAGGTCCACCGTCGTCATCATCGGCGGCGCCTTGAAGGCCGTCCAGGCGGGCGGATACAGGGCGTCCAGCAGGTAGCACATCCGCAGTTCGTCCAGCGCCGCGCCGTCCCTCACCCGCATCCAGACCCGCTCGACGACCGGCTTGCCCTCATTGCCGCCCAGGATGTTGGGGCCGCCGTCGAAGCGATAGTCGACGTGCTGAGAGAAGCGCGGCGCCATCGGGCCGCTGATGCCCGGCGCATCCTTCAGGCTGTCCAGCGAGGGCGGTGGCGCCAGCAAGGGCGTCAACGGGACAGGCGTCGCGCCGTCGGGGCCGTAGGTGGCGCTGGCGTGGTGGGTCAGCTTCGAGCCTTGGCCGCCTTCGACCACGGCATAGGCGACGTTGCGGCCGCCGCGCAGCATCCGGGGCCGGAAGTGCAGGGACTGACCATAGCGCGCGGCGGCCAGATACTGGACCGTCAGACTGCGCAGCGGCGCCTCGATCCCCAGCCCCTGGCGCATGGCCCCGGCGCACAGGGCCGCCAGCAGCCCGCCGAAGGGAAAGCCCGCCTCGGGCGGGGCGCTGATCGGGCCGTTGGAGAATTCGCCCGACAGATGGGCGGCCAAGGTCCCATCGTCCTCGGGCGTCAGGCGGAAGGCGGCGTGGATCAACTCGGGTTCAGTCATGGCTCTCATCGAAAAGCGGAGGCGGAACCTGCGACGGCGCCGCCTCCGAGTCGAGGGAAGGAAACGGCCGGGGAGCGGCCATGTCCGTTGCAAATAGAAACTGACTTACTCCGTCGCGATTGGCAACCCTTGTCAAAAGCCTGACGCGAGGTCACTTTCCGGTCATGGGACGCACCGCCGACTATTCGCGCCAGAGCTGCTCGGTCGCCGCCACCCTCGAGGTGATCGGTGATCCGTGGACCATGCTGGTCATCCGCGACGCCTTCAACGGCGTCCGTCGCTTCGAGCAGTGGCAGGAGCGGTTGGGCGTCGCGCGCAACGTCCTGGCCGCGCGCCTGAAATCCCTGGTGCATCACGGCGTGCTGGAGCCGCGCCCCTATTCCGAACGCCCGCCGCGCAACGAATATGTGCTGACCGCCAAGGGCAAGGATCTGTACGGCGTCCTGGTCACCCTGCACGCCTGGGGCGAGAAGCACGTCTATGGCGACGAACCGTCGGGCATCGTCCTGCGCCACAAGACCTGCGGCCATGACCTGAAGCCGCGTATCGCCTGCGGCTGCTGCAATGAGATGGTTCGCCCGCGCGAGGTGGAGGTGGTCTTCACCGAGAACCGCCCGACGGTCGGCGAGGTCATGCCGACCAAGGACGAAGCGGCCTGAGGGTCTGCGCCGGCGCAGGCTGGCGGGATGGCCGATCAGCCTGTCTTGTGCTGCGAGACGTCGTCCGACCCGCCCATCCCCATCCCCATGCCCATGCCGCCCCCTCCGCCGCCGGAGCCGCCGCCCTTGGCGTCGTCGCGGCCGCTCTTGCTTCCTGACGGGCGGGCCGGACCTTGCGGCGGAATGTCGAGGCCGCGCGGGACGGGGGTGAGGTCCAGAGCCTTGCGGATGAAGTCTCGCAGGGAGACGACCAGGGCGTGGGTGCGCACCGGCCGTCCGGCGACGAGGTCGCGCGCGGCCTGTTCGGCCAGGCGCACCTGGTCTTCCGTCCCCAGCAGGATGATGTCGGACAGGGCCGATTCAACCGCATCGCGGATGCGGCGGGCGCGGTCCGAGCGTGCGTGAGCGGCGTCGTCGTCGCCGGCGCCGCCGCGCCGGATGTCGCGCATGTGGCGAGGATCGACGCTCAGATCGCCGGTGAAGGATCCGCCCAGCACCTTATAGGCGGCGATCAGAGTGCGCAGGCGCTCGTTGATCTGGCGGTTCATCCGTTCGCGCCGCTGCTGGATGGCGAACATCATCATCAGCCGTATGCCCATCCCGATCAGCGTGACCAGGGCCAAGCCCAGCAAGGTGGCGAACAGGCTCTGCCATGAGCTGAAGTCGATGCCGCGCAAGGGCGTTCTCCCGTTGGGAATCCATCATGTCCGCTCAGGCGGGGCGGGAGCAAGAGCGTCCCTGTCCGACCGATGCTGCCGCTTTCTGACAGCAAGTCTGTTAAGCTTGCGGGGTGTCGCGCTCCGAACGTCTTCTTGATCTTCTCAACACCCTGCGGCGCCATCGTCGGCCCGTCAGCGGCCGCGCGCTGGCGGAGGAGACGGGCGTTTCCCTGCGCACCCTCTATCGCGACATCGCCAGCCTGCAGGCGCAGGGCGCGACGATCGAAGGCGAGCCGGGCGTGGGCTATGTGCTGAAGCCCGGCTATCTGCTGCCGCCGCTGATGTTCACGCCGGAAGAGATCGAGGCCCTGGCCCTGGGCTCGCGCTGGGTGGCCGAGCGGGCGGATGCGCGATTGCGCGATGCGGCGTTGAGCGCCCAGGCGCGGATCGCGGCGGTGCTGCCGCCGGATCTGCGTGATGAGATGGAGGCCTCAGCCCTGTTCATCGGGCCGGGCGCGCCGATCCCGGCCGATGCGGTCGATCCGGCCCATTTACGCAAGGCGATCCGCATCGAGCGCAAGCTGAGGCTGAGCTATCGCGACGAGGCGGGGGCGGCGTCGGACCGGGTCGTCTGGCCCTTCGCCCTGGCCTTCTTCGACCGGGTGCGGCTGCTGATCGGCTGGTGCGAACTGCGCGGCGACTTCCGCAGCTTCCGCACCGACCGCATCGTCGAGGTCGAGGTGCTGGAGACCCGCTATCCCACGCGCAAGGCCGTGCTCCTGAAGCGCTGGCACGAGGCCTGCGACCGTCAGGGGCCGCCGCGATGATGCTGACAGAAACTGGCGGCAGGTCCGGCTAGGTTCTCCTTCTGTTCAGGCGGAGGGACCTTGACCATGAGCGACGACATTGTGCTGAACGTGGCCGATCCGGACGCCAGCGCGCGTTTCTACGCCGGGCTGCTGGGCCGACGACCGGTCGAGGCGGGGCCGGACCATGCCGTTTTCCTGCTGGCGCCGGGGCGGAGACTCAGCCTATGGCGCGGTCGAGGCGGAACCCAGGCGGACCTGCGCATGGAGGCGCCCGGCGTGGTGGATGAACTGCACATCGACTGGTGGGACCGGGGCGCGCGCATCGTCCTGCCGCCGACGGACATGGACGGCGGCCACGGCTTCGTGGCGCGCGACCCGGACGGCAACTGCCTGCGGGTCTACGCGGCCCATCGGAACCGTCACCCTCGGGACAGCCCCCGAGGGTGACGATGGGGGTTAGACCGCCACGGCTTCGGTCGACTGGATGAAGCCGCCGCCCAGGACCCGTTCGTCGTCGGCCGGATCGTAAAGGACGCAGGCCTGACCGGGTGCAACGCCTTCCTCGCCCTGATCGAAGACCACCTGAACGGCGTCATCGATGAAAGCGAGGCGGGCGGGGGAGGGCTGGCGGGTCGAGCGGACGCGGGCCAGGACCGGAGCGCCGTCGCGGGCGGCTTCCTCGATCGTGGCCTGATCGCCCAGCCAGTTGGTTTCCTCCAGCGTCAGGCGGGCGGTCAGCAGGGCTTCGCGCGGGCCGACGATGACGCGGCGATGGTCGGGCTCCAGCTTGACCACGAACAGGGGCTCGCCAACGGCGACGTTCAGCCCCCGGCGCTGGCCGATGGTGTAGTCGGTGATGCCCGAATGGCGGCCCAGAACCCGGCCGTCCATGTGAACGATCTCGCCCGCCTCACGCCCCTGTGGCCGCAGGCGGTCGATCAAGGTGCGATAGTCGCCGGTCGGCACGAAACAGATGTCCTGGCTGTCCGGCTTGGCGGCGATGCGCAGGCCCAGCGATGCGGCGACGCCCCGCACCTGGGGCTTTTCCAGATCGGCGAGCGGGAAACGCAGATAGTCGAGCTGATCCTGCGTCGTGGCGAACAGGAAGTAGGACTGGTCGCGCGAGTGATCGACCGCCTTGCGCATCTGCGAGCGGTTGCCGTGCGTCGCGCGGCGGACATAGTGGCCGGTGGCCATGGCCTCGGCGCCTAGGTCCCGAGCCACGTCCAGCAGGTCGCGGAACTTCACCGTCTGATTGCAGCGGATGCAGGGGACCGGCGTCTGGCCCTTCAGATAGGAGTCCGCGAACTGGTCGATCACCGCGTCCTTGAAGCGGTTTTCATAGTCGAGGACGTAGTGCGGAATGCCGATCAGGTCGGCGGCCAGACGGGCGTCGTGAATGTCCTGACCGGCGCAGCAGGCGCCTTTCTTCTTCAGCGCCTCGCCGTGGTCGTAGAGTTGAAGCGTCACGCCGACGACGTCATAGCCCGCCTTGTGCAGCAGGGCGGCGACGACGGTGGAATCCACCCCGCCGGACATGGCGGCGACCACGCGCGCGCCCTGCGGCAGGCCGACGGCCTGTCGCACGCTCTCGATCGCGGCGTCCAGGTCGGCTTGCGACATGGGGGCGATGTCGGGAACGGGGCAGAGGATGTCGTCGGTGAGGGCGTCCATGGTCATCGCCGCCATTTAGGCCCTGATGCGCGCGATTTCGAGGCCTGGCTCGAAACGAAGGCGGGCCCAATGAAAAAGACCGCCCCGTTCTGGAGCGGCCGTGATCATGCGTTCAGGCGAAAAGCCTAGTCGCGGTAGCTCTGGATGCGCGTGGTGCGCAGACCCTGCATGCCCCATTTGTCGATGGCCTTCTGCCAGGCCATGAACTCCTCGGCCGTCAGACGGTACTTCTCCAGGGCGTCCTCCAGGCTGATCAGCCCGCCGCGCACGGCGGCCACGACCTCGGCCTTGCGGCGGATGACCCAGCGGTTCGTGTCCGAGGGCGGAAGATCCCGCAGGGTCAGGGGCGTACCCGTCGGGCCGACCACGTACTGTTCGCCGTTACTGTTAAGGCGTCGCTCTTGCAGCATGGGCTTAAGCCTCTCTCACCACCACCATAGACGCGCAGGCTAGGCCCCCGCCCGCTAAAAGGCTTTTAAGCGTCGTGGTGAAGGAATGGCTAAGACGCATCCGGCCGGTCCGGCGCCTTCTGCGCCGGCTAAAGGAAGGATTCATCGAGTCTAACGAGACCTTGCTCATGGAGTCCTGTTGGCCGATCAGCGCTTGATGTTGATCAGCTCCGCCAGCATCTCGTCGGCGGTGGTGATGATCTTGGACGAGGCCGAATAGGCGCGCTGGGTGGTGATCAGGCCGGTGAACTCGGTCGAAAGGTCGACGGTCGAGGCTTCCAGCTGCTGGGCGCCCAGCAGGCCCGCGCCGCCGGTGCCGGGGGCCTTCAGGTTGAAGGTGCCTGAGTTCTGGCTGACACGGAAGGCGTTGCCCGACACCTCGGTCAGGCTGTCGGCGCTGGGGAAGGTGGCCAGGGCGACCTGGGCGATCTTGCGCATGACGCCGTTGTCGAAGATGGCGGTGACGAAGCCCGCCTCGTCGATCTTCACCTCGGTCAGGTTTCCGAAGGCGGTGCCGTTCGTATAGGTGGCCTGGACGATGGAGGTGCTGTCGTACTGCGTCAGGCCGCCCGCCGAGGCGTTCAGGTCGAAGGCGATGGTCTGGGCCGCAATGCCCAGGTCGGCGGCCCAGGCGCCGTCAGCGCCCGCGGTCGCGCCGTCCGACGAGCCCAGCGACAGGCTGGCGTTGGTCGGGTCGTCGAACAGGCCGGTTCCGGCCGCCCAACCCTGCATCTTGGCCACGTCGAGGCGGCCGTCCTGGGTGAAGGCGATGCGTCCCGACTTCAGCAGGCCGTCCGTATTGGTGACCATGTCGGCGGGCGCGCGGATCTCGGCGTACCACTCGTTGGCGTCGGCGCTCTTCAGGAAGGAGACGGTGATGTTGCGCTGCCCGCCCTTGGAGTCGGACACGGGAATGGTGATCTCGAAGTCCGGCTTCACGCCCGTCGCAGGGTCGTTGGCGTACATGGACATGGAGTTGGCGGCGGGGTCATAGGCCGTGACGCCGGCCGGCGGGGGCGTCTGGGCGGCTTCATTGACGGGCTGGCTGGACTTCAGGTTGGCGTTCAGGCCGACGCGGGTCGTGGGTTCGGCCGCGCCGCCGACCGAGCCGACGTTGATGGTGCGCAGGCGGCTCATGTCCGACGGGTCGCTGTTGACCACGCCGTCGGCGTCGACCGGCCAGCCTTGCAGATACAGGCCCGAGGTGTTCTGCAGGTAGCCCAGGTCGTCGATCTTGAAGGCCCCGGCGCGGGTGAACAGGCGCGCGTCCGAAAGGGTCAGGTTCTCGGACTTCTCGGTGACGACGAAGAAGCCCTGGCCGGCGATGGCCAGGTCGGTGCCCGAGGTGGTGCGCTGAAGCTGACCCGCCTGGCTGATGAAGTGGCGAGCGGCGGCCTGGACGCCGCCGGCGGAGTAGCTTGCGCCGGCCGTCTGGGCGTTGACGACGGTCGAGAACTCGGTCGACGCGCGCTTGTAGCCGACGGTGTTCACGTTGGCGATGTTCTGCGAGATCGTCGAAAGGGCCGCGGCGTTGGCGGTCAGACCGGACACGCCGGCCATCATGGCGCCGTTGATGCTCATGACTGGGGTTCCTTACGAAAGAAGATTGAGAGGATTGAGTTTCGAGGCGAGGGCGCTGAGCGCGCCGGCGTCCTCTTCGGGATCGGGCTGGGCGGCGACCTTCTGCTCTTCCAGCGCGATCAGGCTGGACACCGGCATGATCGACTTGCCGATGATGACGAAGGGGGTGTTGTCGTACATCTCGACGCCGGTGACGCGGCCGCGGATCAGCACCTGGCTGTCAACGTCCTTGCCCGCGCCGTCCTTGGCGAGGACCTTCAGCGTATAGACGCCGCCGTCGTCCACCTGACCGCCGCCGGTCGTGGCTCCGTCCCACTTGAAGTCGTGCATGCCGTTGGTCTTGTCGGAAGCAGGGCCGCTCCAGACCACCTTGCCCGAGGCGTCCAGCACCTGAAGCGTGACGTCGGTCGCGTCGGCGGCCAGCTCATAGCTCCAGTTGGCCTCGCCGTCCTCGAAGCGGGTGGCGGACCAGACGGCGGTGGCGTCCTTGCCGATATACTGCGAGGCGCCGGTCAGGCCGTCGCCCTGCTGGGCCCTCAGCAGGCTGGTCAGCAGATCGTTGGTCAGAAGCTGCTGCTCGACGCCCGCCATCTGGGTCAGCTGGGCGGTGAATTCGTTGGAATCGACCGGCGACAGCGGGTCCTGGTTCCTCAGCTGGGTGGTCAGCAGCGACAGGAAGGTCTGGAAGTTGGAGGCCAGCATCTGGCCCCCGGCGTTCACCCGGCCTGCGGCGTTGTTGGTGGAGACGGCGTCAACCATCGTCAGACCTTCAGATCGACGCGATCAGGCGTCAGGGAAAGGGATGTCCATGCGCCCGGCGGCGGAACGGCGGCGTCTGCCTCGGCGGCCAGGCGGGCCGCGCCGGCGAAGGCGCGACGGTCAGGCTGGCGTTCAAAGGCGCCGTCGCCGAAGCCGGAGGACGGGTCGCGCTCGGCGAACTCCAGATCGTCGGGCGACACCTGCAGGCCCGCATCCAGAAGCTGACGGCGCAGTTCGTCGGCGCGGGCGCGCAGGTCGGCCGCCGCCGCCGGATTGTCGAAGGCCAGGCGGGCCGTGACCTGGCCGTCGGATTCGATCTCCAGGCTGACGTCGACCCGGCCCAGGCCCT
Source organism: Brevundimonas sp. NPDC055812 (assembly GCF_053616535.1). Classification (NCBI taxonomy): domain Bacteria; kingdom Pseudomonadati; phylum Pseudomonadota; class Alphaproteobacteria; order Caulobacterales; family Caulobacteraceae; genus Brevundimonas; species Brevundimonas sp. NPDC055812. Next base: position 247,638 of record NZ_JBSHDX010000003.1, on the reverse strand, counting down.
CGGGCGTCAGGGCCATGTCGAAGCGGGTCGAGCGGCCGTCCAGTTTTCGGATGATCTGGGCGGCGATCTGGGCCGTGGTCTCGACCGTGGCGCGCGACAGCTGGGACAGGCCCAGGTCGCGGTGCGCGCCCGGCGCCTGGGGCGCGGGGGCCTCCGCAGGGGGCAGGGGCGCGGCGGCGGGATCGGCCTCAGGAGACGGAGCAGCCGGCGAAGACGCGGAAACCGCCACGACGGGCGCTGGAGCGACGGTCGGGCGGGCGGCGGACGCTGATGCGGTGTCGGCGTCGGTGGGCGCGTCGGATGGAGCGAGGCGGGCGGAGGCGGAGGTTTCGGCTCCATCCGTCGCCGCCATCGCCGCCTGAAGCGCGTCCCTGGCCGAGGCCAGGCGCTCGCCCGCGCCCGATCGGACGCCGGTCAGGGTCTGCAGGACGGTCGTCTGAGCCGGAAGGGCGGGCGGCGTCGGTCGCGGGGGCGCCGGGGCGTCGTCCCCGCTCTCGCCGCCAGCGGCCGAGGCCTCAGACGGAGCGTCCGTCTCCGCAGGCGCGGCCGGCATCGCCGCCTTGAGGGGGACGACGGGCGCGGCGATAGCGGCGGCCTTGGCCGCATCTGCGGCCGTGACGAGGGTTGCGGAAGGCGCGGGCGGAGCGACGGCCTCGGCCGAGGGAGCGGTTCCGGAGAGATCGGTCGGGGCGCCGGCTTGTGCGAGACGGTCGAAGGTCGGGACTGGTTCTGCGACCTCATGATCGGCCTGCGGGGCGGGCGTCGTCGCGCCGACGGCGGGAGGCTCCGCCGCCAATTCGGCGACGGCCGGGGCGGCGTTCGTCTCAGGCGCGGGCGAAGAGGGGGCGGCGGCGGGCTCGAGCGGCTCCGGTTGCGGCGTCGGCGGAGGCGCAAACCAGACGGGCGGGGCCGGGGCGACGGCGGCGTCGTCCCTGGCGGGCTCGGCGGCGACGATGATCTCGAGACCTTCAGCCGTTCGAGCGGTCGGGGCGGCCGTCGGCGCGTCCTCCTTGAGCATCAGGCCTGCGAAGACGGCGCTGTCCGTCGCCGCCACGGCGGAGGCGTCGAGGCTCGCGCCGGCGGGGGCGGCGGGCGTCAGAACGGACAGGAGGCTGACGGCGGACATGCGGACGGCAGGCGCTTTCGGTCGGTGAGGGCGGCGCCTGCTGCGCCTGGGTCATTCGGCAGAGCCTCCGCAAACGCCGGGCCAAGCGCAGGTGTTCAATTCAAAATACTGAATTATATAGATATTTATAGATTTCTCGCCGTGGGCGCCGACGTGTGAAGCCGGGCGCTTCTTGCCGCGCCTGTCGCTTTTTGCCGGGCGCGGGCGGCGCCTGCGGATTTGGCCCGCCGCTTGCCTCCTCTGTCTTCGAATGCACAGGGGCTGAACGCCGATGTCGAGGAAAATCAAAGAGATGGTCAGAAGACCTGCTCAATTCGCCGGGCAAGATCTGCACGCTCGCCTGCAAGGCTTGCCGAGCGGGCGCGTGCGTCTGGGCGTGGGAGGCGTCTGATGTCCCTCAATTCGATCATGAACATCGCCACCTCGGGCATGAACGCGGCCCAGACGCAGCTGCGGGTGGTCTCGGACAACGTCTCCAACGTCAACACGCCCGGCTATGTCCGCAAGATCGCGGATCAGCAGTCCTGGGCCAGCCAGGGCGTCGGGGCGGGGGTGGAGATCGCCCGCATCCGCCTGGCCACCGATCGCTTCCTGCAGGCCGCCAGCCTGAACGCCAGCGCCGACGCCGGGCGCCAGACGGTGCGCTATGAGCTGTATGACCGCATCCAGTCGATGTTCGGCGATCCCGGCGCGAACAGCGGCTTCTTCTCGCAGATCGACAGCGTCTTCGCCGCCTTCGCGGCCTCGGCTCAGGACGCGACGTCCGGCCCTGCGCGCCAGGAGGCCATCTGGAAGACGCAGGGCCTGTTCGACGAAGCCGCCCGCATCAACGCCCAGATCCAGTCTGTGCGCGAAGACGCCGACGCCCGCATCAAGAGCGCGGTGGAAACGGCCAACAGCCTGCTGGAGCAGATCGAGAAGCTGAACGTCGAGATCGCCAAGGCCACGGTGGTCAACGCCGACTCCTCGGGCGCCCAGACGGCCCAGGCGGCCCTGATCGACCAGTTGTCCACCCTGATGGATGTGCGGATCACCGGCCGGGCCGTCGGCGGGGTGGAGATCCGCACCGGCGCCGGCATCCTGCTGGCGGGGCAGGGGGCGGCCAAGCTGGACTATGTGCGCGCCGGCGCCGTCTCGGCCGAGACGGTGTTCAATGAGGTCATGGTCATCGAGCCGCCCGCCGGAAAGGCGCGCTCCCTGGCCGAGGGGCTGAGCTCGGGCGAGATCAAGGGCCTGCTGGAACTGCGCGACGGCGAGGCCCCGGCGACGGCGGAGCGTCTGGCCGAACTGATGTCGCGCCTGGCCGACGAACTGAACCGGGCTCACAACGCCTCCTCGGCCGCGCCGCCGCCGAACAGTTTGACCGGCCGCAACGTGGGGCAGTCGCTGGAGACCGCCTTGCAGGGCTTCACCGGCCGGACCTCCATCGTCATCACCGACGGCCAGGGCGTCGTCGTGCAGAAAGTCGATCTGGACCTGGCGACGTTGAACCCGGCGACCTTCCTGGCCGATCTGAACGCCCAGCTGGGCGCCAACGGCAGCGCCAGCTTCGTCGACGGACGGCTGAAGATCGAAGGCGCGGCCGGCACGGGCGTGGTGGTGGTCGACGATCCGGCCGCGCCCTCGAACAAGGGCGGACGGGGCTTCTCGCACTTCTTCGGCCTGAACGACCTGATCGCCAGCGAGCAGCCGACGATCTATGAAACCGGCATGACGGGGGCGTCGCAGCACGGCTTCACGCCGGGCGACGCCATCACCTTCCGCTTCAGCGATGCGGCGGGCGCCAAGCTGCGGGACATCGAGGTGGTGGTCCCGGCCGGCGGCGACATGACCAGCCTGCTGGCCGCGCTCAACGATCCGATGACGGGCGCCGGGCGGATGGGGACGTTCAGCCTCAGCGCGGCGGGCGAGATGACGTTCACGCCGCGCCCCGGATCGGGCGCGACCCTGTCGGTGCTGCAGGACCGCACGACCCAGGTTCCGTCGGGCGTGTCGATGAGCGCGCTGTTCGGCCTGGGCGGCGCGCGCGCCTCGCGGGCGGACGCCTTCTCGATCAGGGCCGATATCGCGCGCGACCCGGCCCTCATGGCCTTCGCCCAGGCCGATTCTGCAGCCGGGGTCGGCGCGGCCGTGGTCAGCAAGAACGACGCGCGCGGGGCGCGGCTGTTAGCGAGCGCCGGCGAGAACGCGGCCTCCTTCTCGGCGGCCGGCGGGGCGGCGGGCGGCTCCATGTCGCTGTCGCGCTATGCGTCGGAAATGTCAGGCGAGATCGGCAGCCGGGCCGCCATGGCCAAGAATAACGCCGCCAGCGCCACGGCCCTGGCCAAGGAGGCGACGGCGCGCCGCGTCTCCGTCGAAGGCGTCAACCTGGACGAGGAGCTGGTGCTGATGACCACCTATCAGCAAGCCTTTAACGCTTCCGCCCGCATGGTTCAGGCCGCCAAGGACATGTACGACATCCTGCTGGGAATGGTGCGATGACCCGCGTTTCGACCTACGGAAACTATCAGTCGGCCCTGCTGGATCTGATGTCGGCCCAGTCGCGGGCCGACGCCGCCCAGAAGAAGGTCAACACGCAGAAGAACGCCACCGATCTGGTGGGCTTCGGGCGCGGTTCGGAGACGGTCAGCGCGCTGAAGTCCAGCCAGACCCGCATTCAGACCTTCATCGACACCAACAAGGCCGTCGCCGCCCGGCTGGAGACCCAGGACCTGGCCATGGAGCGCGTCGCCGACGCCGCGACCGCCGCGCGCCAGGCGATCGCCGACGCCATCGCCGCCGGGCGGATGGATGCGCTGATGGGCTCGCTGGAAAGCCTGTTCGCCGAGGCCCAGGACGGGCTGAACATGAAGCATCAGGGCAAGTATCTGTTCGGCGGCGGCGTCATCGACCGCGCGCCGGTGGACTTGCCCGAGATTCCCGGCCAGCCGGGCGCGACTATGATGGCCAAGCTGGCGGCCCTGCCTGACGAAGGGGCGGCCTTCCGCAACGATCAACTGAAGCAGTCGTCCTGGCTGGACGAGAACGTATCGATGGACACGGGCTTCCTGGCGGACGCCATGGGAACGGAGCTGTTCGCCATCTTCCGCGACATCCAGCTGGCGCATGAGGCGGCGCCGCTGGAGGGGCAGATGACGGACGCCCAGAAGGCTTTCCTGACCACGCAGATGGGCCGCTTCGAAGCGGCGGCCAAGGGCATGGTGGAGCTGCAGGCCGCCAACGGCGGGATGCAGAACCGCGTGGATCGCCTGCTGGAATCCCAGGAGACGCGGAAGATCTCCGTGGACACCATCCTGGCCGGCAAGACCGACGCCAACATGGCCGAGGCGGTGGTCGAACTGGAGATGGCCCAGATCGCCCTGCAGGCGTCGGCCCAGGTGATCAGCCAGCTGCGGCAGGTCTCCCTGCTGGACTATCTGAGATAGGTCTTTCGCCTTCCGGCGGCGCTGAACGAAAATCGCCCGACGACGTTCACAAAGCTGCGCCGTGACGGGAGGGCTTGGCTTGCGCCCAGCAAAGCCGGAAGAGGTCGAGATTTGTCATCCGTCGTTGACGCGGCGCGAAAAGCATAGCTTTAACCGCCGTATGCGTGCAGGCGGGCCTGTGTCAGTGTCGGACTCATGAATCGGGCGGACTTCCAGATTGACGAGCATCAGGACGGCCAGGCGCGACTGCGGCTGGCCGGCGACTGGTCGACGGTGTCCGTGGGCCGCCTGGGCGATCGGCTGAAGGCCGAGCTGGACGGCCGGCCGGTGACGGCGCTTGATCTGGAGGACCTGGGCCGCTTCGACACCGCCGGCGCCCTGGCCGTGGCTCAGGCGATGAGCCGTCCCATTCCCGAAACCGCCTGGTCGGCCCGGCCCGAGGCGGGGCGTCTTTACCGCATGGTGGCCAAGCTCGACTGCATGACGGCCGAGCCGCCGCGCCGTTCGGCCTCGATGACGCGCGGCTTCGCCAAGGTCGGGCGCGGGGTCTATGACTTCGGCGCCGAGGCCATGCTGTCCCTGGCCTTCCTGGGCCGGTTGATGGCCGCCGTGGTGACGGCTCTGAGGAACCCCGGCCGCATCCGTTGGGCCGCCTGGTTCAGCCAGGCCGAGCGCACCGGCCTGGACGCCATCCCGATCGTGGTGGTGACCAACTTCTTCATCGGCGCCGTGGTGGCCTTCATCGGCGTGGACCTGCTGACCCAGTTCGGGGCGGGGGTGTTCTCCGTGCAGTTGATTGGCGTGGCCGTCTTCCGCGAGTTCGCGGTGGTGATCACCGCCGTTCTGCTGGCGGGCCGCTCGGCCTCGTCCTTCGCCGCCGAGATCGGCTCCATGCGCATGACGCAGGAGGTGGACGCCATGCGGGTGATGGGCGTCGATCCGTTCCAGGCCCTGGTGATCCCGCGCCTGGCGGCGCTTCTGGTCATGCTGCCCCTGCTGACCTTCCTGGCCATGGTGGGCGGGTTGCTGGGCGGGGTCATGGTGTCGTGGAGCCAGCTGAACCTGGGCCCCGTCTTCTTCTTCCAGCGGCTGGTCGAGGACGGTTATATGCCGACCCACATGATGGTGGGCCTGATCAAGGCGCCGGTCTTCGCCCTGGTGGTCGCGGCCATCGGCTGTCGTCAGGGCATGGCCGTGGCGGGCGATGTCGAGAGCCTGGGCCGTCGGGTGACGGCGGCGGTGGTGCAGGCCATCTTCGCCATCATCCTGCTGGACGCCGTCTTCGCCCTGATCTTCATCGAGCTGAACATATGACGGGCGAGGCACGCAAACCCGACGACGGCGAGGCCCTGATCCAGGTGCGGGGCCTGCTCAGCCAGTTCGGCGACCGGGTCATCCATCAGGACCTCGATCTGGACGTGATGCGCGGCGAGGTGCTGGGCGTCGTCGGCGGCTCCGGCACCGGCAAGACGGTGCTGTTGAACTCCATCATCGGCCTGAAGGAGCCGGAGGGCGGGGAGGTGCGCCTGTTCGGCCAGGACCGCAGCGCCATGACCAAGGAAGAGGCGGCCGCCGTCGAGCGCCGCACCGGGGTGCTGTTCCAGCAGGGGGCCCTGTTCTCCGCCCTGACGGTGCTGGACAATGTCGCCTCGCCCCTGGTCGAGCACACGAAACTGCCCAAGAGCACGATCCGCGAACTGGCGGAGATGAAGGTGGCCATGGTCGGTCTGAAGCCAGAGGCCCTCTATCTGAAGCCTGCGGAGCTGTCGGGCGGGATGCGCAAGCGCGTCGGCCTGGCCCGCGCCCTGGCGCTGGACCCCGAACTGGTTTTCCTGGACGAGCCGACGGCGGGGCTGGACCCCATCGGGGCGGCGGCGTTCGACGATCTGATCCGTCAGCTTTCGGATGACCTGGGGCTGACCGTCTTCATGATCACCCACGACCTCGACAGCCTTTACGCCATCTGTGACGAGGTGGCCGTCCTGGCGGACAAGCATGTGGTGGCCAAGGCGCCGGTCGCCGAGCTGGAACGCTCGGACCACCCCTGGATCAAGGAATACTTCCTGGGGCCGCGCGGACGCGCCGCCCACAAGACCGCGGCCTGAGGAGGGCGCGAAACGATGGAAAGAGACGCTCATTACGCCGCCGTCGGCATCGCCACCGTCGCCCTTCTGGTGGCCTTGGCCGTGTTCACGATCTGGCTGGCGCGGCTGCAGTTCAACAAGGACTACGATGTCTATGACATCGTCTTCTACGGACCCGTGCGCGGCCTGTCCGAAGGCGGGGAAGTCCATTTCAACGGCATTCGCGTCGGCGAGGTCACTGACCTGAACCTGGATCCCAAGAAGGCGGATCAGGTCATCGCCCGCGTGCGCCTGAACGGCACGACGCCGGTGCGGGTGACGTCGCGGGCGCAGTTGGAGCCGCAGGGCATCACGGGCCTGAACTACATCCAGATCACGGCGGGCGACCCCAATAGCGCTCTGCTGAAGACGCAGTATCCCGAAAACGTCGTGCCGGTGATCCAGAGCCAGCCCAGCCCCATCGCCGAGCTTCTGAGCGGGTCGGGCACGGTGCTGGCCCAGACGGTGGACGCGCTGAACCGCATCAACCGCGTCATGTCGGACGACAACATCCGCAGCTTCTCGACCAGCGTGAAGAACGTCGAGGCCCTGACCGCCGAACTGGAAGCCCGCAAGGGCATGTTCCAGCAGCTGGAAGAGACGATCACCAAGGCCAACGCCGCTGTCGGCGAATATCAGGCTCTGGGCGCCAGCGCCCGGCAGATGGTCGATACTGACGGCAGGCAGGCCATCGCCAATATCAACAAGGCGACTGAGGAGGCCCAGGCGGCCATCGCCTCGATCAACCGCTCGGCCAGCGGCCTGGAAGGTCCGCTGGGCGACTTCGGCACGCAGACGGTGCCGCAGTTGAACGACACCATCCGTCAACTGGATCGGGCGACGCGCTCGCTGCAGTCGCTGATCGACAATGTCCGCGAAAGCCCGCGCGACTTCATCGCCAAGGCGCCGTCCAAGGAAATCGAGGTGCAGCCGTGATCCGTTCCACACTGATGATTGCGGCGGCGTCGGTCGCCCTGTCCGGCGCCCTGTCCGGTTGCGCTCTGCTGTCGTCGCCGGACCCAGTCCAGCTGTATCGCTTCGGCGGGGCCTCGGCCTTCGCCGGGACGGGGGCGACCTCGGCCTGCCCGGACGTCCATGTCTCCATGCGCAGGGTGGACTTCCCCGAGGCGGCGCGCGGCGATCGCCTGCTGGCCGTGACCGGGGCGGAGGCGGCCTACATCAAGGGCGCGCGCTGGGTGTCGCCGGCCGAGACCCTGTTCGAGGAAGCTCTGCGCAACGCCTTCCTGGACGGCGGAACCTGCACGGTGCTGAGCAGCGGCCCTCTGACACGCGACGGCCTGCTGCTGAGCGTGGACGTGCGGCGGTTCGAGGCCGCCTACGCCGCGCCGGGCGCCGTGCCGGACGTCAACATCGTGGTGCTGCTGCGCCTGGTCCGGCCGGGCGACCGCTCGATCGTGGCCGAGGATCGCATCTCGGTCAGCGAGGGCGCGGGCGAGAACCGCCAGTCGGCCATCGTCGCCGCCTTCGATCGCGCCACCGCCGAGGCCAGCCGCCAGATCGTCCTGTGGACGGACCAACAGGGCTTCCAGGCGATGCGGGACTAAATACCCTTCTCCCGCAAGAGGAGAAGGACGACATGAAAAACCCCGGCGGCCTCGCGGTCGCCGGGGTTTTGCGTTTCAGGCAGGGCGGGCGGTTCAGCCCAGGTTCGCCGCCACCGTGTAGTCGGCCTCGGTCTTGGCCGCGACCTCGTCCAGCGTGACGTCGTCGGCCAGTTCGATCAGTTCGAGGCCCGAGCCGTCCGGCTTGACGTCGAAGGTCGCCAGGTCGGTGATGATGCGGCTGACCACGCCCGTACCGGTCAGCGGCAGACTACATTCCTTCAAAACCTTGGACTGGCCGTGCTTGTTGGCGTGCTCCATGACCACGACCACGCGCTTGACGCCCGCGACCAGGTCCATGGCGCCGCCCATGCCCTTCACCAGCTTGCCGGGGATCATCCAGTTGGCGATGTCGCCGTTCTGGGCCACTTCCATGGCGCCCAGGATGGACAGGTTGATATGGCCGCCGCGGATCATGGCGAAGCTGTCCGAGGAGCTGAAATAGGCGCTCTCGGGGATTTCGGTGATCGTCTGCTTGCCGGCGTTGATCAGGTCGGGATCTTCCTCGCCCTCATAAGGGAAGGGGCCCATGCCCAGCATGCCGTTCTCCGACTGCAGGGTCACGACCATGCCGTCGGGGATGTAGTTGGCCACCAGGGTCGGGATGCCGATGCCCAGGTTCACATAGAAGCCGTCCTGCAGCTCCTTGGCGGCGCGTTCGGCCAGTTGTTCGCGAGTGCGGGCCATTATGCGGCGCTCCTTTGACGAACGGTGCGCTGTTCGATGCGCTTTTCGGACACGGTCTGGATCAGGCGGTCGACATAGACGCCCGGCGTGTGGATGTGGTCGGGGTCCAGCGAACCGACGGGGACGATCTCTTCCACTTCGACGACCGTCACCTTGCCGGCGGTCGCCATCATCGGGTTGAAGTTGCGGGCCGTCTTGCGGAAGACGAGGTTGCCGCGCTCATCGGCCTTCCACGCCTTGACGATGGACAGGTCGGCGATCAGGCCGGTCTCCATGATGTAGCGGCGGCCGTCGAACGCGCGCTCTTCCTTGCCCTCGGCCACCAGAGTGCCGACGCCGGTGGCGGTGAAGAAGGCCGGGATGCCGGCGCCGCCCGCGCGGATGCGCTCGGCCAGGGTGCCCTGCGGGTTGAACTCCAGCTGCAGTTCGCCGGCCAGATACTGGCGCTCGAACTCCTTGTTCTCGCCGACGTAGGACGAGATCATCTTGGCGATCTGCCTGGTCTCCAGCAACTGGCCCAGGCCGAAGCCGTCCACGCCCGCGTTGTTGGAGATGACGGTAAGGCCCTTCACGCCCGTGTCGCGCAGACCCGCGATCAGGTTTTCGGGGATGCCGCACAGGCCGAAGCCGCCGGACATGACGGTCATGCCGTCGAATGTCAGCCCCTCCAGCGCGGACTTCACGTCAGCGTAAATCTTGCCCATCGGACTCCCTTTTTCACCGTCTGATGAATATCGCGGTCTCCTCCGTCCTTAAAGCGGGCGGGGAGGAGGGGCAAGCGGCAAGCGCGACGCAGACGGCGGCAGGGCGACAAGCCTGACGGTTGACCCCGGACGAAGGGGGTTTCACACCTAAGGCCGCTTAAGACTCGTCTCAGTGGAGAAACTCCATGCGCCATCGACTGTTGCGGGCGGCCTTGCCCGCCCTGGTGCTCGCCGCCGCCGTTCCGGCCCTGGCCATGCCGGTCGTCGCGGTCGCCCAGGACGCCGCGCCGACCTATCAGCAGCCGCCGGCGCCGATCGCCCAGATTCTGGACGCCAAGCCCAATCCGGGCGTCAGCATCAGCCCGGACCGCAAGACCCTGCTGCTGACTGATCGCGCCAACCTGCCGGCCATAGCCGAACTGGCCGAGCCGATGCTGCGGCTGGCGGGCTATCGCATCAATCCCAAGAACAACGGACCGGCCAACAGCCGCGTCTCCTGGCTGACGGGCCTCAGCTTCCAGGCGGTCGACGGCGGGCCTGCACGCCCGGTGACGGGCCTGCCCGTCAATGCGCGCCTGACCAACGTCAGCTGGGCGCCGAACGGCCAGACCGTGGCCTTCCTGGTCAATGCGCCCAACGGGCTGGAGCTGTGGACGGCCGACGTGGCCCAGGCCAGGGCGCGCAAGCTGAACGGGCCGATGGTCAACGCCGCGGCGGGGTCGGGCTTCTCCTGGCTGTCGGACTCCTCGGGCCTGCTGGTCCTGGCGGTTCCGGCCGGGCGGGGCGTGGTCCCGAACGTGGATCATCCGCCGGAAGGCCCGATCATCACCGAGACGGGCGGGCGCGCCGCCCCGGTGCGGACCTATCAGGACCTGTTGTCCAATGTCGGCGACGAGGCCCTGTTCGACTACTACTTCACCAGCCAGCCGACGGTGGTGTCGCTGAACGGCCGCGCCCGCTCGGTGGGGCAGCCGGGCGTCATTCTGGGGGTCTCGACCTCGCCGGACGGGCGCTACATCCTGCAGACGCGGGTCAAGAAGCCCTATTCCTACGTCGTGCCGGCCAGCCTGTTTCCGTCGGACGTCATCGTCACCGACATGAACGGCCGCGAGGTGCACCGCGTGGCGGACCTGCCGCTGCGCGACAACGTGCCCACGCCGTTCGACGCCGTGGCGCCCGGCCCGCGTGCGGTCCAGTGGCGGGCCGACGCAGACGCCACCCTGGTCTGGGCCGAGGCTCAGGACGGCGGAGATCCGCGCAACGCCGCCGAGGTGCGCGACCGCGTCTTCATGCTGCGCGCGCCCTTCAACGACCGGGTGCAGACCCTGGCCGACCTGAAGGAACGCTACGCGGGAACGACGTGGGGCCGCGACGACGCCGCCATCGTCAACAGCCGCTGGTTCAACACCCGGCACGAGACCCGCACCCTGGTCGATCCGTCGAACCCCGGCGCGGGCCGCGTTCTGGTCGATCGCAACTATCAGGACCGCTACAACGATCCGGGCTCGGTGGTGACCGAGCCGAACGCGCGCGGCCGTTCGGTCATGCGCTTCAGCGCCGACGGCTCCAGGGTCTTCGTCGAGGGGAATGGGGCGACACGCGAAGGCGCCTACCCCTTCCTCGACCTTCTCGACCTGGAAAACGGCGAGACCGAGCGCGTCTGGCGCTCGGCCCAGGGTGAATATGAGACGGTCGTCGGCGTTCTGGACGAGGCGGGCCGCAAGCTGGTCACCTATCGCGAGAGCCGGGTCGATCCGGCCAATCTGCGCATCCGCGACCTGGACGGCGGCGTCACCCAACTGACCAACTTCCCCGATCCGGCGCCGCAACTGGCCGAGGCCACGCGCCAGTTGATCACCTACACCCGCGACGACGGGGTGGAGCTGTCGGGGACGCTGTATCTGCCCGCCGGTTACGATAAGGATCGCGACGGCCCGCTGCCGCTGCTGATGTGGGCCTATCCGGCCGAGTTCACCGACGCGGCCGTCGCCGGCCAGGTGGTGGACACCGACAACCGCTTCGTGCGTCCGTCGGGATCGAGCCACCTGTTCCTGCTGACCCAGGGCTACGCCATCCTGGACAACCCGACGATGCCGATCATCGGTCGCGACGGGGCCGAGCCGAACGATACCTACATCGAGCAACTGTCGGCCAGCGCCAAGGCGGCGGTCGACGCCGTGGTGGCTCTGGGCGTGGCGGACCGTGAGCGGATCGCTGTCGGCGGCCACTCCTACGGCGCCTTCATGACGGCGAACCTGTTGGCCCACACCGACCTGTTCAAGACCGGCATCGCGCGTTCGGGCGCCTATAACCGCACCCTGACGCCCTTCGGCTTCCAGGCGGAGCAGCGCTCCTATTGGGAGGCGACCGAGACCTATACGGAGATGTCGCCCTTCACCTACGCCAACAGGGTGAACGAGCCGATCCTGCTGATCCACGGCGAGGCGGACGACAACTCGGGCACCTTCCCGGTGCAGACCGAACGCTTCTATGCGGCGCTGAAGGGCAATGGCGCGACCGCGCGTTATGTCGTCCTGCCGCTGGAAGCCCACGGTTACCGCGCGCGGGAGTCGGTGGGGCACGCCCTGTATGAGATGTCGTCCTGGCTGGATCGGTGGCTGAAGCCGTAAGGCGGCCTACCTGTCCCATTCTGGCACATCGCCATACAGGCCGGACAGGAAGTCGATGAAGGCGCGGACGCGGGTTTCGGCCCGCGCCCGACCGGCCGTCAGGGCGAAGATCGCCACGTCCGACGACCCCGCATATTGTGGCAATACGACCTGCAGACGCCCGTCGCGCAGTTCGTCCCCGACATCCCACGTCGAGCGCAGGGCCACACCAATGCCCGCCAGGGCCAGTTCGCGCGCCACTTCGCTCGAGTTGGTCCGCACCCGGCTGCGGGCGCGGAAGACGACGGGGCCTTCCGGACCCTCCAGCCGCCAGGTCGATTGATTTTCGGCCGCCAGCTGGGCGTGACGGCGCAGGTCGTCCAGGCTTTCCGGCGCGCCGTGCTCGGCCAGATAGGCGGGGGAGGCGCACAGCACCCGCCGGTTCGGCGCCAGGCGATGCATCAGCGGGTCAGCCGCCTCATAGCCGCCGATCCGCACCGCCACGTCCACGTCCTCGGCCATCAGGTCGACGAAGGCGTCGGTCAGGTTCAACTCCAGCGTCAGGCGGGGCTGCGCCGCCAGGAAGGGCTGCAGCAGGGGCGCCAGCCGTCGCCGCCCGAACGAGGTCGGCGCCGAGACGCGCAGCAGGCCGCGCGCCTGCGTCGTGCGGCGCGACACCACGGCCTCCAGATCCTCGACCCCTTCCAGCAGTTGCGCCGCGCGGTCATAGACCAGCCGCCCCGCCTCGGTCGGGGCCAGACGGCGCGAGGTGCGCTCGATCAGCCGTACCCCCAGACGGTCCTCCAACCGCGCCAGCCTGCGCGAGGCCACGGCGGGCGACAGGTCCAGCCGACGCGCGGCGGCGGACAGGCTGCCTTCCTCCAGCGCACGGACGAAGATTTCATACTCGGCCAGCATGGCGGGCTCTCATCATTGCAGATTTGGCAAAGATAAGCCGCTTTCTTCGCCGTGGATAGCGGCGGCCATTAAGGCGTAGTCTTCAGGCTGAAGGAGACCGCCATGTTCGACGCCCCCACGACTCCCGCCGACGCCTATGTCCGCCACGGCAGCCTGAAGGTCGCCGCCGAGCTTGACGCTTTCGTGCGCGATCAGGCGACGCCGGACACGGGCGTGAGCGCCGAGGCCTTCTGGGCCGGGGTCGAGGGGCTGCTGGCCCGCTTCGGCCGCCGCAACCGCGACCTGCTGGAACGTCGCGATGACCTGCAGCGCAAGCTGAACGACTGGCACCGCGCCTATCCGGGCCAGCCGGATCAGGCGGCGTATCAGGCCTATCTGCGCGAGATCGGCTACATCGAGACCGAGCGCGACGGCGTGAAGGCCGAGACGACGAACGTCGATCCCGAGATCGCGACCATGGCCGGGCCGCAGTTGGTCGTTCCACTGACCAACGCTCGCTATCTGCTGAACGCCGCCAATGCCCGCTGGAGCAGCCTTTATGACGCGCTGTACGGCACGGATGCGCTGGGCGAGGCGCCCAGGGCGGGCGGCTATGACGTCGAACGCGGCGCTCGCGTCATCGCCCGCGTCCGCGCCTTCCTGGATCAGGTCGCGCCGCTGGCTGAGGGCGGTCATGCCGAGGCGGTCGGCTATCGCGTCGAGGACGGGCGGCTGGTCGTCGCCCTGTCTGGGGGGCGTGAGGCAGGGCTGGCCGATCCGGCCGTCTTCGCCGGTCATGCGGGGGAGGCGGCGGCGCCGTCGGGCGTCCTGCTGCGCCACAACGGCCTGCATCTGGAGATCGTCATCGACCGCGCGCACCGCATCGGCCGCGACGACCCGGCGGGCGTCGCCGATGTCGTCGTCGAGGCGGCCCTGTCGGCCATCGCCGACGCCGAGGACAGCGTCGCCGCCGTCGATGCGGCGGACAAGCGGCTGGTCTACGCCAACTGGCTGGGGCTGATGCGCGGCGATCTTCAGGCCGATTTCGAAAAGGACGGCCGCACGGTCGAGCGGCGCTTGAATCCGGACCGTCTCTATACGGCGCCGGACGGATCGACGCTGGCGCTGAAGGGGCGCAGCCTGATGCTGGTGCGCAACGTCGGCCTGCACCTGACGACCGACGCCGTGCTGGACGCCCACGGGCGCGAGACGCCCGAGCATCTGCTGGACATCGCCATGACGGGCCTGATCGGCCTGCACGACCTGCGCCGTCCGGCTGAGGCGCGCAACAGTCCGGCGGGCTCGGTCTATGTGGTGCGGCCCAAGATGCACGGCTCGGACGAGGTGGCCTTCGCCGACGACCTGTTCGGCGCGGTCGAGACCATGCTGGGCCTGCCCGCCCTGACGCTGAAGATGGGCATCATGGACGAGGAGCGCCGCACCAGCGTCAACCTGATGAACTGCATCGCGGCGGCGAAGGGCCGGGTGGTCTTCATCAACACCGGCTTCCTGGACCGCACGGGCGACGAGATCCACACGGTGATGGAAGGCGGGCCGGTCGTCCGCAAGGAGGCGGTGCGCGAGACCGGCTGGATCAAGGCCTATGAAGACCGCAACGTCGACATCGGCCTGAAGGCGGGCCTGTCGGGCCGGGCGCAGATCGGCAAGGGCATGTGGGCCGCGCCTGACCGCATGGGCGACATGCTGGCGGCCAAGGCGGGCCATCCGCGCGCGGGCGCCTCGACGGCGTGGGTTCCGTCGCCGACGGCGGCGACCCTGCACGCCTTGCACTATCATGAGGTCGACGTCTGGGCGCGTCAGGTTGAGATCGCCAAGCGCGCGCCGATCGGCCTGACGCCCCTGCTGACCCCGCCGTTCGCGATCGCGACGCCGGGCGCCGACGAGATCCGGCAGGAGCTGGACAACAACGCCCAGGGCATCCTCGGCTACGTCGTGCGCTGGGTGGATCAGGGCGTGGGCTGCTCCAAGGTGCCGGACATCCACGACGTGGGCCTTATGGAGGACCGGGCGACGCTGCGCATCTCCAGCCAGCATCTGGCCAACTGGCTGCGCCACGGCGTCACGACCGAGGACGAGGTCCTGGAGGCGTTGAAGCGCATGGCCGTGGTGGTGGATCGTCAGAACGCGGGCGATCCCGCCTATCGCTCCCTGGCGCCCGCCTATGACGGCCCGGCGTGGCAGGCGGCCTGCGATCTGGTGTTCAGGGGTCGGGAGCAGCCCAACGGCTATACCGAACACCTGCTGACCCACTGGCGGCGCAAGGCCAAGGCGGGCTGACACAGGGAAATATCCTCACAATCCCAAAATGAAACATTTACTTGCCCGCGCCAGAGCTTCGCACTAGAGAGCTTGGCGTTAACGTTTCATTAACCTTTACCGGCCGGGCGCGTTCGTCGCTCGTCCGGTTGGTTGTGTGCCAAAATGGGATGGCACGCCTCTTGGAACGCTGACCAGCGAACCCTGTCTGTGTGGACGGGGCGGCCGCAGGGGCGGCCACGGGAGGCGAACGTTGGGTGGGACCGCAAGGACAAGAAGTGCGCGCCGGGCGACGGCTGGTCGGCGTCTGATGCGTATCGGCGCCTTGGCGGGCGGCATGCTCGTCGCTCTTTCGGCGGCGGCCGCCCAGGCGGATTCCATCGAGAGCGCGACGGGATTCGACGTCCTGGTGACGGGACGGATCGTCGCCGACTGCCGCCTCTCCGGCGGGGGCGTCATCGACTTCGGGGAACTGACCGGCAATGAGGTCGTGACGGCGGACCTGGGTCTCCGTTGCAACGTGCCCTTCGATCTGAGTTTCGAATCCGCCAGCGGCGGGTTGGCTCATGTGGCCAAGCCTCGGGGCGAGGGGCCTTTCGCCGGGACCCTCCGCTACACCCTGAATGTCGCCGTTCCGACCCTTGCGCCGCAAGACGGCATGATGAGCGCGGCCTATTCAAGCGCCGAGCTGACGGCCCGCAAGACCTTGAGCAGCGGCGACGCGATCGCTGCGGGCGGCGGTCGGCTGCAGATCCGAACTCAGCCGCCCGAAGGGGCCGGTCTGCTGGCTGGTGATTACGCTGAGACTCTCAGTGTTACAATTCAGCCTAGAGTTTAGTAAAAACGCCTAAGTTAACGTCAGTAATATTCGACCTTATTGGTCGTATAATGCGGCAATTTGCTTTCGCCTTAGAAGAGAAATTCAAAAATCGACTATCGAACGTCGATGTTTTTTCTTGACCTAGTCTTTTACAGTTCGTTACCATCCAAGGCAGATCGAGGGCGCTTTCAGTCTCGGTCGCTGGAATTTCAAAAACCTCGCTTGGAGAAATCATCATGAAGATCGCTACCCTGCTGGCCGGCGTCGCCGCCGTCGCCCTGACCGCCTCGGCCGCTTCGGCCGACACCATCAATCGCGGCCAGACCACCCTGCCGATCGTCGGCACGCAAAACGTGTCCGGCGGCAACTTCCTGGAAAACATCGCTGCCGGTCTGAACCGCGCGAACGCTCAGAATGGCGACTCGGCCATTTCGTCGTGGCACGCCTTCGGCGGCGCGCAGGGCGACAACGGCACGGCCGCCGGCGATGACGGCGCGACCTTCACCCTGAAGGGCATGGTGTCGACCGACTGCGCCTACTACTCGGGCAGCAGCACCTCGCAGACGATCGATTTCGGCACGATCGGCATCTACGCCTCGGACAACACGGGTCCTGCGGCCGCCTTTGACATGACCGCCCCGGCCAATGTCACGATCGACAGCAACCTGGCGGGCTGCAACACCTCGAACACCGTCACCCTGTCGAAGTCGGACATCCGCGGCCTGGTGAACAACAGCTCCGCCGGCTACGACACCAACGTGTTCCAGGCGAACCTGCCCTTCTCGGTGACCGCCAACTACACCGCCGGCGACGTCGGCGTGGCGGGCTCGGCTTCGGCGACCTCGCTGGTTCTGCCGACCGGCTCGAACTCGGTCAGCAAGCAGCACGGCGCCTGGAAGTCCGCCATGGCTCTGAACGTCAACATCCCGGTCCCGTCCAAGTCGCTGCTCGCCGGCAGCTATGAAGGCGATCTGACCGTCAACATCGCCGCCTTCTAAGCGACGACGTTCATACCGATTGCGCGCGGCGCGGCCTGGCCGCTCCGCGCGTTTTCTTTTCAGTGATCAACGGTTGTTAGACTGCCTCGATGTCGCCCCAAGGCGCGGCATGGCGGGCGGTTTTGCCTGGGCGGCCGAAAGCGGACGCCTTTGGATGGGGTTTGGGGAGCGTCGGTGATGGTGCGATTGAGCATACGTATGCCGCGGCTGGGACGGTTGCTCCGGGGCGCTGCGGTCGTGATCGCGGGGTTCCTGGTCGTGACGTCGGCCTGGGCCATGCGGGTGTCGCCGATGGTGTCGGAGCTGACGACGTCGGGCGCAGGGTCCGCTGCGCGCATCGAAGTGGGCAATGTCGGCTCGGCCGCCCTGCCGTTCGAAACCCGCATCACGCGCATGGACATCGACGCCGACGGCAATATCGTCGAGACGCCGGCGGATGAGGACTTTCTCGTCTTTCCGCCTCAGGGCGTGGTGCCCGTCAGCGGTCGGCAGGTCGTTCGCGTCCAGTGGATCGGCGATCCGGCGATCGATGTATCGCGCGCCTATTATCTGTGGGTGAAGCAACTGCCCGTCGCCACCGACCCGGACGTGGCCGAGGGGGGCGGCGCGGTGGCCGTCCAGGTGCTCTACACCATGAAGGCCCTCATCGTGGTGGCGCCCCCGGGCGCCCAGCCCAAGGTCGAGATTGTTTCGGTCAGGCCCGCGATGGTCACGCCTCCCGCGCCTGAGATCGACCCTTCGCTCACGGGCGGCCAGCCCGTCGCGGCGCCTCCGGCGGAGCCGGGCGTCGAGATCGTCGTCGCCAACAGCGGCAAACGCTACGCCCTGATGAGCGGCGCCACCTGGATCGTCGAAGGGACGGACAAGGCCGGTCAGCCGTTCCGTCGCGAATACAACAGCGATGAAGTCTCCCAGACCGTCGGCGTCGGATATCTGGCGCCCGGCGGGGGCCGTCGCACGTTCAAGCTGCCGACGGGCGTTGAACTGGACCCGGCGAAGCCTGTGACCCTTCGGTTCGGACGCTGACCATGAGGGGGGCGAGGATCAGGGGGACGGCGTCGCGCCTGGCGCTGATCGCAGCCATGCTGGCGGCGTCGGCGGCTGCGGCCCAGGACGGGCAAGCTGAGGAAGGGCAAGCCGAGGACGGGCAGGCCGTCGCTGCAAGCCAGACGACCGGCGCTGCGCAGCCGCGGCCCAACATCAACCCCTACGACCGCGACATCGCCATGACGGTGCCGCTGAACTTCAACAGCCGGGTGCTGGGCGAGATGCCGGTCCTGCTGACGCGCGACGACCGCTTCATCGTCGAGAGCGCGGGGTTCCAGCGTCTGATCAACCCCTTGCTGACGCCTGAGGCCCAGGCGGAACTGGCGGCGCGGCTGGAAGGCGTGGAGTCTTTCGCGCCCGAGGAAATCAACACGACAGGCATTCGCCTGGAATACGACCCCGATCAGTTGGCGGTGCTGGTGCTGCGCATCGATCCGACGAAGCGCTCGGTGGAGTCGCTGTTTCAAGGCGGTCGACCCGACGATCCCGGCGTCGCGCCTGAGGACTTCTCGGCCTATCTGAACACCAACATGTTGGTGCAGCGGCGCAATTCGACCGGCGAGGTCGGAACGCCCAGTCTTTATCTGAATGGCGCGATGCGCTTCCGGAACCTGGTCTTCGAAACCGACGTCCAGGGGCGAGAGGACCTGCTCACCGGCGATTACGAGGTCGACCGGCGCTACGCGCGCTTCGTCTACGATCAGCCCGAAGCCTTCCGTCGCTGGTACCTCGGCGACCTGGATCCCGAGACGCGAGGGCGGCAGGGCTACGTCCAGATGGGCGGCGTCGGCGTGGCGCGTCAGCGGCAGCGCTTCGAGAGTTTCCGCAACAACGTCCTGGCGGGCGGGCGGCAGCTGGTCCTGCAGGAAGCCTCCACGGTCCGTGTCCTGCGCAACGGCGTCTTCGTCCGCGAGTTTCGCCTTGATCCAGGCCAGTACGACCTCTCCAACCTGCCGCTCGAAACCGGCTCGAACGACGTCCAGCTGGAGATTCAGAATGAATCGGGGCGGATGGAGACCGTCTCCTACAGCGCCTATCTGGACGCCATCGACCTGGAGCCGGGCGACTATGAATACGGCGCCTATCTGGGGGTGACCAACTCCGGACTGTTCGGCACGCCGGACTACAGCGACGGGGAGCTGGCCTTCACCGGCTACTGGCGCAAGGCGTTCGAGAACCGCCCGGCGCTGGGCATAGGGCTGCAGGCTTCGGAAGCGGTGCAGAACCTTACCGGCCAGACGCAGGTGATCCTGAAGAACGGCGCGCGGGCGCGTCTCGACCTGTCGGTCAGCAACAGCGACTACGGCCAAGGCTATGCCTATGCCCTGAGCTATGACCTGGCCGTCGACCGGGGCGACACCTACGACAGCTGGACCTTCGTGGCGGACTATACCTCCGAGGACTATTCGAGCCTGGGCAACGCCTCGGGCCAGAACCCGATTTCGTGGATCTTCACGGGAGCCTATTCGCACCGCTTTTCGGCGGATTGGCTGGCGAACGCGACGGCCTCCTACCGCATGAGCCGCAGCACCTTCATGGACGATTCCTACACGCTGTCGGCCACGACCACCTATCGGGTGACGCCCGCCTGGGGGCTGCAGTTCGGGACGGAGTATACGGACTACGGCAACCGCTTCGGGACGACGCGCGACGGCTTCGGCTTCACCATCGCCCTGATCTGGTCGCCGCGATACGATCGGCGCGGCGAGGCGCGTTATAATTCGGCTCGCAATTCCGGCAGCATGCGCTTCCAGCAGTCGAGCGAGAATCGCGTGGGATCGTGGGGCTACTCGGTCCAGTCCACCTATGACGACGGTCCCGGCACGGTCTCGGGCCAGCTGGACTATGTGGGCAACCGTTTCGACGCCAGCCTGTCGCACACGGCGTTCGGCGAGAGCTTCAGCCGCATCTCGGACGAGCAGGTCACCACCCTGCGCATCGGCAGTTCGATCGCCACGACCGGCGGTCGGGCGGCGATCGGGCGGAACATCTACGACAGCTTCGCCATCGTTTACCCGCACGAGACGCTCGGGGATCACCCGGTGATCGTCGGCGAGTCCTTCCAGGGCGGGGCCTATACGTCGCGCAGCGGCGCCCTGGGGCCGGCGCTGTCCAACACCCTGACTTCCTATGTGAACCAGTCTGTGCGCTACGACGTGCTGGACGTTCCCTTGGGCTATGATGTCGGCGACGGCGTGCTGCGCGTTCGGCCCGCCTACAAGAGCGGCTATTCCATCCAGGTCGGCAGTGACGCCTTCGTCTCCGCCCTGGGACGGATCGTGGGCAACGGCGGCCGGCCGGCGGCCCTGCTCTCGGGCCGCGTGCGTCCCGCGGACGAGCCGAACGCCGAGCCCGAACTGTTCTTCACCAACTCGGTCGGCCGTTTCGCCGTCCAGAAGCTGAAGCCGGGCAAGACCTATCGCGTTGAGCTCTTCACCAGCCCGGCGGCGGGTTTCGAGTTCACCGTGCCGGCCGACAACGAGGGCTTGCTCGACATGCAGACCGTAACCCTGCCGATCGACGTGCCGGAAGAATAACGGGAAGGAAGAAGAACATGATCGCCGGAGATGCTCGTAAACTGGCTGTCGCCGCCGTGGGCGCCCTGGGCGTCCTGGGGCTGGCCGGCCAGGCTTCCGCCCAGGCCAAGTGCAACCTGAGCCTGGACCCCGCAGTCGACCAGTGGGTCATTCGCTATAACCCGCTCGAGGACGACGCCGCGTACCGCACCTTCGACATGGCGCTGGTCAATACGGGTCAGACGCCGTGCAACGGGCGCTTCAGCGTCTCACTGCGCGGTGAGCCGTTCGGCCTGGGAAGTCCCGGCAGCAGGGTGCGCGTGCCCTACGCCATGCGCGATGAGCAGAGCACCGCCGATATCACGCCCCGTTCGGGGGTGAGCGGCATCGTCACGGGGGCCCAGATTCATGTGCCCAAGGAAGGGCGCGAACTGGCCCGGATCGGCGTGGCCGTCCGCCCGCCCGCCAATCTGCCTTACGGACGCTACAGCCAGGTCGCCTATATCGCCCTGCAAGCGGCCGACGGCGAGGTCCATGCCGAACGGCCCGTGACCATCGTTCTGGAAATGGCGGCGGCCGCCATGATCGGCCTCAAGGGCGAGTTCACCCGACAGAACGGCGTGCCGACGATCAATCTGGGCGAACTGAATGAGGGGACGCGGGCGCTCAACACCTCGGTCTACGTCCACAGCACGGGCGGATATCGCGTGTCCGTCACGTCTCAGAATCTGGGCAAGCTGCGCCAGGCGGGCACCGCCTGGTCCATCGACTATGGGCTGCAGATGGGCTCCCGGCAGGTCAATCTGACGGCGCCGTACAGCTTCGACGTGGCCTCCGCTCAGGCGCGTAACGACGACTATCCCCTGACCGTCCGCATCGGCGATACCTCCGGCAAGCGGGCGGGGGACTACAGCGACACCCTGACCTTCACCGTCGCGGCGATCTGATCCGCGGGGGCGAGGCCGTTCGCCCCTGAGCCGCAAGTGAAAACGCCCCGCAGAGCGATCTGCGGGGCGTCATCGTTTGAGGACTATGAGCCTGTCAGATCGGCTGGATCGTCAGGGCGAGGATCAACGGCTCGTCCAGTTGAACGTCGTCGAAGCGGTAGTCGACGGTCCGAATGGTCGCCATGCTGGAGCGGCGCAGCTCCAGAAGGCCGGTCCTGGTCAGATCCAGCGAGCGGTCGCCGTAGACGATGCGGGCCTTTTCGGTCTCCGCCAGGGGGCGGTACTGGGCCGAAACGGTGAAGCCGCCGGGGCTGTTGCACGCCTCGACCACAGAGCCCATGCGGCCGGTTTCGGCCATGACGGTCCGATCGGGGCGCACCCAGCAAGCGACCGGCACGGTGGCGCGCAGCTTGTAGGAATGTCCCGCTGTCGGACCTGCGGCCGCGATCTGGGGCGCCGCCGCCATTGTAAGGCCGGCGGCTATCGCCAGAAGCGCACGGCGTTTTGCCTGCATCAGCTTGGTCATGACGTCCTCATCACCCTTGATTTCCAGGTGACGATACTCGGCCGCTGTTAACGTCAGGCGATCAGACAGACTTAGCGGGCGCTTAAGTCCTATCGTAAACGGCCGATAACCTTATCGAGGCGAAGAGACCTGCAGATGTCACAAGGGCGGCGCGCTCCACCGAACGCGCCGCCCCTGATCATGAGGCGGCGTCCGATCCGGCGGTCAGGCCTTGGCGCTCGCGCGCTCCTTGGCCAGTTCGCGATTCAGCCACAGGGCCAGAAGGGTGCAGATCGCGCCCGACAGCAGATAGGCGCCGCCCGCCACCAGGCCGAACCGGCCCGACAGGGCCAGGGCCGCCAGCGGGGCGAAGCCCGCGCCGAACAGCCAGGCTAGGTCCGAGGTCAGGGCCGAGGCTGTATAGCGGTTGGTCAGGCTGAAGCTGGAGGCGATGGCGCCCGAGGCCTGGCCGAACGACAGGCCCAGCAGGATGAAGCCCAGGATCATATAGGTCAGCTCGCCCGCTGGGCCGCCGTCCAGAAGCTGGGGCGCGAAACCCGAGAAGGCGGCGATGCCCGCAGCCGTGACCGCCAGCAGGGCGCGGCGGCCGTAGCGATCGGCCAGCCAGCCTGAGGCCAGGATGGCGAACAGGCCGAAGACGGCGCCGATCAGCTCGATCATCAGGAAGCGGCTGGGCGCCTCGTCGGTGTAGAGAAAAACCCACGACAGCGGGAACACCGTCACCATGTGGAACATGGCGAAGCTGGCCAGGGGGGCGAAGGCGCCGATGATGATGTCGCCGCCTTCCTCGCGCACGGCCTTGGTCACGGGCGCGGGGTGCAGCTCCAGAGTCTCGAAGGCCGCCTGGAAGGTCGGCGTCACCACGATGCGCAGGCGCGCGAACAGGGCCACGACGTTGATGGCGAAGGCCACGAAGAAGGGATAGCGCCAGCCCCAGTCCATGAAGTCGGCCGCCGACAGCTTGCTGAGGAAATAGGCGAACAGGGCGCTGGCGACCATCAGGCCGATCGGGGCGCCCAGCTGCGGCACCATGGCGTACCAGCCGCGCCGCTTCTCGGGCGCGCTGACGGACAGCAGGGAGGCCATGCCGTCCCAGGCGCCGCCCAGGGCCACGCCCTGACCGATCCGCAGGGCGATCAGCATGGCGGCCGACCAGTGGCCGACCTGCTCATGTCCCGGCAGGAAGCCCAGGCAGACGGTCGACAGGCCCAGCAGGAACAGGGCGATGGTCAGCTTGGTCCCGCGCCCGAAGCGTCGGTCGATGGCGATGAACAGGGCCGTGCCGAACGGCCGGGCGATGAAGGCCACAGCAAAGACGGCGAAGGACAGCAGCGTCCCGACCAGCGGTCCCGCATAGGGAAACACCAGCTGTGGAAACACCACGACCGAGGCGATGGCGTAGACGAAGAAGTCGAAGAACTCCGACGTCCTGCCGATGATGACGCCGATGGCGATTTCGCCCGCGTCGATTTTGCCGTCTCGCGCGTTGATCCGGCTGGCGTCCCGCTCGAGGGGCTCTGAAGAAGGCGCGCCGCTGGCTGCGTTCATGACCGATGAGGCTCCAGGAACCGGGGCGCACGCGCGCCCGCGACAATAGAATGTTGGAACGGCCCCTTTGCTCCCGATGGTCGACGCAAGGGATAGGGCAGATTGTCCAATGTCGCCTGTTCGGGGGCGGGGTTACGGGGCCTGCACGATGACCGCGACCTCGCCTCGAACCTCGACTGGAGCCGCCGTGCGCCGACTGCGCCCCCTGTTGCTGTTGCCGCTTCTGGCCTTGCTGCCCGGCTGCGAGGCCGTGGTGCTGTCGCCTGCCGGCGACATCGCCGCCCAGCAGCGCGACCTGCTGGTCATGTCCGTCATATTGATGCTGATCATCATCATTCCGGTGATGATCCTGACCGTCTTCTTCGCCTGGAAATACCGGGAATCGAACAAGGAGGCCCGTTACGAACCGGACTGGGATCACTCGACCCATCTGGAGCTCGTGATCTGGGCCGCGCCGTTGCTGATCATCATCTGTCTGGGCGCCATCACCTGGGCCGGGACGCACCTGCTGGACCCCTACCGCCCGCTGGACCGCGTGGCGGCGGGACAGGCCGTGGCCGAGGATCACCGCCCGTTACAGGTCGAGGTGGTGGCCATGGACTGGAAGTGGCTGTTCATCTACCCCGAATACGGCATCGCCACGGTGAATGAGCTGGCTGCGCCGGTCGATCGGCCGATCCGCTTCCACATCACCTCGACCGGGGTGATGAACTCCTTCTACATCCCCGCCCTGGCCGGCCAGATCTACGCCATGCCGGGCATGGAGACGAAGCTGCACGCCGTCATCAACCGTCCGGGCGAATACGTCGGCTTCTCGGCCAACTATTCCGGCGACGGCTTCTCGAACATGCGCTTCGCCTTCCACGGTCTGGACGAGGCCGGCTTCGACCAATGGGTCGGGGGCGTACGCGCGGCCGGCCAGGGGCTGGACCGCGAAACCTATCTGGAGCTGGAAAAGCCCAGCGAGAAGGTGCCCGTCATCCACTACGCCTCGGTCGACGACCGCCTGTTCGACGCCGTGGTCAACATGTGCGTCGAGCCGGGCAAGATGTGCATGGGCGAGATGATGGACATCGACCGCAAGGGCGGCCTGGGCCTGACGGCGGTCAAGAACACCCTGCCGCTTGTCTATGACAAATACGCCCGTCGCGGCGACGCCGTCTTCGGCGCCGGCGAGTCCTATGTGCTGACGATCTGCACCCCGCTGGAGGCCGAGGCCGCCGCCGTCGAGGCGGCCCGTCGCCGTCAGGCCTTCGGCGAGGACGTCGCCCGCGACACCCCTCTGAACCGCGTCATGGGGCAGGGGCTGGAGCGCCCCGGCCGCGCCGGTTCTTCGTCCGGCGAGCGGTTCGCCTCCCTTTTCACCGCGCCTTCCACGGCGTCCGCGCCCGCCGCGTCGCAATCTTGAGCGCCTGAACGATCATGACCGTCGAACATTCCACATCGCCGCTTCTGGGTCGGTTGAACTGGGAGTCGCTTCCGTTCCACGAGCCCATCCTCGTCGCCACCTTCGCCGTCGTCGTCATCGGCGGTCTGGGGGTGCTGGGCCTGATCACCCGCTACAAGCTGTGGGGCTATCTCTGGACGGAGTGGTTCACCACCGTGGACCACAAGAAGATCGGGATCATGTACATGATCCTGGGCTTGATCATGTTCCTGCGCGGCTTCGCCGATGCGGTGATGATGCGTCTGCAGCAGGCGATGGCCTTCGGCGGGTCCGAGGGCTACCTCAACGCCCACCACTATGATCAGATCTTCACCGCCCACGGCGTGATCATGATCTTCTTCGTGGCCATGCCCCTGATCACCGGCCTGATGAACTATCTGGTGCCGCTGCAGATCGGGGCGCGGGACGTCTCCTTCCCCTTCCTCAACAACTTCAGCTTCTGGATGACCACCATGGGGGCCGTGCTGGTCATGGCCTCGCTGTTCATCGGCGAGTTCGCGCGCACGGGGTGGCTGGCCTATCCGCCGCTGTCGGGCATCGGCTACAGTCCGGGCGTCGGGGTCGACTACTACATCTGGGCGCTGCAGATCGCGGGGGTAGGGACCACCCTGTCCGGCATCAACCTGATCGCCACCATCGTGAAGATGCGCGCGCCGGGCATGGGCCTGATGAAGATGCCGGTATTCACCTGGACCTCGCTGTGCGCCAACATCCTGATCGTGGCGTCCTTCCCGATCCTGACGGCGACGCTGGTCCTGCTGTCGGCGGACCGCTACATCGGCACCAACTTCTTCACGAACGACTTCGGCGGCAACCCGATGATGTACGTGAACCTGATCTGGATCTGGGGCCACCCCGAGGTCTACATCCTGATCCTGCCGCTGTTCGGCGTGTTTTCCGAAGTCACCTCGACCTTCTCGGGCAAGAAGCTCTTCGGCTACACCTCCATGGTCTATGCGACGGTGGTGATCACCATCCTGTCCTACCTGGTGTGGCTGCACCACTTCTTCACCATGGGCTCGGGCGCGTCCGTGAACTCCTTCTTCGGTATCACGACGATGATCATCTCGATCCCGACAGGGGCGAAGTTGTTCAACTGGTTGTTCACCATGTACCGCGGCCGCATCCGGTTCGAGCTGCCGATGATGTGGACGGTCGCCTTCATGCTGACCTTCGTGATCGGCGGGATGACGGGCGTCATGCTGGCGGTGCCGCCGGCGGACTTCGTGCTGCACAACTCCCTGTTCCTGATCGCCCACTTCCACAACGTCATCATCGGCGGGGTGCTGTTCGGCCTGTTCGCCGCCATCAACTTCTGGTGGCCCAAGGCCTTCGGCTTCCGGCTGGAGAAGAAGTGGGGGCTGGTCAGCTTCTGGTGCTGGGTGGTCGGCTTCTGGATGGCCTTCATGCCGCTGTACGTCCTGGGCTTCATGGGGGTGACGCGGCGGATGCGGGTCTTCGACGACCCGGCCTATCAGATCTGGTTCGTCATCGCGGGCGTCGGCGTGGCCGTCATCGCCGTCGGCATCCTGGCCATGCTGATCCAGTTCGCCGTCAGCATCATCCATCGCGACAAGCTGCGCGACGAGACCGGCGACCCCTGGCTGGGCCGCACGCTGGAGTGGGCCACCTCGTCGCCGCCGCCGGACTACAACTTCGCCAAGACGCCGATCATCCACGACAGCGACGCCTGGTGGGACATGAAGACGCGCGGCTATGAGCGTCCGACGGAAGGCTTCAAGCCGATCCACATGCCCGCCAATACCGGGGCCGGCTTCATCCTGTCGGCGCTGTCGCTGATCGTCGGCTTCGCCCTGATCTGGTACATCTGGTGGCTGGCGGCGGCGGGCTTCGCCGCCCTGATCGCCTACGCCATCTTCCACACCTTCAACTACAAGCGCGACTACTACATCCCGGCCGAGACGGTTCAGGCGACCGAGGACGCGCGCACCCAGGCCCTGACGGCCGCAGCAGCGACGCAAGGGTGATCCGATGAGCCACGCACCAACCCTCAACTCCGACTACGTCGACGAGGCCGGGCGGCCGATCTTCCACCCGGTCGAGGAGCCGCATCACCCGGAAGGCCACAGCACCATGCTGGGCTTCTGGATGTATCTGATGAGCGACTGCCTCATCTTCGCGATCCTGTTCGCGGTCTACGCCGTGCTGGGCGGCAACTATGCGGCCGGTCCGGCGCCCAAGGATCTGTTCGACCTGCCGCTGGTGGCGCTGAACACCTCCATGCTGCTGTTCTCGTCGATCACCTACGGCTTCGCCATGCTGGCGATGTACCGCAACAAGGTCGCGCAGACGCAGGTCTGGCTGGCGGTCACCGGTCTGTTCGGCCTGTGCTTCCTGGGGATCGAGCTCTATGAGTTCGCCCACATGATCCACCTGGGCGCCACGCCCCAGCGCAGCGGCTTCCTGTCGGCCTTCTTCATCCTGGTGGGTACGCACGGCCTGCACGTCACCTTCGGCTGCATCTGGCTGGTCACCCTGATGGTGCAGGTGACGCAGAAGGGCCTGATCCAGGCCAACCGGCGTCGCCTCATGTGCCTGAGCCTGTTCTGGCACTTCCTGGACGTCATCTGGATCGGCGTCTTCACCTTCGTCTATCTGTTCGGGATGCTGCGATGAGCGCCGAAGCCCACAACGAGCACGCCGTGACTCACGACGATCACCACGGCGATCATCATGCCGATGGGCATGATCACGGCGCCTACAGGAGCTATCTGATCGGCTTCGCCCTGTCGGTCGTGCTGACCGCCATTCCCTTCTGGCTGGTCATGGCCGGGATGCTGGCGCCGCAACTGACGGGCTTGATCATCACCGCCTTCGCCGTGGTGCAGATCGTGGTCCACATGATCTTCTTCCTGCACATGAACCACAGGTCCGAGGGCGGGTGGAACATGCTGGCGCTGATTTTCACCCTGGTGATCGTGGTCATCGCCGTCGCCGGGTCGGTCTGGGTCATGTATCACCTGAACACCAACATGATGCCCGTCCACGACATGCAGGGGATGGGCTGAGCCCTCTCGCACGCGGAGACGCCGCTTGACGTCATCTTCGGCCCCTGAACCCGCCGCCCGTCCGGCGTCACGCCGTCGAACGGTCGCGGGGCTGACGGCCTTCGCCGTGCTGATCGCGGGCTTTTCGGCGTTGGGCGTCTGGCAGGTCCAGCGCCTGGCGTGGAAGCAGGACCTGATCCGTCAGGTCGACACCCGCATCCATGCCGACCCCGTCCCGGCGCCGGGGCCTGCAGGCTTCGACGCCGTGACGTGCGAGGCGGACCAGTACCGCCGCGTCACGGCCAGCGGCCGGTTCCTGCATGACCGCGAGGCGCGGGTGAAGGCGGTGACGGACCTGGGGCCGGGCTTCTGGGTCGTCACGCCGCTGGCGGATGCGCGGGGCTTCACCGTCCTGATCAACCGGGGCTTCGTCCCCGCCGAGCGAACGGCCCCTGAAACCCGCACCGAAGGTCAGGTCGACGGCCCGGTCTCCGTTACCGGCCTGTTGCGGATCACCGAGCCCAAGGGCGGCTTCCTGCGCGACAACGATCCGGCGTCTGATCGCTGGTTCTCGCGCGATGTGGCGGCGATCGCCGAGGCCAAGCGGCTGGAGGAAGCCGTCGCGCCCTACTTCATCGACGCGGACGCGACGCCCAACCCCGGCGGCTGGCCGCGCGGCGGGCTGACGGTGGTGCGGTTCGCCAACAGTCATCTGGTCTACGCCCTGACCTGGTTTGGTCTGGCCCTGATGTCGGCCGGCGGCGCCGTTCTGTGGTTGCGCGACGAGCGGCGCCGCAGGAGGGGAGGGCGATAGTGCAGACCCAGACTCTCAGCCGCTTCGCCCGCACGGTTTTGGGCATGGACGCCAACGCCGAGACGCCAGTGTCGCCGGGCGCGGCCGGACGGCGCAACATGCTGCTGCTGATCCAGCTGAGGTGGCTGGCGGTGATCGGCCAGGTGGCGACCATCGTCATCGTCCATTGGGGACTGGGGATCAGCCTGCCGTTGGGGCCGCTGCTGCTGGCGCCGACGGCTCTGGCGGTGATGAACCTGGTCAGCGCGCCCGTCACCCTTCGGCGCAAGGTGGTCACCGACCCCGAGATCCTGCTGGCCCTGTGCGTCGATGTGGCGGCGCTGAGCTGGCTGCTCTACTTCAGCGGCGGAGCGACCAATCCGTTCGCCGCCCTTTACTTGATGCAGGTGGTGCTGGCGGCGGTGTTGCTGCGCCCGGTCTACGCCTGGGGCTTCGTGCTGGCGACCGGCGCCTGCCTGGCCTTCCTGGCGATCTGGCGTCAGCCGCTGGACCTGCCCGCAGGGGCCGATGCGCGGCTGGGCCTGATCCAGCAGGGCGCCCTGATCAACTTCATCCTGATCGCCGTGCTGCTGGTGGCCTTCGTCACCCGCACCAGCCAGAACGTGCGCGCCCGCGACGCCTATCTGGCCGAGGCGCGACAGCAGGCGGCGGAACAGGACCACATCGTGCGCATGGGGCTGCTGGCTTCGGGCGCGGCGCATGAGCTCGGCACGCCCCTGGCCTCGCTCTCGGTCATTCTCAGCGATTGGCGGCGGATGCCCGCCCTGAACCGCGACGAGGATCTGGCGCATGATATCGAGCAGATGCAGGCCGAGGTCGAGCGCTGCAAATCCATCGTCACCAACATCCTGATGTCAGCGGGCGAGGCGCGGGGCGAGGCGCCGACTGTCACCACCCTGAAGGCCTTCCTGCAGGAGATCATCGCCGAATGGTCCGACAAGTCGGGCGACGCCCTGGGCGTGACCCTGGACGGCCCGGCGCCCGGCAACCCACGCATCATCGCCGATCCGGCCCTGAAGCAGGTGTTCAGCGCGCTTCTGGACAACGCCCATGAGGCCGGGGCTCGAAATCTGGAGGTGCGGGCCGCCGCCGACGCGGGCGGGCTGTTCATCGCCTTCGAGGATGACGGCCCCGGCTTCCCTGCGGCCATTCTGGAGAAGCTGGGCCAGCCCTATCAATCGACCAAGGCGCGCGCCGGCGCGGGGTTGGGGCTGTTCCTGCTGGTGAACGTGGTGCGCAAGCTGGGCGGCACGGTCGTGGCTGCGAACCGACCGAGGGGTCAGGGCGGCGCTGCCGGCGCCGTGGTGCGTCTGACCTTGCCGATCGACGCCCTGGCCCCGAGATAAGGGGCCTGGAAAGAGGGAATGAGATGACCGACGACCCCCGCCAGCTTCTGATCGTCGAGGACGACGAGTCCTTCTCCCGCACCCTGCGCCGGTCGTTCGAGCGGCGCGGATATCAGGTCATGTCCGCCCACAGCCACGACCAGATGGTCGAACTGCTGAAGACGCATCATCCCGACTACGCCGTGGTGGACCTGAAGCTGGGAACGGCGTCGGGCCTGACCTGCGTGCAGACGCTGCACGCCTTCGATCCCGACCTGGTGATCGTGGTGCTGACCGGCTTCGCCAGCATCGCCACGGCGGTCGAGGCCATCAAGCTGGGCGCGCGCCACTACCTCGCCAAGCCGGCGGGCACGGACGACATCGAGGCGGCCTTCGGTCGCGAGGCGGGCGATCCCGATGCGCCCCTGACCGCCCGCCCGACCTCGATCAAGACGCTGGAGTGGGAGCGCATCCACGAGGTGCTGGCCGAGACCGACTTCAATATCTCCGAGACGGCGCGCCGCCTGGGGATGCACCGCCGCACCCTGGCGCGGAAGCTGGAGAAGCGGCAGGTCAGCTGACCTTTTGTTTCCGCTCATCCCCGCGCGGTTCACCCCTCCGTCTTCAACGCCCCCAGCACCGCCTCCGTGTCCTGCCCCAGCTTCGGCGGCGGGGCGTCATAGCGCACCGGCGTCTTGGACAGGCGGATAGGCGAGGCGACGGTGCGGACGGGGTCGGCCAGGTCGGCCCGGGTCTGCTCGACCGTCAGGCCGCGATGGATCGCCTGAGGCTCGGCGAACACCTGGTCGATGGTGTTGACTGGACCGCAGGGCACGCCCGCCGCCTCCAGCGCCTGCATCAGACCCTGCATGGTGAAGCCTTCCGTCTTCGCGGCGATCAGCGTCCCCAGCGCCTCGCGCTCGGCGACCCGCAGGGCGTTGCTGGCGAAGCGGTCCTCGACCTCCAGCCCCAGGGCGGCGCACAGGGCGCGGAACTGGCCGTCGTTGCCCACGGCGATGATCACCCTGCCGTCCGAGCACGAGAAGGGCTGATAGGGGGCCAGATTGGGATGGGCGTTGCCCATCCGCGTCGGCGTGGTCCCTGAGACGAACCAGTTTGTCGCCTGATTGGCCAACATGGCCGCCTGGACGTCGAACAGGGCGATGTCGACATGCTGGCCCTCGCCGGTCGCCCGGGCGTGCCACAGCGCCGCCAGGATGGCGTTGGAGGCGTACAGGCCGGTGAACAGGTCCACGACCGCCACCCCGACCTTCATGGGCTCTGCGCCCGGCGCGCCGTCGGGCTGGCCGGTGATCGACATCAGCCCGCCCATGGCCTGGATCATGTAGTCATAGCCGGCCCGGTGCGCGTCCGGCCCGTCCTGGCCGAAGCCGGTGATGGAGCAGTAAACCAGCTTCGGATTGATCGCCGCCAGCGAGGCGTAGTCGAGGCCGTACTTCTTCAGCCCGCCGGTCTTGAAGTTCTCGACCACCACGTCGCAGGTCGCAGCCAGACGACGCACGGCCTCGGCGCCGTCCGGGCTGGCGATGTCCAGCTCGACCGACTTCTTGCCTCGGTTGGCGCACAGGAAATAGGCGGCGTCGCCGGGCGCGCCGTCCGCCGTCGTGGTGAAGGGCGGGCCCCAGTGGCGGGTGTCGTCGCCGGCGCCCGGCCGCTCGATCTTGATGACCTCGGCCCCCAGATCCGCCAGAGTCTGTGTCGCCCACGGCCCGGCCAGAACCCGCGACAGGTCCAGCACGCGCACCCCGTGAAGCGGGCCATAAGAGGATGGGGCGGGGGGAATCGAGGCGGCGTCAGACATGCCCGCCTTCTAGCAGAAACCGGGCGCAGCCGGATGGCCTCGCGCCGAGGCGCGACGATCATTCAACATATGAAAAGAAGGAGACGATGGTGGGTGATCACAGGTTCGAACTGTGGACCCGCTGATTAAGAGTCAGCTGCTCTACCAACTGAGCTAATCACCCGTACCGTCGTCTGCGCCCTTGGTGTGGCGCCGGTCCTTCGCTGCGGCGCTGATGGCCTCGGCGAAGGGCGCTCCTATTACTCGCACCCGGGGGGAGGCGCAAGCGTCAAATGCGTCTTTTATCGTGATTGCATCGCGCGCTAAGGTCGCGCCTTGAATCAGCCGCCGGAAAGACGCGGCGAGGGGGAGTAAAAGATTATGGCGTTCTGGAACCGTCGTCGCTCGATCGACGCGATGCTGGCCCCGCATTCGGGGCCGGGGCTCAAGAAAACCCTGAGCTGGCCGCACCTTATGGCGCTGGGCGTCGGCGCCATCGTCGGCACCGGCATCCTGACCCTGATCGGTGTCGGGGCGGGCCTGGCGGGCCCGGCGGTGCTGATCAGCTTCGCCTTGGCCGGTCTGGTGTGCGCCTGCGCCGCCCTGGCCTACGCCGAGCTGTCGACCATCATGCCCGCCTCGGGCAGCGCCTATACCTATTCCTACGCCGCGCTGGGCGAGATCTTCGCCTGGGTCGTGGGCTGGAGTCTGATCCTGGAGTATTCGCTGGTCGTGTCGACGGTGGCCGTCGGCTGGTCCGGCTACGCCGTGCCCTTCCTGGCGGGACTGGGCGTCGACCTGCCGTTCGCCCTGACCGTGGGGCCGCACGTCGAAGGCGGGCTGATCAACCTGCCGGCCATCTTCATCATCGCCGTGGTGACGGGCCTGCTGCTGCTGGGCACGCGCGAGAGCGCGACGCTGAACGCCATCCTGGTGTTCGTGAAGATCGCCGCCCTGGTGGTGTTCGTGGCCATCGCCATGCCGCACTTCGACACGGCCAACTTCACCCCCTTCATGCCCAACGGCTTCGGCGCGCCTTTCGTGCAGACGGGGGTGATGGCGGCCGCCGCCATCATCTTCTTCGCCTTCTACGGCTTCGACGCCATCGCCACGGCGGCCGAAGAAACCAAGAAGCCGGAGCGCGACCTGGCCATCGGCATCGTCGGCTCGATGGTGATATGCACCGTCCTCTATATCGCCGTCGCCGCCGCCGCGATCGGCGCCGCCCCGGTCGCCAGCTTCGCCGACAGCCCCGAGCCGCTGGCGCACATCATGCGCGGTCTGGGCCAGGGCGTCGCCGCCCAGTGGATCGCCGCCGCCGCCGTGATCGCCCTGCCGACCGTGCTGCTGGCCTTCCTGTTCGGCCAGAGCCGCATCTTCCTGGGCATGTCGCGCGACGGCCTGCTGCCCAACCGTCTGGCCAAGATCTCCAAGCGCGGGGTTCCGGCCGTGGTGACGGTGTTCACCGCCATCGTCGTGGCCTTCCTGGCCGGCATCATGCGCCTGGACGAGCTGGCCTCCCTGGCCAACGCCGGCACGCTGATGGCCTTCATGGCCGTGGGCGTCAGTCTGATCGTGCTGCGCGTGCGCGACCCGAACCGCGAGCGCAAGTTCAAGGCGCCGCTTTGGCCGCTGGTCGGCGGCATCGCCATCATCGGCTGCATCGTCTTCTTCTTCAGCCTGAAGAGCTCGACGCAGATCTACTTCCTGCTGTGGAACCTGTTCGGCCTGGCCGTCTACCTGATCTGGTCGTCGCGCAACTCGCGCCTGGCCAAGGGTGAAGAGGCTGAGGCCTGATGGCCAGGCGCGATCTGTCGGGGGCGGTGGATTTCACCGTCCTCGAAGCCATGACAGCGGGCATGGATGATGTGACGGACGAAGTGCTGGGCCTGTTCGCCGAACAGGCCCGCATGTGGTCCGCCATGCTGGACGCCTCCAGCGAAGGCTGGCGGGACGCCGTCCACACCATCCGCGGCGCCGGGGCGGGCATCGGGGCCAAGGCCCTGGCCCAGGTCTGCGAAGAGGTGGAGTTCGGCGAGCAATCCGCCGCGCCCGCCGGGCTGGAGCGTGTGAAGACGGCGCTGGACGCGGCCCTGGCCGATGTCGCCGCCTATCGCCACGAACTGGCGTTGAAGAGCCTGAAAGGCTGAGGGCGACTGTCCTTCTCCCCTTGCGGGAGAAGGTGGCCCGTCAGGGCCGGATGAGGGGTTTCTCGACAATTGATCGTGAATCCGACGGATGCGTGGGCGTGACCCCTCATCCGTCAGGCTTCGCCTGCTACCTTCTCCCACAAGGGGAGAAGGAAGTTCAGACCCGCGTCTTGTCCCAGGTTCCGAATTCGTGGGCGATGCAGCGGTCGATGAGCAGGCGCCAGACCGGCTCGGCGATGTCCGGCGACAGGCCGGCGGGTTCGGCCGCCTTCAGCACCTTGGCCACCACGTCGTCGATACGGGCCTGATCGAAGACGGCGTCGCGGTTCGGCTTGATGCGGGCGGCGGCGTCCATATAGCGCTGACGCTCGGCCAGCAGGGTGACGAGCGCGCGATCCAGCGCATCCACGCCCTGACGCACGTCCAGCATGGTCGCGCAGTCTTCCGGAGCCTTGCGGTCGTCGATGGCGACGGCGGCGGGAGAGGTCATCAGGTCAGCCGACAAAGGCGCGCTCCAGAACATAGTCGCCGGGTTCGGCGTTCGAGCCTTCTTTCAGGCCGTAGGATTCCAGCAGTTCGCCGGTCTCCTTGATCATGGCCATCGAGCCGCACAGCATGACGCGGTCGCTGTTGGGCGAAAAGCCGATAGGCAGTTGCAGGTCGGCGAAGACGTCGCCCGACTTGATGCGGTCGGTGATGCGGCCCGGCGTCTCGAAGCGCTCGCGCGTCACGGTCGGATAATAGGTCAGCTGGGTCTTGGCCTCGTCGCCGATCAGCGGATCGTCGTGGATCTCGTGGCTGAAGAAGTCGCGGTAGGCCAGGTCGGCGACGTTGCGCACCGTGTGGCAGACGATGACCTGCTTGAAGCGGGAATAGGTCTCGGGATCGCGCGCAACCGACAGCCAGGGCGCCAGGCCCGTGCCGGTGCCGATCAGCCACAGACGCTCGCCGCCGGTCAGGGCGTCCAGCACCAGGGTGCCGGTCGGCTTCTTGCCCATCAGGACGCTGTCGCCGGCGACGATCTTCTGCAGGCGCGAGGTCAGGGGGCCGTCCTCGACCTTGATGGAGAAGAACTCCAGTTCCTCGGCCCAGAAGGGGCTGGCGATGGAATAGGCGCGCAGCACGGGCTTGCCGCCGTCCTCGCCCGGCAGGCCGATCATGACGAACTCGCCCGAGCGGAAGCGGAAATCCTCGGGCCGCTTCACGCCGAAGCTGAACAACTGGTCGTTCCAGTGGCGGACCCACAGGACTTCCAACTCATGGAACGGACTGGCCTTGACGGGCGGCGCGGAGAGGGAGGCGTCGGACATGGCGACTACCTAGGCCGTCAGGGGCGGTTGCGAAAGGGCGCCGCGGCGATCCTTCCGCTCCATGGGGAACAAGGGACCGATCACAATCGGCCAGCCTACCTATAAGCCTGTGCCATACTGCGCTTCGGCCTAGGAAGATGCGGCCGCAAGCCGCAGGGGATTTCAGACGATTCAGACGAATTGGACTCTCTTTTTCTCCCTTCTCACACAAGGGGAGAAGGACGAATTGCGGATGACGGCGGAAGATTCCGCCTCTAGCTTCACCGCCATGCGCACTTTTCTTCTCGCCTCGACGATCCTGATGGCTGCGACCCCGGCGTTCGCACAATCGACCCCTCAGCCCGCTACGCCTCCCGCCGCCACGGCGCCCGCGTCCTCGATCCTGACGGTCGAGCGGGTGTTCGCCAATCCGTCGCTGGCCGGGCCGGTGGCGCGGGGCGTCACCCTGTCGCCCGACGGCGAACTGGTCGCCTTCCTGCGCTCGCGCGAGGATGATGTGGACGTGCTGGACCTGTGGGCCGCGCCGGTGAAGGGCGGCGAGCCGTTCAAGCTGATCGACGCCCGCGCCCTGGTCCCCGATGCGGGCGAACTGTCCGAGGCCGAGAAGGCGCGGCGCGAGCGGATGCGGATTTCCCAGCGCGGCGTAGTCGAATACTCGTGGGACGAACAGGGCCGCTACATCCTGGCGCCGCTGGAAGGTGACGTCTTCCTGGCCAACCGAGCCGACGGCTCCGTGCGCCGCCTGACCGAGACGGCGGCCGACGAGATCGACGCCAAGGTCTCGCCCAAGGGCGCTTTCGTCAGCTTCGTGCGCGATCAGAACCTGTTCCTGATCAACCTTGAGACGGGCGCCGAACAGGCGATCACGACCGACGGCAAGGACCTGATCACCTGGGCCACGGCCGAGTTCATCGCCCAGGAAGAACTGGATCGCGACACCGGCTACTGGTGGAGCCCGGACGAGCGCTACATCGCCCTGCAGCGCACGGACGAGAGCACCGTCGACGTCATTCCGCGTCTGGACATCACCGGCGGCGGCGCTTCGGTCGCTCAGCAGCGCTACCCCCGCGCCGGACGGCCCAACGCCGTGGTCGAGCTTTATGTGCAGGACGTGCAGAGCGGCCAGCGGGTCAAGGTCGATCTGGGCGCCGATCACGACATCTACCTGGGCCGGGTGAACTGGGCAGCGGACGGCTCGGTCGCCTATGTCCAGCGCCTGTCGCGGGACCAGAAGCGGCTGGACCTGCTCAGCGTCGATCCGGCCACGGGCGCCAGCCGCGTGATCGCCAGCCAGACCTCGAACGCCTGGGTCAACGTCACCCATGACTTCAAGGCCCTGAAGGACGGGACCTTCATCTGGTCCAGCGAAGAGAGCGGGTGGCGTCACCTGTACCTCTACGCCAAGGACGGACGCCGCCTGCGCGCGATCACGCGCGGCGACTATCCGGTCAAGTCGCTGGCGGGCGTCAATCAGGAGACGGGCGAGGCCTTCTTCACCGCCTCCATGCGCGACGGCAGGGAATATCCGATCGAGCAGCAGCTGTTCCGCGCCAGCTACAAGCGGACGCTGAACCCCACCGAAGTCACGCCGCGCGGCGGCTGGTGGAGCGCCTCGGTCAACAACACCGGCACGGCCTATGTCGGCAACTATACCGACGTGAACACACCGGCGCAGTCGGCGCTGTATTCCATCAACGGCCAGCGCGTGCGCTGGATCGAGGAGAACAAACTCCAGCCCGGCCACCCCTTCTGGCCCTATGCCGAGCGCCAGCAGAAGCCGAGCTTCGGCACGCTGCAGAGCCATGGCGAGACGCTGATGTGGCAGATGACCACGCCGCCGGGCTTTGACCCGTCCAAACGCTATCCGGTCGTCATGCAGGTCTATGGCGGCCCGTCGGGCGGCGGGGTGAAGAACGCCTGGCAGCCGGCGACCAACCAACTGTTGACCGAGGCGGGCTACATCGTCTTCCGCCTGGATAACCGGGGCGAGGGCGACCGTTCGGCCGCCTTCAAACAGGCCCTCTATCTGAAGATGGGCCAGCCCGAGATCGAGGATCAGGTCATCGGCGCCGACTATCTGCGCTCTCTGCCCTATGTCGACGCCGACCGCATCGCCATCATGGGCTGGTCCTATGGCGGCTTCATGAGCCTGATGGCGCTGACGGAGCCGAAGATGGGGCTGGCGGCGGCGTTGGCGGGCGCCCCGCCGACGGAATGGAGCCTGTACGACACGGCCTATACCGAGCGCTATATGTCGACGCCGCAGGGCAATGTGGCGGGCTATGCGGCGTCTGACGTTCTGGGGCGCCTCGACAACATGACCGGGCGGCTGCTGCTGATGCACGGCATGGCCGACGACAACGTCATCTTCGAGAACACCACGCGGGTGCTGAACGCCCTGCAGGAAAAGAGCATTCCGTTCGAGACCATGCTCTATCCGGGCCAGCGCCACGGCATCCGGGGCAATGACCGCCAACTGCACCAGTGGCGCACCTATCTGGACTTCCTGGACCGCACCATCGGGACGCGGGCGCCCGCCGCCAGCGAATGAGTCTGTCCTGATCTGGCGGAACCCGGCCCTGCGGCCGCCGTTCCGCCGGAATGGAAAAGCTGTTCAACCATCTGGCGAACACGACGGCCAAGCTGGCGGGACGGCCGTGGACCTTCATCATCTGCCTGGCGGTGGTGCTGTCGTGGGCCGTGACCGGGCCGCTGTTCCACTTTGACCAGACGTGGCAGCTGGTCATCAACACCGGCACCACCATCGTCACCTTCCTGATGGTTTTCCTGATCCAGAACACCCAGAACCGCGACGCCGCCGCCATGCACGCCAAGATGGACGAGCTGATCTATGCCGTGAAAAAGGCCGACGCGGGCTTCATCGGCATCGAACATCTGACGGACAAGGAGCTGGCGGTCATCCTGCGGGAGGTCGAACGCCGCGGGCGCGACATCCATGCCGGACAACCCGCGCGGGCGGTCAGGGGCCGCCCGGCGCCGCGCCTCGAGACCGACGCCAAGACGTGAAGACGCCGGGGCCGACGGGGCGAGACACGGCTGCGCGCCTGACGGACATTTTCGGCGGCTGACGATCAAGGGGCCGTCAGCGCAACGGTTTGCGCATAGGCGGATTAATCGTCCATGCGCGGCGAACTGAAGACCTATCAGGCCAAGCGGCGTTTCGAGGAGACGCCGGAACCCAAGGGCGCTCGCCGAACCGGGGCCAAGGGCGCGCTTCGCTTCGTGATCCAGCGCCATGCGGCGACGCGGCTGCATTACGACTTCCGCATCGAGGCGGACGGCGTGCTGAAGTCCTGGGCCGTGACCAAGGCCCCGTCGCGCGACCCCTCGGTCAAACGCCTGGCGGTCGAGGTCGAGGATCATCCGCTAGACTACGGCGGGTTCGAGGGGACGATCCCGGCGGGCAACTACGGCGCGGGCACGGTGCAGCTCTGGGACGTCGGAACCTGGGAGCCGCAGGAGGCGGACCTCACAGCCGCCTGGGCGCGCGGTCAGATCAAGATGATCCTTCACGGCGAGCGGCTGAAGGGCAAATGGGCGCTGATCCGGCTGAAGAGCGATCGGGGCAAGCCGTCCAAGCGCAACAACTGGCTGCTGCTGAAGGAGAAGGACGAGCACGCCGTCGCCGGCGAGGGCGACGCCCTGGCCGAGATCGACGCCTCGGTGACGACCGGCCGCTCCCTGGCCCAGATCGCCGAGGGCGACGCGCAATGGACGTCCTCCAAGCCGACCCGCCGCAAGGCGCCGCCCAAGCCTGCATCGTCGAAGGCGGCGATCAGGGCGAAGCGGCCGCACGCCTTCGTCCCGATCCAACTGTGCAAGGCGGTGGATCACCCGCCCTCGGCGGCCGGTTGGGCGCATGAGATCAAGTTCGACGGCTATCGGCTGCAGATCGGGATCGGCGGCGGCCAGGCGGTGCTGCGGACCCGCAAGGGCCTGGACTGGACCGAACGTTTTCCTGAGCTGGCGGCGGATGCGGCCGGCTGGCCCGATGCGGTGATCGACGGCGAACTATGCGCCCTCGACGACGACCACATGCCGGACTTCAGCGTCCTTCAGGCGGCGATATCCGAGGGGGATACGGGGCGACTGGTCTACTTCGCCTTCGACCTGTTGTTCGAAGGGGCTGAGGACCTGCGCAAGCTGCCTCTGTCGCATCGCAAGGCGCGGCTGCAGGCCTATATCGACCGGATCGGCGCAAAGGGCGCCGGGCGTCTGCGTTACGTCGAGCATTTCGCCTCTACGGGGCAGGCTGTGCTGGAAAGCGCCTGCCGGATGCATCTGGAGGGCGTGATCTCCAAGAAGCTGGACGCGCCCTATCACGCCGGGCGGTCCTCGACCTGGGTCAAGTCCAAGTGCCGGGGGCGCGACGAGGTCATCATCGGCGGCTGGTCGTCGGAGAGCGGCCGTCGGTTTCGGTCGCTGCTGGTCGGGGTGCGCGAGAAGGGCGGGCTGAGATACCTCGGCCGGGTGGGAACGGGCTTCGGCGAGACGGCGACGCGGTTGCTCATCCCTGCGCTGAAGGCCGAGGCGGCGGACAAGAGCCCCTTTACCGGCGCAGGCGCGCCCGAAGGCGGCAAGGATATTCGCTGGGTGAAGCCGAGGCTGGTCGCGGAGATCGAGCACGGCGGCTACACCGAGTCCGGGTCGCTGCGGCAGGCGGCCTTCAAGGGCCTGCGCGACGACAAGACCGCCGAGGATGTCACGGCCGCGCCCCAGTCGCCCGCGTCGCCGCCGGCTTCGAGGAAGGGCGACAAAGTCACTGTGGCGGGCGTCGTCATCTCCAGTCCCGACAAGGTGTTGTGGCCGGGGAACGACGGCCGACCGCCCATCACCAAGGCCGATCTGGCGCGCTATTTCGAGGCGGCGGCCGAGCGTCTGCTGCCTCATGTGGCGGATCGGCCCGTCTCCATCATCCGGGCGCCGGACGGCATTGAGGGCGAAACCTTCTTCCAGCGCCACGCCATGGCGGGCTCCAATCCCCGGTTGAAACTGATCGACGTCAAGGCGCGCACCCCATACGTCGCCGTGGTCGATGTCGGCGGTCTGGCCGCCGTCGCCCAGTCGGGCGGACTGGAGCTCCACCCCTGGGGCTGCAAGCCGGGCGATCCCGAGACGCCGGACCAGATCACCTTCGATCTGGACCCCGACGTGGGGCTGGACTTCGACGATGTGATCGCCGCCTCCGACGTGGTGAAGGCGAAACTCGAAGGGTTGGGCCTCACCCCCTTTGTCAAGACGACGGGCGGCAAGGGCCTTCATGTGGTCGCGCCGATCCGCGCTGACGGCCGTTCCCGCGTGACCTGGGAGCAGAACAAGGCCTTCGCCAAGGCCGTGTCCGAGGCGATCAGGGCCGAGGCGCCGGACCGCTTCACCACCACCCTGGCCAAGAAGGCGCGCGGCGGAAAGATCTTCATCGACTATCTGCGCAACGGCCGGATGGCGACCGCCGTGGCGCCCTGGTCGCCGCGTGCGCGGCCGGCGGCGGGGATCGCCTTTCCCCTGTCGTGGGATCAGGTGAAGCCGGGACTGAGGCCTGCGGACTACAATCTGTGGGTCTGGCCCGAACTGCTTGAGCGGCCCGATCCCTGGGCCGATTTCCGCGCCGCCGCCGTCAGCCTGAGACCCGCCCTGCGCAAGATGGGCGTGGAGTGACGCTCAGGCCGTCTTCTTGCGCGGCGCCGGCTTCTTCGCCGGCGGCTTGCGGGCCCCGCCCGCAGAACCCTTCAGGCTGTTCTTCAGCGCCGCCATCAGGTCGATGACGTTGGTGTCGTCGGGCTCGGCCACGTCGACCAGGCCCTTGCCGCCCTTGGTCTTGGCCTTGATCATCTCGCGCAGGGCGTCGTCGTAGCGATCCTTGAAGGCGGTCGGGTCGAAGTCGGCCTCCTTCTGGGCGATGATGCGGGCGGCGATCTCGACCATGTCGGCGTCGGCCTTCACCTGGGGAATGTCGTCGAAATAGTCGTCGGCGTCGCGCACCTCGTCATGGGCGCGCAGGGTGTAGGCCAGCAGGCCCTTGCCGCGCACTTCCAGCGCCAGCTGGCGCTCCTTGCCGCGCAGGACAAGCTGGCCCAGCGCCACCTTGCCCTGTTTCTGCATGGCGTCGCGGATCACCGCGAATGCCTCGACCCCGGCTCCCTTCTCCGGGACGACGAAGAAGGGATCGTCCCAATACAGGCGGTCGATGTCGGCCTCATCCACGAACTTGTCGATGGCGATGGTCTTGGTGCTGTCCAGCCGCACCTTGTCGAAATCGGCGTCGTCGAACAGGACGTATTCGTCCTTGGACACCTCATAGCCGCGCACCAGATGACTGCGCTCCACCGGACCGGCGTCGGGGTCGGTCGGCACCATGCGGATGCGGTTGTGGGTGTCCGGATTGATCAGGTGAAAGCGCACGTCGGCGGCGCTGGTCGTCGCGGTGTAGAGCGCCACCGGGCAGGTGACGAGCGACAGTTTCAGATGTCCTTGCCATGTCGGGCGAGCGGCCATGTCGGTTCTCCTCGACAGGCTAAATGCCCGGCGCGGAGATATGTTCGCGCTCAGGCGGAACGGTCGCGATAGGCCAGCAGGCGCAGGGCGTTGAACACCACCAGCAGGGTCGAACCCTCATGCAGGGCCACCGCCGGGCCGATGCCGAGGCCGAAGATGGTGGCAGGCACCAGGAAGGCGACCACGCCCAGGCTGACGACCAGGTTCTGACGGATGACCGCGCGGGTGCGGCGGCTCAGGCCCACGGTGAACGGCAGGTGCGACAGGTCGTCCGCCATCAGCGCCACATCGGCCGTTTCCAGCGCCACGTCCGACCCGGCCGCGCCCATGGCCACGCCGACGGTGGCCGTGGCCATGGCCGGCGCGTCGTTGACCCCGTCGCCGACCATGGCGACCTTGGACTCGGCGCGCAGGCGCTTGATCGCCTCGACCTTGTCGTCGGGCATCAGGTCTCCCCAGGCCTCGGTCAGGCCGACCTGTCCGGCGATGGCCTCGGCCGCCTTCTGATGGTCGCCCGAGATCATGATCATGCGCTTGACGCCCAGACGGCGCAGCCGCTCCAGCGCATCGCGCGCGGCGGCTCGCGGCGTGTCCAGCAGGCCGATGACGCCCAGATCGTGATCGCCCTGTCGCACGACCATCAGGGTGCGTCCCTGATCACGCAGCCGGTCCACGGCCGTCGCCGTCGAAGAGGCGAGGGGGGCCACGCCGTCGGCGCCGAACATCTCGGGCTTGCCGATCAGAATGGTCTGGCCGTCCAGTTGGGCCGAGACGCCCTTGCCGGTCAGACTGTCCAGACTGGAAGCGGTCTGGATCGCGACGGCGCCCAGGCGTTCGGCGCCGTCGCGGGCGATGGCGGCGGCCAACGGGTGGTCGCTGAGGCGCTCGACCGCCACGGCGACCGACAGCAGCGTCGCCTCGTCCACGCCGTCGACCGGGACAACGT
Organism: Brevundimonas sp. NPDC055812; assembly: GCF_053616535.1. Lineage (NCBI taxonomy): Bacteria > Pseudomonadati > Pseudomonadota > Alphaproteobacteria > Caulobacterales > Caulobacteraceae > Brevundimonas > Brevundimonas sp. NPDC055812. The sequence continues at coordinate 204,452 of NZ_JBSHDX010000003.1, read as the reverse complement.
CGGTGATGCGCGGGCGGCCCTCGGTCAGGGTGCCGGTCTTGTCGAAGGCGATGGCGTCGACCGAGCCTAGGTTCTCCAGCGGGGCGCCGCCCTTGATCAGCACGCCGGCGCGCGCGGCGCGGGCGACCCCGGACAGGACGGCGCTGGGCGTGGCGATCGCCAGGGCGCAGGGGCTGGCCGCGACCAGCACCGCCATGGCGCGATAGAAGCTGTCGCGGAACGGCTCGTCCACCACCACCCAGGCGAACAGCAGGACGACGGCGGTCGCCAGCACCACCGGGACGAAGATGCGCTCGAACCGCTCGGTGAAGCGTTGGGTAGGCGACTTCTGGGCCTCGGCCTCGCTGACCATGCGGACGACCTTGGCCAGGGTGGTGTCGCCGGATTTGCGGGTCGTCTCGACCTCGATGGCCCCGGCGCCGTTGATGGTTCCGGCGAAGACGGCCGAGGCGGCGGCGATGGAGGCCGGACGGGCGCGCGCCTCGGCCGGATCGGCGACCGGCTGTTTGTCGACCGGCATGCTCTCGCCGGTGACGGGGGCCTGATTGATGCTGGTGGCGCCGCTGATGACGAAGCCGTCTGCGGGCAGGCGCTCATTGGGGCGCACCACGACCACATCGCCGATCTGAAGCTCTTCGACGGGCAGTTCGACGATGTCCAGACCGCGCCGCACATGGGCTGTGCGCGGCGCCAGTTCGGCCAGGGCCTCGATGGCCTTCTTGGCGCGGCCCATGGCGTAGTGTTCCAGCGCATGGCCCAGGCTGAACAGGAACAGCAGCAGGGCGCCCTCGGCCCAGGCGCCCAAGGCGGCGGCCCCGGCGGCGGCCACCAGCATCAGGGTGTCGATCTCGAACCTCTTGCGCTTCAGGTTGTCGATCGCCTCGCGCACGGTGAAGAAGCCGCCCAGCCCATAGGCGGACAGGTAAAGGGCCAGCGGTATCCAGCCGGGCAGGCTGGTCGCCAGCTTTTCCAGCACGAAGCCGACGCCCAGAGCGCCGCCGGCCATCAAGGCGAAGATCAGCTCCGTATTGGAGCCGAAGACGCCGCCGTGCGCGTGGTCGTGTTCGGCGTGATCCTCGCCCTCGACGTGGCGATGGACCTTCTTCTCCGGGGCGGCCGGGAAGGGCGTGGGGGAAAAGCGCAGGCCGTGCGCGCCCAGCCGCTGGATCAGGCCGTCGCGGTTGATCCGGGACTGGTCGAACTCCAGGCTGACGGCGCCGGAGGCATCCAGCCCCGCCTCCAGCACGCCGGGCTCATCTTTCAGCGCCGCTTCCAGCGTCAGGGCGTGGCGGGCGTGGCGGACACCCTCGACCCAGCCGACCAGATGGCCGAACTGCTGGCTGATGTCGGCGCCCGCCTGCCGCGTTTTGCGCTTCACTTCGGCGGGGGACAGCAGCGCCGGGTCGTAGTGAAGACACAGCTGGGCGCCCTCGGGGGCTTCGATCACGTGGGCGTGGGACAGGCCAGGAACGCCGCTCAACGTCTTGATCAGGCGGTCCACGCAGGCGTCCGCAGCGTCAGGCGCATCGGGCAGCAGGACAGGAATATCCAACCTGATGGTGTTAGGCATGATGGCGGTCCTCCGACCTGTTCCCGTTCATCAGTTCTCGATTCCTTCAGCCTTGCGATGCCGGACCGCCTTGGCGGCGAAGGTCGGCAGCACCAGAAGCGTCAGGGCGGTGGCGGTCAACAGGCCGCCGATGACCACGGTGGCCAGCGGCTTCTGCACCTCGGCGCCCGCTCCGGTGGCGATGGCCATGGGGATGAAGCCGACGATGGCGACCAGGGCCGTGGTCAGCACCGCACGTAGGCGGCTGAAGGCGCCCAGCAGGGCGGCGTCGCGCGGCGTCTGGCCCGCCTGCAACCGCTCGCGGATCGCCTGCATCAGCACCAGTCCGTTCAGGGTCGCGACGCCCGACACGGCGATGAAGCCGACCGCCGCCGAGACCGAGAAGGGCATCCCCCTCAGCAACAGCGACAGCGCCCCGCCGACCAGCGCCAGCGGCACGCAGGCGAATACCAGTCCCGCCTCCGCAAACGATCCCAGCGCCATGAACAGCAGGATGCCGATCAGGACGAAGACCACGGGGATGACCAGGCCCAGCCGCTGCTCGGCCCGCTTCAGATTCTCGAACTGTCCGCCCCATTTGAGCGAATAGCCTGCGGGCAGGGTGACCTGCTGATCGACCTGTTTCTGGGCGTCGGCGACGAAGCCGCCCAGATCGCGGCCGCGCACATTGGCCTGAACCACCATGCGGCGACTGCCGTCGTTGCGGCTGATCTGGTTCTGGCCCTCCTTCACCTGAATGCGGGCGACCGAGGACAGGGGGATGGCTGCGCCGCTTGCGGTGGTGACGGGCAGGGCGTTCAGGGCGGCGGGGTCGTTGCGCTCGGCGTCCGACAGGCGGACCACCACGTCGAAGCGGCGGTCGCCCTCGAAGATCTGACCCGCCTCAGCGCCGCCGATCGCCGCCGAGACGGCTTCGGACACGTCGGCCGCCGACAGGCCGTAGTTGGCGGCGGCGAAGCGGTCGACGCTGACCGTCAGGGTCGGCAGGCCGGACGCCTGCTCAACCCGCACGTCGGCCGAGCCGGGCGTGTCGCGCAGGGCGTTGGCGACCTGATCCGCCGTCTTCTGAAGCTGGGCGAAGTCGTCGCCATAGACCATGACCGCCAGATCGGTGCGGACCCCCGAGATCAGCTCGTTGAAGCGCAGCTCGATCGGCTGGCTGAACTCGAAGGCGTTGCCCAGCTGGGTCGAGGCGGCCTTTTCGATGCGGGCGATCAGCTCTTCCTTCGGCAGGCGCGGATCGGGCCATTCCTTGCGTTTCTTCAGCACGATGACGGCGTCGGAGATGTTCGGCGGCATGGGGTCCACCGCCGCCTCGGCCGTGCCGGTGCGCGAGAAGACGGTCTTCACCTCGGGCTGGGCCTTGATGGCCCGCTCCAGCGCCATCTGCATGGCGAGGGATTGCTCCAGCGAGGCCGAGGGCACGCGCAGCGCCTGCATGGCGATGTCGCCTTCGTCCAGCGTCGGGATGAACTCGCGCCCCAGCAGGGTGAAGGCCAGGGCGCCGACCAGCAGGGCGCCGAAGGCCGAGGCCAGCACAGTCTTGGGATGCGAGACGGCGGCGCGGATGGCCGGTTCGATCCAGCGGCGCGCATGGCGCAGCAGGAAGGTTTCATGCTCCTCAGCCTCGCCGTTCTCATCGACGTGGACGGTCTTGGGCTCCTTGACCAGCAGGGCGGCCATGGCCGGGACGAAGGTGAAGGAGAAGATGAAGGCGCCGACCAGCGCCAGCATGACCGTTGCGCCCATGGGGATGAAGGTCTTGCCCTCGACCCCTTCCAGCATCAGCAGGGGGGTGAAGACCAGCAGGATGATCAGCTGGCCGAAGGCGGCGGGCTTGACCATCTGGCGCGCGGCGCCGGCGGCGACGCTAAGGCGTTCATTGCGGGTCAGGGCGCGGCCCAGATCGGCGCGCTTCTGGCCCAGCCGCAGCAGGGTATTCTCGACCACCACCACGGCGCCGTCGACCAGCAGGCCGAAGTCCAGGGCCCCCAGACTCATCAGGTTTCCGCTGATGCCGAAGCGATTCATGCCGATGACCGCGAACAGGAAACTGATCGGGATCATCAGGGCCGTGATCGTCGCCGCGCGGATGTTCCCCAGCAGCAGGAACAGCACGACGATGACCAGCAGGGCGCCCTCGGTCAGATTCTTGGCTACGGTCTTGATGGTGGAGTTGACCAGGGCGCTGCGGTTCAGCACCGGCTCGGCCACGATGTCGGGCGGCAGGCTGGCGCTGATCTGCTCCAGCCGTTCAGCGGAGGCCTGTGCCACGGTGCGGCTGTTCTCGCCCGCCAGCATCAGGGCGGTGCCGATCACCGCCTCATGGCCGTCGCGGCTGGCGCCGCCCAGACGCGGCGCCTGGCCGATCTCGACCACGGCCACATCGGCGACGCGAACGACCAGGCCGTTGCGGTTGACCACGGGGGCCTGGGCCAGATCCTCGACCGTCTGGGCCAGGGCGTCGGTGCGCACGGTCAGGGCCTCGCCCGCGCGCTGGATATAGCCTGCGCCCGCTTGGGTGTTGGCGCGGTCCAGCGCCTGGATCAGGTCGTTCAGGCTGAGGCCATAGCCGGCCAGTCGCGCCGGATCGGGGCGGACGGCGTATTCCTTCACATAGCCGCCGTTGACGTCGACGCCCGCCAGACCGGGCGCCGTCCGCATCCGGGGCGCGATGATCCAGTCCTGCACGGTGCGCAGATAGGTGGCTCGCGCCTGCGGCGTGTCCAGCCGTTCGCCCTCGGGCGTCAGATAGGCGCCGTCGGGTTGCCAGCCGGGACGACCCGCGCGCGCCGTCTTGGCGTCGAAAGGCTTCAGATCGACCGTCCACATCAGGACTTCGCCCAGGCCCGTGGTGATGGGCGACAGGGCCGGTTCGACGCTCTCGGGCAGGGTCTCGCGCGCCTGAGCCATCCGCTCGGCCACCTGCTGGCGGGCGAAATAGATGTCGGTGGCGTCGCTGAAGATGACCGTCACCTGGCTGAAGCCGTTGCGGGTCAGGGAGCGGGTGCTCTGGATTCCCGGAATGCCCGCCATCGCCGTTTCCAGCGGGTAGGTGACCTGACGCTCCATCTGTTCGGGGGCCAGGGCCGGGGCCACGGTGTTGATCTGCACCTGGCGGTTGGTGATGTCTGGCACGGCGTCGATCGGCAGCTTGGTCAGCTGGAACAGGCCCCAGGCCGCGACCAGGGTCGTGGCCAGGACGATGAACCAGCGGAAGCGGACGGACGCTTCGATGATCGCTTTGAACATGATCCCCCTCCCTTAGTGGCCGTGCTCGGCTTCGCCCTTGGCCAGTTCGGCCTTGAGCAGGAAGGCGTTGGTCGAGGCGACTTTCTCGCTCCCGATCAGGCCGCGCAGGATCTCGGTGGAGCCTCCGGCCTGACGCCCCGCCAGCACGGGCTGGGCGCGGAAGCCGCCGTCCGCCTGAACGAAGACCACCGTGGCGCCGTCGACCGTCTGCACCGCCTCGGACGGCACAGTCAGGGCGCCGCCGGTCTGACCTTCGGTGACGACCGCGCCGGTGACGGGTGATCCGGCGGGCGGCAGGCTGCCGCCCTCGGGCCGAGCGCGGATCACGGTCGCGCCGCTGTCCTGCAATCCGGCGTCGGCGGCGACGCCCGTGACCAGGGCGTTGAACTCGCCCTGCGGACCGGTGACGCGCACATGCGAGCCGAGGCGCACCTGGGCCGCCAACTGCGGCGGGGCGTTGAAGACCAGCTCGACCCGCGCCGGATTGGTCACTTCGGCCACCACCGCGCCTTGCGCGACGAAGCCGCCCGGTCCGACCTGAACATTGGTGACGACGCCCGAGATGGGGCTGACCACGCTCATCCGGCCGGAGGCGTTGGGCGAGCCCGCCGCCGTCGCCCGCGCCCGCGCGGCGCGGGCCATAGCCTCGGCGCTGGCGGCCTGAGCCTGCGAGGCTTCGACTTCCTGACGCGCGACGACGCCTTGGTCGGCCAGGTTGCGGTTGCGCTGGTGCGCTTGACGCGCGGCGGTCGCGGCGGCCGAGGCCGCGTCGATCTCGGCGCGCAATGCAGCGCCGTCGCCGCTGATCAGACTGACCAGAGGCTGGCCCGCGCGGACCGTCTGACCCGGCGCGACCAGCACCCGCTCGACCGTGCCGCCGACCACGGCGCCGACAGCGGCGCGCGCGTCCACCATGGCCTCGACCCGACCGGACAGACGGGTTTCGCCGCCCCCGCCGCGCGAGACGGAGACGACGGAGATGCCCGCCGCCTGAAGCTGTTCGGCGGTCAGCTCGATTACGCCTTCGGGCGTCTCTGCGGCTTCGCTTTTCGTCTCGGTCTTCTCGGTGGCAGCGGGCGGATCAGACCGCGTGAGAGTCAGGGCCAGCGCCCCGCCGCCCAGCAGGACGACGGCGGCGGCGCCCGCGATCAGGACTTTCTTGTTCGATGACAGGATGGACATCAGCGGCTTCCTTCAAAGGGGGCGCGGCCTTCCAGGCACGCCAGATCGATCTCGGCGCGGACGCGCGCCATGCGGGCGTCGACGGCGGCGGATCGGGCGTTGATCAGGGCGGCGCGTCCGGTGCGCAGCTCCAGTTGCGAGATGCGTCCCGCCTCGGCGCCGATGCGCGACAGGCGATAGGCTTCCTCGGCCGAGCTCACGCCCGCATCGGCGGCCGACACACGGCTGGCCGACGACGCCAGACGCGCGACGGCGGCGGATCGCTCGGCCCCGGCGTCCTGACGCGCCTGCATGACGCGCGCTTCGGCGGCTCGGTGCTCGGCGCGGGCGGCGTCGATGTTGCCCCGGTTCCGGTCGAACAATGGCAGGGGCAGGCTGACGCCGAAGGTCAGGGCCGTCTGGTCTTCGGCGCCGAAACGGGTCACGCCGACGCTGGCGGTGACGTCGGGGCGGCTGTTGATGCGCTCGACGTCGATGCGGCGCTCGGCCGCCGTCGCCTCGGCTTCGGCCACCCGCACCGTCGGCGCGTCGCGGTCGGAGCGGGCGGAGGGCGTCGTCCCCACGTCCAGCAGTCCCGCCTCGATCGAGGTGGCGGGCGTCGCCAGCATGGCCACGGCGCTGAGACGGGCGAAGGCGGCGTCGCGTTCGGCCTTGGCTTCATCGAGGCTCGCACGTGCGGCGGCGGCCTCGCTCTCGGCCTGAATGCCGCGCAGCAGGGGTTCGCGCCCTTCCTCGACCAGAGCCAATGCCGCACGGGCGTCGGCCACGGCCAGGGTCAAGGCTTCCTCGGCGAGTGTCGCCCGACGCTGGGCCGCTTCGGCCTCGGCGTAGATCAGCGCCAGTCGCCCGGCGGCGTCGATCACGGCCATGTCGCGGCGCAGGGCGGCGGCGCCCGCCTCGGCGCGGGCGGCGTTCACCCGTGCGGGACGGCGGCCCCAAAGCTCCAGATCCTGGCTGAACGACAGGCTGAGGTCGCCGTTGTCGAAACCGGAATAGGGGCCGGAGCCGGCGACGTTCTCAAGGTCGACGGACAGGTTGGGATTGGGGCGGACGCGGGCCTGACGGACGCGCGCTTCGGCGGCGTCGCTCAGAGCCTCAGCTTCGACGGCGACGGGGGTCTGGCCCAGTCGGGCGAGCAGTTCGCCATAGGCGGGCGCGGGATCAGCCCACGCCGAGGCGGAGCCGAAAACGGCGGCCACGGCGAGCGCGCAGCCGGCCGCCAGACGCGGCCGACGACGATGTGTCGGGGACATGATTCATTTCCAGAGATGATCAGAAGAAGGGCGCGCGAAGGCGCAGGCTTCCGATCAGCCTCTGGGGGGCCGCATCAGTCCGTCGGCGACAAAGGACACGGCGCCGTCGTCACGCAGGAGATAGCGGCTGGCGACGGTTGCGGGCTTGGCGATCTGCATATCGCCGCAAGCCTGGGGTTCGCCGGGATGGTGGCAGTGGCCGTGTATGTCTCCGCCCACGCCGCCAGGGACGTGCTCGGCGCCGTCCTGGGCGTGGTCTTCGGTCAGGATCTGATACGCGACGAGGGAGTCTGGGGCGCAGGCGGCCGCGTCGGCTGCAGGCGCGATCACCAGGGCGGCGATGATCAGCGTCAACGTCGCAAACAGGTTCGCCAATGTCATCACCGACCGAGGCATGGCCGTCTAGGTAGGAGGCGGTCCGATCCAAGGCAATCTGTTATAAGGTTCACGGGATAAGGCGACTTTACGACGGTCTCCGCGGCGCTGGCGCGGGGGAGGACCCGGCGTTTCAAGGCGCAGCCTTGCCGTCTGGCCTCGGCCATGAAAGAAGTCGCCGTATCATATATATTATACGATGAATCCCATGACGTTCCTTCCTCCCGCCGCCGCCCCCATCACCGCAGATGAACGCAGCGCGCGCATCCAGGCCCTGGCGGCGCGTCTGAAGGCCGAAGGTCTGTCCGCCCTGCTGGTCGGGCCGACGACGTCCCTGCGCTACTATACGGGGCTGGACTGGCATCCGTCAGAGCGGCTGACGGGAGCCCTGATCCACGCCGACGGGCGGGTGGAATACATCTGCCCTCGCTTCGAGCTGGACAAGGTGGCGGGTCTGACGGCGGCGCCGAACGCGATCACCGGCGACATCCTGACCTGGGAAGAGGAGGAGAGCCCCTATGTCCTGGCGGCGGGGCGTCTGGCCGATGGCGGCGTCCTGGCGGTCGACGACCAGGCGGCGGCCTTCATCTGGCTGGGCCTGAGCCGGGCGTTGGGGGCGGATCGTGTTACGGACGGCGGCCCGCTGATCCTGGCCCAGCGCAGCCTCAAGTCACCCGCCGAGATCGCGCTTTTGACCCGCGCCAAGGCCATCACCCTGGAGGTCCAGCGCCGCACCCGCCGCTGGTTGAAGGTCGGCGTGCGCACGTCCGAGGTCATGGCCTTCATCGACGCCGAGCACCGCGCCCTGGGCGGGGAAGGGGGCTCCTGGTTCTGCCTGGTCTCCTTCGGCGACGACACCTGCCTGCCCCACGGAGGCGAGGGCGACCGCGCCCTGCACACAGACGACGTGGTGCTGATCGACACCGGTACTCTGATCGACGGCTATCACTCGGACATCACCCGCACCTATGTCTTCGGGGAACCGACCGAGGACTTCCGCCGCGTCTGGACGCACGAGAAGGAAGCCCAGGCCCGCGCCTTCGCAGCGGCTCGCCTCGGCGCGCCGTGCCACAGCGTCGATGACGCCGCGCGCGACTATCTGACCGGCCTCGGCTATGGCCCGGACTACCGGCTCCCGGGCCTGCCGCACCGCACCGGACACGGCATCGGACTGGACATCCATGAGGCGCCCAATCTGGTGCGCGGGGACGTCACGCCGCTGGCCCCCGGCATGTGTTTCTCCAACGAGCCGATGCTGGTCATTCCGGGCCGGTTCGGCGTGCGTCTGGAAGACCATTTCTACATGACCGATAGCGGACCGGTCTGGTTCACCGAGCCTTCGCACAGCCTGGACGATCCCTTCGGCGAGGGCGCCTCTGCATGAGGACGCCCCGGCGCTGGGCGATCGTCGGCGGCGGCCTGATCGGGACGGCGACGGCCCTCAGGCTTCAGGCGGCGGGTCTTGAGACGACGCTGATCGACCGGGGCGACGCCCGGCGCGGCGCCTCCTTCGGCAACATCGGCCATATCGCGGCCGAGCAGTGCGAGCCCATGCCCTCGCCTGCGACGCTGAAAAGCGCCTTCGGGCGGTTGTTCGCCTTTGGCGGGCCGCTGGACTTCCGCGCACGGGACGTCGCCCTGTGGGGGCCGTGGGCGTTGCGCTTTCTGGCGGCCTCGCGCCCGGTTGCGGCCGCGCATGGGGCCGAGGTGCTGGCGCGGCTGCTGGACGATCCTCTGGGCGCATGGGCGCGACTGGCGGCGTTGGCCGAGGCGCCCGGCGACCTGATCCGCCCCACGGGCCACGCCGTCGTGTGGTCCACGCCCGAGGCGGCGCGGAAAGGTCTGGAGGCCTGGCGCGGGGCGCGCACGGGGAACGCCGCCTTTCGGCCCATGGAGGGCGAAGAACTGGCCGCCTACGACGCGGTGCTGAACGCGCGTCCCGCAGGCGGCGTCCGCTTTACCGGCACGGGGCAGGTCAGCGAGCCCCAGCGCGTGCGCGACGCCCTGTCGGCTGCGTTCACAAGACAGGGCGGGACTGTAATTCAGGCCGACGTGCGCCGGCTGCGGCCCGTGGCTGACGGCGTCGACATCATTCTGGAGGACGGCGCGGTCGTCGACGCCGAGCGGGTAATCGTGGCGGCGGGCGCCTGGTCGGCCGAGCTTCTGACGCCGCTGGGCCTGACGGTTCCGCTGATCGGAGAGCGCGGCTATTCGGTCCAGTCCGCCCGGCATGAATGGCCGGAGGACCTGCCGCTGACGGTGTTCGAGGACCGGGCCCTGGTGGTGGCGCGTTTCAGCGGCGGCCTGCGCGCGTCCAGCCACGTCGAGTTCGGCGCGCCCTCCGCGCCGCCCGACCCGCGCAAATGGCGACGGATCGAGGCCCAGTTGCAGGCGCTGGGCGTCGTCTTCGCGGAGACGCCGGATCGCTGGTGCGGGCCGCGCCCGACCCTTGCGGACTATCTTCCGGCGATCGGCAGGCTGCAGGCGCACCCGGCGATCCATTACGCCTTCGGCCATCAGCACCTGGGCCTGACGCTGGCCGCCTTCACGGCGGAGACGATGGAAGGGCTCGCCCTGGGGCGGCCGGCGCCGGCGTGGCTGGACGCGCTGAGGATCGAGCGCTTCGCGCGCTAGGTCCCCGGCTGGATGTAGGGGATGGCCGAGAAGAATTCGCGCTCGTCTCCGCGCGGATCGTCGGCCTGGCGCGACACGACATCGAACAGCATGGTCTGCCGCCTCGGCAGGTCGTAGCGCTCCCACCGCGCCAGGCCGGCGTGGTTCGGATCTCCATCCCGCGCCAGGGCGATGAAGGCGTCGCTCATCGTATCCGCCACCGTCTGAGCGCCGGGTTCTGAGGCGCCCACGGCCACATTGTCGAACACCAGCGGAATGTCGGCGGTATGGAAAGCGCCCTTGCGCCCCGAAGCCATCGCGCCGGCGAAATCCAGTTGATAGACCCAGGCGGGGGCGCCGGCCTTCGCCCGCTCCTCGGCCTCGATCACAGCTCCGCGCCAGGACCGGCCGGCCGTGGTCGCGGCGATCAGGACCTGATCGGGCGACCAGTCGGGATGCATCCGGCGATAGCCGGCGATCACGGCCTCGGGCGTGATGTCGATCCGCATGACGGCGGGCGTGATGCGATCGACCAGAGTGTCCCAGGTCAGGCCGACGTTGGCTGGATCGTCGCCCATGAAGCCCAGAGTCTCTTCGCGGGTGTTGCCGATGATCATCGGAATGGTCAGGCCCTGGGGGGCCGCGTCCGGATAGAAGGGATGGCGCGGCAGGTGGCGGAAATCCAGCACGGGGCCGAAGTAGACGCCGCCGAAGCCCAGGACGGGATCCGTCTGCGTTTGCGCCTCGAGCAGTCGCTCGACCGGCAGGGTCGCGGCCTCTCGCGCCCGGTCGGGCGCCAGGCCCAGCGCCTTCAGCCAGGCCTCGGCGCGTGCGGTGGCGTTGAGAGGGCCGGATGCGGTGACCTGCTGGCCGCTCATGGTGGCGGCGCGGTGGAACAGGCCTCGGGCCGCCGGCATGGCCATCAGGGTGGCGATCTTGGCGCCGCCGCCCGACTGTCCGAACAGCATGACGCGGTCGGGGTCGCCGCCGAAAGCCGCGATGTTGTCACGAACCCAACGCAGCGCCAGGATCAGATCCAACTGGCCGACGTTGCCTGAATCCTCGAACCCGTCGGCCAGACGCGCCAGATAGGCGTAGCCCAGGGCATTCAGCCGATGGTTCAACGTGACCACCACGACGTCGCCGCGCGTGGCCAGGCGCGTTCCGTCGTAGAGCGCCGCCGATCCCGAGCCGCTCGAATAGCCGCCGCCGTGGATATAGACCATCACGGGGCGTCGTCCGGCGTCGACGCCGGGCGTCCACACGTTCAGGAACAGGCAGTCCTCGCTCTGGTTCGGCTCTCGCCCTCGCTGAGGGCTGGCGGCGCCGAAATCGCGAGCCGGCGCCGGATCGCGCCACGGCGTCGGCGGCTGAGGGGCCTGGAACCGGCGCGTCGGGGCGCCATAGCGGATGCCCTTGAAGACGTTTACGCCGCTGTGGCGCAGGCCCGTGACGGGGCCGGCGGTCGTACTCACGCGCGGGTCGCCCCGATCGGGCGCCATAGCCAGGCCAGACGTTGGAAACCCGGCAAGCGCCAGGGTTGAGAGGCAGGCCGCTCTTCGTGTGATCATCGTCGCTTCCCCCTTAGGAAACCGGTATCATCACCCTATCAGGATAAACTTGACCAGCTCCAGAGTTGCGAAGAGACAAGTCGGTTCATCCATTCAGAGCTGGCTGCGAACTATCGAGGAGGCCGAAAGGTGAAGACCAACCGTGTGGCGATCGTGACGGGCGCCGCAGGCGGCATCGGCGAAGGCATCGCCGAGCGGCTCGCCAGGGACGGGTGCGCGGTTGCGCTTATCGATGTCGACGGCGACCGGTGCGCGGGCGCCGCCGCCCGGCTGAGCGCGTTCGGTCAGACGATGGCCGCCCAGGCCGACGTGAGCGATCCGCAAGCGGTGGCGAACGCCGTTGATCGCGTGGTCGAGCAATTCGGCGCCCCTACGATCCTGGTCAACAACGCGGGGTTCGCGCGCGACAAGCCCTTCGACCAAATGAGCCTGGAAGAATGGGATCTCGTTCAGGGCGTGCATCTGCGCGGCTCCTTCCTGATGTCGCGCGCGGTCGTGCCCTATATGAAGGCGCAGCGCTGGGGACGGATCATCAACATCTCCAGCATCTCGGCGTCCGGCCATCCGGAACGCGCGAACTATTGCGCCGCCAAGGCGGGCGTAGAGGGCTTCGTGCGGTCTCTGGCCGTGGAGTTGGGGCCGCTGGGGATCACGGCCAATGCGGTGGCCCCCGGTCTGGTCGTGACCGCGATGACCCACGCCACCGCAGCCAGGCGCAAGCTTTCCCTGGAAGACCATCTGGCGGACACGGTGAGCCGCATTCCGGTGAAGCGCCCCGGCACGCCTGGAGACATCGCCCATGCCGTGGCCTATTTCGCCAGCGAGGAGGCCGGCTTCGTCACAGGTCAGGTGCTGACGGTGTCCGGAGGGGTGATCGTCTGACGTTTCTTTCGGCGTGAAGGCGCCTCTCAGGCGGTCGGCCCGATCTTGGACCATAACGCTTCTGCGGAACGATCCATCGGCGAGGCGGGACGGATGACGACGACATCCAGCGGCACGCTCCAGCTTTCGTCACCGCAACTCACCAGCCGTCCGGCAGCGATGTCCTCGTTCACCAGGGTGCGGGGAAGCCAGGCGATGCCGCGCTGCTCCCGGGCGAGCGAACTCAGCGTCGCCGCCAGATGCGACGTCACCACAGTCTTGAGCGGGGTCACCCGACGATGGCGCATCACGGTTGTGTCTAGGATGCGCCGCAGGCCCGATTCCGAACTGTAGGCCAGATAGGGCGTCGGCTCCATGTCCTCCTCAAGTCGCCACAGCGGCGCGCCATCGTCGTCGGGCGCGCAATAGGGTTCGAGGCGATCCGCGCCTACGATCTTGGTGAGAAAGCGCGGCGCGGCGAACCGACCGCGGTCGTTATGATGCTGATGGCAGAGCAGGAACTGAGCGTCGCCTTGCATCATCAAGGCTTCGCAGCCGCGCAGGCTGTCGGACGCCAGGCTCAGAGGGCCCAGGGGAGAGTCGCGCTCCAGCTCTCTCATCCAGTTCGGCAGGAAGGTGAAGGACAAGGCGTGGGTGGCGGCGAACAGAAGCGTCGAGCCTTCGTCTCTGGACAGTCGCCGAATGTCGCGCGCGGTCTGACGCATCCGGCGAACGATATCCTCGGCCGTGGGATGCAGCACTCGTCCCGCCGGCGTGAGCGTCGTTCCGCCGCCGCCGCGCTCGAACAACGGCGCGCCCAGCCGATCCTCCAGGCTGCGAATCCGTCGGCTGAATGCAGGCTGGGTGATGTGTCGAGCCTCGGCGGCGCGAGAGAAGTTGCCCAACTCGGCCAGGGCGAGGAAATCTTCCAGCCAGACGATGTCCATGGGCCTTCCTCCTCGGTTCGCGATGTGATCCTCCTATAGGAGGTTGGTCGCAGCTACTATGCAATATCGGTATAGGTTGGCGATGAAACAGCATTGGCGGCGTGGGCGGTCAGAGACTTAGGTGAGGGGGAGGGAGCGAGGGCGTCATCTAGCAAACGTCGTCGCACCTTGCCGCCAGATCTCCTTAATGCGGCTCTTTGTCGGGCACCTGCCGACTCGCCCGAACGCGAAGGCCCTGCGGGGTCTTCGCGTTTTCTTCACCCGCGCCTTTCGGCTTCATGCTGGGAAGGCATGATCAAAGGGGGCGAGCGATGGGTCGGCTCCGACGTTCTTTGCCGGAAGATTCATGCGCATCATCGACATCCGCGAGAAGACCGCCTCGATCGCCTCGCCCATCGCCAACGCCTATATCGATTTCTCCAAGATGACCTGCTCCGTTGTCGCCGTGGTCACCGACGTGATCCGCGACGGCAAGCCGGTGGTCGGTTTCGGCTTCAATTCCAACGGACGATATGGCCAGGGCGCGCTGATGCGCGAGCGGTTCATACCGCGTGTGCTTGAAGCCGATCCTGACGCCCTGATCGACCGCGAACACGACAATCTGGATCCCTTCGCCATCTGGAAGACGCTGATGACGAACGAAAAGCCGGGGGGGCATGGCGAGCGTTCGGTGGCTGTCGGCACGCTGGACATGGCGGTGTGGGATGCCGTGGCCAAGATCGCCGGCGTGCCGCTCTATCGGCTGCTGGCGGACCGCTATCGCGGGGGCGTGGCGGACGAGAAGGTCTGGGTCTATGCGGCCGGGGGCTACTACTATCCGGGCAAGGACCACGCCCAACTGAAGGCCGAGATGCAAGGCTACGTCGATCGTGGCTATCGCGTCGTGAAGATGAAGATCGGCGGCGCGTCTCTGGATGAAGATCGGCGCCGGATCGAGTCGGTGCTGGAGGTCGTGGAGTCGGGCGATCGGCTGGCGGTTGACGCCAACGGACGGTTCGATATCGAGACCGCCATCGCCTATGCCGAAGCGCTGAAGCCTTACGGCCTGTTCTGGTACGAAGAGGCTGGGGATCCGCTGGATTATGCTCTCCAGGCCGAACTGGCCGACCATTACGATCTGCCCATGGCGACAGGCGAGAATCTGTTCTCGCACCAGGACGCCCGCAACCTGCTGCGTTATGGCGGAATGCGACCGGACCGTGATTTTCTGCAGTTCGACTGCGCCTTGTCCTACGGTCTGGTGGAGTACACGCGGACGCTGGACGTGCTGGCCGAACAAGGCTGGTCTTCGCGAAGGATCGTGCCGCATGGGGGACATCAGATGTCGCTGAACATTGCGGCTGGCCTGCATCTGGGCGGCAATGAATCCTATCCCGACGTGTTCCAGCCTTTCGGCGGCTTCGCCGACGGCGTGGCGGTCCAGGACGGCTATGTCGGCCTGCCTGACGTGCCTGGCGTCGGCTTCGAAGCCAAGGCGGCGCTCTACGCCGTCATGCGCGACCTGGTCGACTGAGCGTGGGGCGGCCGGGCATCCGACCTTGGCGCTGGTTGCGCCCCCTGTATATGCAGGTGCTCGTGGGCATGGCGTTGGGCATTGCGCTCGGCGTCGTGGCCCCCGACATCGGCGCCGCCATGAAGCCGCTCGCGGACGGCTTCATCAAGCTGATCCGCATGATGCTGGCGCCGGTGATCTTCGGCACCGTGGCGTTGGGCATCGCACGCATGGGCAGCCTGAAGGAGGTCGGGCGCATCGGCGCCCGCGCCCTGATCTATTTCGAGGTGGTCTCGACCGTGGCGCTGGTGATCGGCCTGGTTGTCGTCAACCTGGTCAAGCCGGGCGCGGGCATGAACATCGACGTGGCGGCGCTCGACGCGGCTTCGATCGAAACCTACGCCAACGTCGCCAAGTCCGAGAGCGTCACGGGATTCCTGCTGAACATCATTCCCAACGCCTTCCTGAGCGCCTTCGTCGACGGGCATATGCTGCAGGTGATCCTGCTGGCGCTTCTGGTCGGCATGGCGCTGACCCAGATGGGCGCCAGGGCTGAACCGCTGCTGGACGGTTTCGACCGCGCCATGGAGGTGCTGTTCCGCATCGTCGGGATGATCATGCGTCTGGCGCCGCTGGGGGCGGCGGCGGGCATCGCCTTCACGGTGGGGGCCTATGGCCTGGACAGTCTGTGGTCGTTGGGCCGACTGATCCTGGCCCTTTATCTGACGACGTTCGTTTTCGTGGTGGTGGTTCTGGGCGGCGTCCTGTGGTGGGTCGGCCTGCCTCTACACCGTTTCCTGCTGTATTTCCGCGACGAGATTCTGGTCACCTTCGCGACCTGTTCGACCGAGGCGGTATTGCCGCGGATGATGCAGAAGCTGGAGGCCCTGGGCTGCGAGAAGTCCGTCGTCGGCATGGTGCTTCCCGCCGGTTACACCTTCAACGCCGACGGCACGGCGATCTACCTGACCATGGGCGCGATCTTCGTCGCTCAGGCCACCAACACGACGCTCAGCCTGACGGATCAACTGCTGATCCTCGGCGTGCTGCTGCTGACGTCCAAGGGGTCGGCTGGCGTGGCGGGCGCGGGATTCATCACCCTGGCGGCGACCTTGTCGGTGGTGGGGCATGTGCCGGTCGTGGGGCTGGTCCTGCTGCTCGGCGTCGACCGGTTCCTGAATGAAGCCCGGGCGGTGACCAATCTGATCGGCAACGCGGTGGCCACGGTGGCCGTGGCCAAATGGGATGGGACGCTGGACCTGGCGCAGGCGCGGTCGATGGTGGCCGTTCCTGCGATTTCACAGGACTGACGAGTCTATACCTGAAGAGCGAGGGAGACGACGATGGGGGATGCGAACACGGCTTTGTCGCGACGGGGGGTTCTGGCGGCGGGAGCAGCCAGCCTGGCCCTGGGCCTCGGCCCCCGAGTCGTGCAGGCTGGACAGGGCGAAGGGCCGGCGGTGGATCGCGCCGAAATCCTGGCGACGATGAAGCGGGCGACACGGTTCATGACCGATACGGTGGCGGTCGGCGACGGCTATGTCTGGTCCTATACGCCCGACTTCTCGCGACGCTGGGGCGAACTGGAAGCCTATCCCAGCATGATCTGGGTCCAGCCGCCGGGCACAGCGACGATGGGGCACCTGTTCCTCGACGCCTATCACGCGACGGGAGACGAGGATTACTACGTCGCCGCGACGCGCGTCGCCGACGCTCTTGCGCGGGGGCAGCACCCCTCAGGCGGCTGGCACTATATGATCGACACGGCCGGCGAGGAGTCCCTGAACCGCTGGTATGACACCATCGGCAAGAACGCCTGGCGACTGGAGGAATTCCAGCATCATCATCCGAACGCCACCTTCGATGATGTGACGACCGCAGACGCCGCCATCTTCATGCTGCGCGTCTATTGGGAGAAGAAGGACGCCCGCTATCGGGCGCCGCTGGACAAGGCGATCGCCTTTGTCCTCGACAGCCAGTATCCGATCGGCGGCTGGCCGCAGCGTTATCCGCGGGCGCCGAACGCCGGTCTGCATGGAATGCCCGACTATACCGGCTACATCACCTTCAACGACGATGTGTCGGCCGAGAATATCAAATTCCTGACCTTCTGCCGCCAGACGTTGGGCGGCCCGCGCCTGGATGATGCGATCCGGCGGGCGATGGATTGCTTCATCGCCACCCAGCAGCCGGCGCCCCAGCCCGGCTGGGCCATGCAGTATACGGTCGATGATCTACAGCCCGCAGCCGCCCGGACCTATGAGCCGCGCGCCCTGGCCACCCATGCGACGGCGGGTAACCTCGATCAGATGATGGATTTCTATGTCCTGACCGGCGACCGCAAATACCTGGCGAGGATTCCCGAAGCCATCGATTGGCTGGAGAAGATCGCCCTGCCGCCCGAGCGCCGACGCGACGGGCGCAGTCACCCCACCTATGTCGAGATCGGCAGCAACGACCCCCTGTTCATCCACCGACGCGGATCGAACGTCGTCAACGGCCGGTATTATGTGACCAAAAAGGCCGACGGCATCGTGGCGCACACGGGCGGTTTCCGCTCCATCGATACGGAGGGCCTGCGCGCTCGCTATGAGGAACTGGCGTCGCGTCCGCCTCAGGAGGTCAGCCGGGGCTCGGCCCTGCTGGCGTGTCCGGGGACCGTGCCCCTGCCGAAATACTATACGACCAGGAACTTTCGCGTATCCGACCTGAACAGCGGCGGTCTGGGGACGCACGCCGAGGCGACGGGAGCCGAACGGGTCGCGCAACTGGTCGGCGGTCTGAACGCCGAAGGCTATTGGTCCTCGCCCCTGGCCTCGATCAGCAATCCGTATGTCGCGGATTCGACGGACGCCGTGGCGCCGGGCGAGTTCCGCATCACCCGCGTCGGCGACGCCTCCGACACCTCGCCCTATTTTACGGACTTCCCTCAGGAGGGGATTTCGACCGGCGTCTATATTCGCCACATGGGCGAACTGATCTCAGCGCTTGAGTAGGCGGATGAGAGGCCTGCCGGTCGCCGCCTTGGTTGCGGCCCTGACGATGGCGGCCTGCGCTCGTTCCGGCCTGGAGAGAGGGCCGGCCGGCGTCGACGTCTTCTTCGTCGGAGGCGCCTATCGGCCGGACATGACGCGGATGACCGGTCAGGCCCACGTCATGCGTCTGACGCCCGAGGTCGTGAAGTATCGGACGCCGCTGGTCTTCATTCCCGGCCAGGGACAGACCATCGCCAACTTTCTCGGCGCACCCGATGGGCGTGAAGGTTGGGCGACGCAGTTCGTGCGGCAGGGCTTTGTCGTCTATCTCATGGATCAGCCGGGGCGCGGCGCGTCGGGCTATGACGCCGACGCCTATGGCCCGTCCTCGCGGCAGGGGCCGGCGGTGCTGGAGCGGCGCTTCACCGCCACTAGGGATTTCGCGCCTGAACCTGGCGAGGCCCACGGCTGGCCGCAGGCGCGGCGGCATCATCAATGGCCAGGAGCGGGGCGTGCGGGCGATCCGGTCTTCGACCAGTTCTTCGCGTCTCAGGTCGAGTATGCGGCAGGGACGACGTCTGCCAAGCTGGTGGCGGACGCCGGCGCGGCGCTGCTGGAACGGATCGGACCGGCGGTGCTGGTCACTCATTCCCAAGCGGGCGCCTTCGGCTGGGGCATCGGCGAGCGGCGGCCTGATCTGGTGCGCGGCATCGTGGCGATCGAACCCAGCGGTCCGCCTTTCGTCAGCGCGCCGGCGCCCTGGGGCGATGGATCGCCCGACCGCGTCACTCGGCCCTGGGGCCTGACGACGACGCCGTTGGCCTATGATCCGCCCCTGACGCCGGGAGAGACTCTGGCGCGGGAGTGGGCGCCCTCCGAGGACCCCGAGCTGACCGGTTGCTGGCGGCAGACCGAGCCTGCCCGACGTCTGGCCAATCTGGCGCAAATCCCTGTGCTGGTGTTGACGGCCGAGGCCTCCTACCACGCTGGTTATGACCACTGCACCGTCGACTACCTGCGACAGGGCGGTGTTCAGGTCGATTTCGTGCGACTGCAGGACTGGGGCCTGCGCGGCAATGGCCACATGGTGATGCTGGAGCGAAACAGCGTGGAGATCAGCGCGCGCCTCGGGCTCTGGCTGGCCGAGTGGCGGCGCATGGACGGGGCGCAGGTCGTTCGGCGTTGAGCGGTCTGAACGTCTCGTGCGCCCCTCATTCGCGGCGTCCGTCTAGGGCAGCACCACCTCATTGTTGCGACGACTGATCTCGACCGGATCGCCGTCCAGCGTCAGCCTCACCTTGAGGCCGGACGTCGAAACGCCGGCGGGCAACCGCAGACTGACGGCTGAGGTCTTGGGCAACAGGTCGGCAGGCGCAGCCAGAGCCGGGAAAGGCGCGTGAGCGACCCCGCGGCCGTCAGCGTTTTCGATCACGACCCGCCCAGCCGGAGCATCAATCGCACCGAGACTGTGGACCGTGACCTGCACCATGCGACCGCGCACCACGACATCTTCCGGGTCCAGACCCACGTCGGGACGGGAGGCCATCGGCTGACCGGCTTCGGCCAAGTCGAATTCCAGCACTGTGGCCTGCTTGGGCGCCAGCGTCAGCGGAACATCGGCGCCGGGTTCGAAGTCGATGATACGCTGTTGCGGCGCGTCGGCCTTGTCGTCGCCGTCCGCATCCAGGCCTTCGCTCATTCGCCACTGTCCCGGCGTGACGCCGGCGCCGGTCAGGGTCGCCTGGACCGGATGGTCCCTGACGTTGAAAATGATGACCTTGAAGCCTGTCGGCGTGGCGTAGGGCGTCAGGACGGCCACGCTGTCTGCGCTGTCGTCGCCGCCGAAGCGCCAGGAGATGACATGGCCGGGGTAGGTCTGGCCGCGTCGGCTCGCTACCCCGCCCAGGCGTGAGCGCTGCAGCATCTCGGTGGGAACCTGAACGCGGTCGGTCCATAGTTCGCCGGTCGTCATGATCTCCATGCGCTGGGCGGCGGACTGGATTTCCTCGGCATAGAGGGGCTCCAGATAGGCTTTGTCGCCTGTCATCTGCCAGGCGCCGAAACGCGACATGGCCAGGGGGGAGGCCACACGTCCGCCGACGGCCGAGCGGCTGTAGCCTTCGACCGCATTCGCTCGTTCGACCATCTCAGGGCCCCAGACCTCCCTCTTATTCAGACCGGTCAGCATGTCGGGGCCGACCGCAGCCATGCCTGTTGCGCCATCGGGCAGCAGGGGTTGAATGTATTTCTCGTCTCCCGTCCATCGCCAGGCGGCCAGGAAGGATGATGTGGCGCCGGCCAGTCCGGCGCCGCCCGCGCCGACCGCCGTCACGATGTTCTCGTCGCTGGGCCAGTCGATCTGCGCGGGCAAGGTCACGCCCGGCCCCTTCGTCGCCGGACTCTGGTGCGCCAGATAGCCGTCGAGCGTTTGCAGGATGATGTCGCGCACCTGCGGCGCGCCGTTCCATTCCACCAGCAGGATGCCGGGATGGAATATCAGGAAGTTGTTGCCCTTCTGGCGTTGCCACGGTCCCTCGCGGGTCGCCTTGTCGTGAGAGAAGGAGTTGGAGACGAAGTGCCTGTGCCCCGCAGCGTTCACTTCGGTCAGGAAGTCGTAGCGCCGCGCCGTCTCCATCAATCTCTCGACAGCTCGCGGGCTGTCGCGATTGAGCTGGGCGTATTGAGCGACGGCGTTGACCCCTTCCTCATAGGAATGAAGCTCGTCAGCGCGGATGGTGTTGAGCCCGTCGGTCATCATGCCCGAGCGGTAGATGGCCTCCATGGCGGCGGCCTGGCTGGCTCTGATCTTATCCGGCTGCGCGCCCATCAGGGCGAGCGGCGGCCATTGATGCAGCAGGTCGGAGTCGTCGGACAGACCACCGCCGAACTCGCCGTTGGCGATCTGGCGGTTGTCGATCCACCAGTTCACGAAATGCTCGGCCTGCTTCAGATCCTCGATCTGCCGATGCGCCCAAAGCGGCACGCCCGCCGCGGGCTCCGTGTGCTGGAACTCGGGATAGGGTTGGCCGGGGTTCTGTTCGTTCCAGTAGAGGCGCGCGGTCGCATGATCGGGGGCGACGCGGAGCAGGTCGCTTATGTCCCGATCGAACCGTTCGTAGACGGGCAGAAGCCGGTTGTTGGGCTGTTCCTCGACCAGGTTGGCGTGGTTGTCCTGGACCTGCTCCAGTCGATCGGCCACGTGCTCGATCAAGGCCGCTTCGCGTGGCTTGAACACCAGACGTACGCCCATCCCGTCGAGGGCGGCGGCGTCGAAGTCCGGACTGGCCGATGCGATCTGAAGATACAGGCTGCTGTCGTTGGGCAGAAGCCGGTCGCGGATATCCAGCCACAGGGTCCGGGCCTCGCCGGGTTTCACCGACACATTGATGTCCAGCATGTCCCGATCGGGCCAGATCGGGTCCTTGATGCGAATGTTCAGGGGGATCAAGCCGTCGTGGGTGGCGGCGGCCTGCAAGGCGGGCAGACGCAACTCAAGCCCATCCAGGCCGTCGCGCATATTGGCCCAACCGTAAGAAAAGCGAGCCGGCGTTCCGCCCGCCTCCACCGCCCTGAAATCCGCAGGGATCAGAACGTGGACAAGCGGCATGGACGGCCCCGTCGCGGCGCTGCGCTGGGTCTGCGGCGCGCCCGCGGGCAGGGCGACGACCGTGGTCCGCTCGTCGGCCACGAAACGGCCGGCGATATAGGCGTTCAAATCGCTCAAGGTCGGGTAGGTCGGCGCCGCTGAAGTCCTGACGACGTACTCAAGGCTGGCGGATCCCTGCGGCGCCTCGCCCGGTTGAACGTCAAGGAAGCCGATTTCCCGGATCGGGGTCTCCTGCACGCGGTTGTCAAAGCGAACCGCGCCGCCTGTCACCGCGTGCGGCAGTTGCAGGGTGGTGCGTTCCTGTCCCTTGGGGCGATGTCCCAGGACGGTTTCGCCCGAAGCGTCGATCCGGGTCAGGGCGCCGTCGGCCGCACCCTGGATTTCAATGCGGTTCCAGGAACGCTCAGGCAGACTCAGGGTCAACGTCTTGCCGCCGTTCTCATAGACGTTCCAGTCAGGCAGCGCGAAATAGTCGTGACGGCCCGGCAGCCGAGAGCGGTTGAAGACGCCCGGCCAGGTCGTTTCGCGCAGGCCGTCGTTCCCCTTCCAGAACCGTTGCTTGAGGTCGCGCGCCTCGTTGGGACGAACCACGCTGAACCGCGTCGAGGGCGCCGCCAGATAGGGCGGCGGATCGTTCCGGCGGTTGAAGCCGTAGCGCTGGTTCCAGGCGTCGCGCCAGGCGGCCTGGCTCATGTCGCGCACGGGCGGCCCGGCGTCGGCGGGCGTCTGGCCGCGCGCGAGAGCGGCGACCTGGCCGGGATCCAGCATCCGGGCGAAGGTCGTAAGCTCGTCGATGTCGCCGCCGCGTTGATAGTCATAAGCGCTCTGGACCTGATAACCGCTGATGATGCGGCTGTGCGGACCGAAGGCGTAGAGCGCGTTGTCCAGGACCGAGGTCGTCTCGCGCCGAGCGGCGGGCTTTCCATCGACATAGAGGGTCAGGCCAGCGGTCTCGTCCCAGGCGATGGCGAAATGGGTCCAGGCGTCCGCCGCTGGAGCGGGCGCGTCGAAAGACACCCGCACCCGGGCCAGGTTGGCGTCGGTGACGAAGGCGTCGAAACCGTGGCCGTTCCAATCCAGCCGAAGGAAGGCCATGTCCCAACTGGTGTGATCGGGATAGCCGACGCGGAAGATGACGAACTCCCGCTCGCCGATCGGCTGATGCGACCGCCAGAAGAAGGCGATGGTCCCGCGTTGGGCGTAGAGGTTGCCGGGTGCAGACCACGCCAGCACCTGATTGTCGGCGGCGCGGGCGCCGCCCCCGCGCACGCCGTCGGCGATGATGTCCACGTTGTCGACGAATAAGGGGCGCGGCTCGCCGCCGGCGCGGTCTGCCTTGAATTCCGCGTCCAGCGAAGCGTGGAAAAGCGGTCTGTCGCCTGCGGTCTGGGCGCTGACGTTTGCCGAAAACGTCGTGGCGGCGAGCAGGGCGGTCGACGCCAGCATGGCGGTGCGCGTGTGCATGATCCTTGCCTTTCCTGGAAAGAAGCGGGCGAACCCGTCGCCTGACGCAGAAGGTTAGTTCGGACGGCCGGTGGTCATTCCCAGGCGGTATGGCGGCCGGCCGGCCGTCACGGGCGGGGGCGTGTCGGGCGGGATCAGACGGGCGGCGCCGTCAAGACCGCGTCCCGTGACGTTGTCGATCGCCAGCCGGGGGCCGCTGAAGACGTTGACTGTGACGTTCTCGATGACGACGTTGGTCATATTGGCCAGGGTGATCCCACGCCCCGCCGTGCCGGTGATGTCGCGCAGCACGAATCCGTCCAGCGGTTTGTCGGGGTGGATGTTCACCGCCTCGACCAGGATGGGCGCCTCTGTCACGCGGATGCGCTCAAAGACGAAATTGCGGACGGTCGGGATGCCCTCCAGCCCCGGCACGGGGAACTGATCCTGCTTGCCGCTGTCCAGGAAGTTCAGGCGCAGGAAGCCATAGCCGGCGCCCGAGACCTCGAGGTCGCGCATGACGATGTCCTCGATGAAGGCGCCGCGTCCGGGACGGGATTTCAGGTAGATGGCGAAGGTGCGCGCCTGCAGGCACCGGCATCGCTCCACCAGAACCCGTCGGATGCCCGCCGAGGTCTCGCTGCCGATGCCGATGCAGGCCCAGTGCTGGTCGCGGAAGACGCAGTCGGTGATGGTTACGTCCTCGGTCGGGCGGGCGATGACATTGCCCTCCATGCCGCGTCCGGACTTCAGCGAGATACAATCGTCCACCGTGTCGAAGTCGCAGCGTTCGATGATGACGCGACGACAGGAATCCACGTCGATGCCGTCGGCGCCGCCATGCACGGTGACGCCCCGGAACACCACGTCCTCGCAATAGACCGGGTGGATCGACCACATGTCGTTCTGCTCGGTGAAGACGTCGGTGACGCTGAGGCCGCGCACCTCGACGAATTCGAGCAGGCATGGGTGACGCAGGCCGGTCGCTTCCTCGATGCGGCGCTTGATCGCCTTGGAGGCCAGGATCTTGCCCTGTCCGGCGATGCCGATGTTGACGGCGTCCTGAGCCCACACCAGGCCGATGTAGCCGGGAACCCAGCGTCCCTCCCAACGCACCTGCATGACGGGATAGTCCGCCAGGTCCGCCGAGCCCTGAAGCGTCGCGCTCTCCTCGATCCGAAGGATGGTGTTGGAGCCGATGCGGATCGGGCCGGTCAGAAAGACGCCGCCGGCCAGCACCACCTCGCCGCCGCCCAGAACCGCGCATCGGTCCAGAGCCTGCTGGATGGCCCCCGTGTCCTTGGTCGCGCCGTCGGCCTTGGCTCCGAACTCGCGCGGATCGAGCGTCAGGCCGGTCGCAGGCGGAATGAAGGGCGCGGCGGCGGCCGGCATGACCTGGGCCCGGGCGACCGGACCTATCGCAGCCGAGACCGCCCCCATGCTGACGGCGGCGAGAAAGGCGCGACGATTGGCGGGAACGGGCATCAGCAGCTCATTGGCGAGAGGAGGACGGCGGTGCGGCGGGATCCCGCCCGTTTCGGAAGACTACCGTGGCGGCGGGCGCGACCTGGGCTGCCTCAACTGCGCTCAGGGGTTCGCCGATCGCGTTGGCGGGATTGACCAGGATCAGGCGATCGCCCAGCACCTCCATGAGGTCGGGCAAATCGTAACGACGCAGCACGCCGGGCAGATTCACTTCGGCCATGTCACGGCTGATCGGCCGGTCCACGAACTCGCGATAGGCGACGATGGAGCCGATCGTGGTCACCTGGCCGATGCGGTCGTCCAGCACAGCGGCGTGCAGGGCCACGGGGCCCAGCGCGCCAGGGCCATGGACCGCGACGCCGCGTGGATCGACGTCCGGCCGCTCGCTCAGCCAGTTTATCGCCGCGATCGTATCGTCGATGCGCAGTCCGACCGGCGTACGCCCCACCAGCAGCGTCCGTAGCGACAGAAGGGTCCAGTCGCCGGTGAGAGGCGACTTGATCTCCTCGGCGCCGCCGGCGCCGCGCGGCTCCAGCGCCAGAACATTCCAGCCCGCGCGAGTCCAGGTGGCGAACAGACCTTCCAGGGTCGTGGATGGTGGAGCGCCGAGCAGCAGGAGCGAGGGTTTGCGTCCCGGCGCGCCATCCGTGGCGAAGGTCGCCATGACATCCATGCCGCCGACCGAGAGGGTTACGGGCGTGGACTGAAAGCCGTTGTGACGGGCGATCGCGCCCAACGTCGCCTGGACCGTATCGCCGGGCGCTGTCCTTGTGCGTGTAATGTCGCGGATGGCGACGCGCAGCCGCGCCAGGCGGGCGGAATCGGTTTCTCCGGCTGGGGGATTCGGCCGCTCGCGGTCTGCCTGGGCGCGGGCCAGGGACTGGAGGGTTTCGCTGCCGATGGAGCTGGAGAGCTGGCCCGTCTCGGTGACGCGCAGGCGAGATGCGTCGCCGACTGCTACGGGCGTGAAGACGGGCGGCGTCACGTCGTCCTTCAACCATCTGGAGAAGAAGGCCAGGATCTGAGGCGCGACGGGGCCCAGATTGCCATGACCTCCTGGCCCCTCGATCATGGTGATGCGGTCGCCGGCGTTCATGGCCGCGTAGAAGCGTCGCGCCTCGGCATAGGCCGCGCGGGCTCCGGCGATGGGGAACATGTCTTCGGTGGTGGAAACGATGGCGTAGGGGCGCGGCGCCGCCAGTTCGATCCAGTCCGGCAGGTCCAGTCCGCGCTCGAGGAAGAAGGGAATGGACTGCTCCGCGTCCTGCGCGCCGGTTTCGCCGGGAGCCAGCAGGTGGTCGAAGTCGTTGACGTAGCAGGCGCTGGCCGTCGCCTTGATGCGGGGATCCAGCGCGGCCAGATAGGCCGTCATCGTACCGCCGCCGGAACAGCCGAAGGCGCCGATCCGCTGATCATCCACATCGGGCCGAGCCATCAGATAATCCACGCCGCGCATGGCGTCCTGGATGAAGTAGCGCGACACGTGCCCGCCGGTCGGCAGGGACTGGCCGAAGCCCATGCTGTGCTCGCCGGTCGGTCTGCCGACTTTCGAGGCGCCGATCTCGGGATCGAAATGCTGGAGACGTTCCCCTTCGCCTACGATGTCGATGGCCAGGACGATGAAACCAGCGCGAGCGAAATTGGCGGCGAAGCCGTAGTTGCTGACCTTGCCGTCCACGCCATGACCGGGCTGGACGATGATGGCGGGGTAGGGGCCGGCGCCCGTGGTCGGGCGGTACAGGTTCGCCGTCACGCGATAGCCGGGCAGGCTTTCGTACCAGAGGGCCTCGATGTCGAAACCATCTTCATGGAGGACCTTGCTCGTGCCCGAGACGACCGGACCCGAGGCGGTCTCGAACTCGATCATCTCCGAGAGCAGGGCGCGCACGCGCGCCTGACGGGCGCGCGCCTGGTCCTCCGTCGTGATGGCGGCGACCACGTCGCGACGGGCCGCGGTATGGCGCGCGGCTTCCTGATTGAGCCAGGCGGTCAGCCGATCCCGGCCGGACTGCGGGGCGTCCATTCGAGCGCTCGACTGTGCGAGAACCGGCGACGGCGATGTGGAAACAGAAACTGCTGCAACGACGGTGATCGCCAGAGCCGCCGACAAGCGGGATATCGACATCCGAACCTCCTGACGATCACCCATGTCGGTTGGCCGGCCGCACCACGCCCCCAGGGGTTGGGCCATCGACCGCCTGCCCGTTGCGGCGGACGTTCCGATAGGTCAGGCCTTCGACGTTCGACACGATGTCAGGCTCGGCGGCGCGAGCGAAATCGCAGTCCTTGACGGTGATGTTGCGCAGGGGTGCGTGCGAGAAGCCCTGCAGGTCCAAGACCCGCTCACAGCGTCCGACCAGCACGCGTTCCAGCGTCAGCCCGTCGAAGACCGGGGTGAAGTCGCCGTTCGCCCCCTCGCCGTAGTTGTAGTCCACCGTCACGGCGGCGCGAGCCACCTGGCCGATCGTCACGTCGCGGACATGGATGTCGGTCAGAGCGCCGCCGCGCATGGCGTTGTTCTTGAAGCGGATGGCGGTGGCCAGCCGGGGGCTGTCCATGCGGCAATCCTCGACAAAGACCTTGCGGACGCCGCCGCTGATCTCGCTGCCCAAGGTCACGCCGCCGTGGCCGTCCATCATCACACAGCCGGCTACGATGATGTTCTCGCTGGGCTTGTTGATGCGCCGGCCATCGGCATTGCGGCCCGATTTGATGGCGATGCAGTCGTCGCCCGTATCGAAGACGCAGTCCTCGATCAGCACGTCCCTGCACGATTCCGGGTTGCATCCGTCATTGTTGGGGCCGTGGCTGGATATGTTCACCCGGCGCACGGTGACGTTCTCGCACTCGACGGGGTGGATCTCCCACATCGGCGAGCGAAGGATGGTGACGCCTTCGATCAGCACGTTGCGGCAGCGATACGGCTGGATGAACTGCGGTCGGATGGTCGCTTCAGGGCCGAAGACGCGTTGCTCGACGGGGGCGCCTTCTTCGGCCAGTCGCCTGAGGCGGGCGGGGTCGCCTTCTTCGCCATCGGCCCCGCGCTTGTGCGCCCACCAGTTGTCGGCGCTGGCGCTGCCGTCCAGGACGCCGTGGCCGGTGATGGCGATGTTCTGTTCGCCATAGGCGTAGATGAAGGGCGACACCCCCATGAACTCCGTCCCTTCATAGCGGGTCAGGACGGCGGGGAAGTAGTCAGCCGGATTGGTCGAGAAGCGCAGGACGCTTTCGCGATCGATGTGCAGTTCGACGTTGGACAGCAGCCGGATGGCGCCGGTCAGGAACACGCCGCCCTCGAACACCACGCGGCCGCCTCCGGGCGCTTTTGAAGCCGCCTGGATGGCCTGGCGAATGGCGGCCGAATTGTCGGTCACGCCGTCGGCGACGCCGCCGAACTGCTGCGGGGTGAAGCGGTTGGCGCGCGGGAAGGACGGCGGCCGAATACGCGTTCTGATCGCGGCGGCCTCGGCCCAGGGATCGGGGAGCGTCTGGGCTGTCGCATCTGTACGCGACCAGCTTGCGGCTGCGCCGCCCGCCAAAAGAGCGATGCCGTATCGCGCCAGGTCGCGACGCGCGGGTAGAAGGGGAGAATGAGTCAATTCCGCTGTCTCCGAAACGAAGGCGGCGACCTCGGATGAGGCCGCCGCAACAAGGTTTTCGATCAGAAGGCGTAGCGAACGCCGGCGTAGATCTGCCGACCGCTCTGGAAGTAGTCGGTCAAGCGCTCGGCTTGGGAGTCGGTGTAGGAGACGTTGACCTCATCGGTTAGGTTGATCCCTTCCAAGGTGAAGGTGACGTTGTCGCCCCAGCGGTAAGAGATGGAGGCGTCCACATAGGTCGACGCTCGCACGCCCGCGACGTCGATGCTGTAGGACGCCGGAACCGACGTCAGATAGGGATCGCGATAGGCGGCCGAGACGCGCGCCTGGAACGGTCCATCCTCATAGTAGAGCGTGCCGTTATAGGCGACCTTGGACAGGTTCAGCAGCGGCTGGGTCACGATATTGATGACGCCGCCTGGTCCGCTGACCTGATAGTCGATATCTGATTTCACATAGGTGTAGTTCGCCAGGACGCCGAAGTTCGACCATCTGCCCGGCAGGAAGGTGAACGCCTGCTGGAAGTTCAGCTCGAAGCCTTTCAGGGGGCCTCCGGGCGTGTTCACCACAGTCGAAACCTGGAAGATATCGCTGCTGTTCACGCCTGTTCCCGCCAGAAGCGAGTCGGGCAGGCCGGTGGAGGCGTACGACGCCGACGTCGTCAGGTTCTGGATGTAGGTCGAGATTTCCTTGTAGAACAAACCGGCGGACAGGATCGATCCGCGACGCGGATACCACTCGACCGCGAAGTCGTAGGTATTGGCGCGATACGGCTCCAGATAGGGGTTGCCGGTCGAGACCGAACGGCCGCCGCCCGAGACGCTGACGTTGGTCGCGGCGGAGATGCTGCCTAGGCCGGGGCGCGCCATGACCTTGGCGGCGCCGAAACGCAGCAGGAGGTCGTCGCGCGGCTCAACCACCAGGTTCAGCGAGGGCAGGTTGTCTTCGTATTCACGGCCGACCACGGTCCAGAGGAAACCGGACGGGTCGACTGCCGTCGGAACGGTCGAATAGAAACCCGATTCCTGCTTGGTCTTAACGTAACGATAGCCGATGTCGCCACGAACCGGCATGCCCGCCAGTTCCAGGTTGAAGTCGGCCTGGACATAGGCTCCCAGGTCTTCTTCGGACACTGTGCGGTTGTCTCCGCGCGCGCTGGACACCGTCTCTGACAGTGCGAAACGCCCGCTGTTGCTGAAGACCCCGTAGGCCTCGGCCATCGCGCCCAGGCTGGGAGTGCGCCAGCAATTGGGCGTGCCGCTGGGCAGAGACAGGCCCTTGAAACCGCAATAGTCCTCGGTCAGGTCGGCCATGCTGTAGCCGGCCGGAATGGCGGGGATATTGGTCTCTCCCGCAGCGAAGCGCATGCCGCGGCCCATGAATTCATACTTCTTGGCCTGGACCCCGCCGCGGAACGTGAGGACCGGCGTGGCTTCGTAGGTCAGATCGAACTGCGCCGTCTTGTAGGTGTTCTCGTTCCAGTTCGGGCGCAGGCGAATGTCGGGGCCGCTCGCCCCTGTGCCGCCGCCGGGCGCGATCCGCGTCGGGCCGATGTACCACTGGTCGGGGTCCGTGACGTCGAAGCCGTAGTTGATGGCCGGGAAGTCCATCCCATTGGGACGCATGTCATAGGAATAGCCATCAGCATTCTGATGGTCCATCTGGACGATGTATTCCATGAAGTTGTCGTAGTCGTTATTGACGTACCCGCCGAGCAGTCGAACGGAGAGTTTGTCGGTCAGCTGATGGTCGATCTTGAGCGTGTACTGCTGGAATACGGTCGAGTATTCGTCGACATAATTTTCAGATCGAATGTCGACATTGTCCATCGTCATGGCGATGGCGGTGCCGTTGTCATCCAGCACGATGTCGCGGACGATGGTCTCGGGTTTGCCGCCTTGCGAGGCGCCGCGGCTGAGGCCGATGGCTTCCAGCTGGCGTTCGTTCCTCTGTCCGTCGAACTTGGAATAGAGAACGTCCAGGCTGACCTCGGTCCGGTCGCTGGGACGCCACTGGAAGGAACCCGTTACGCCTAATCTCTGAGTTTCCAGATTGTAATCCTGGTAGCGCAGGAAACGAGGATAGCGCGTCGTGTTAGCCGAGGCGATGGCGAACAACGCCGGATCAGCGTCGCCGCACAGGCCTGGATTTGTCGCTGGATTGCACCAGCCGTTGTCCTGGGCGCCGAAATTCCACTGACCGGTCGATGCGCCGTTTTGGAGCGTAGTCTTCTCCGAATAGGCCAGTGAAGCGGACAGGCCGATCTCGCCGAGTCCGGTCATCCAGCGATTGCTGCCCAGAACTGCGAAGCGGGGATCCACCTTGCCGGAAAGGTCATTATAGCCGGCTTGCGCCGAGGCCGCGAAAACCGGGCCGCTGGAGTCGAACGGCTGGCCTGTGCGCAGATCGACCGTAGCGCCCAGCGAACCTTCTTCGACGTTGGCCGACGGCGTCTTGCGCACGTCGATCTGATTGAACAACTCTGAGGCGAAGACGTTGAAATCGAAGCCGCGGCCTCGATTGCCTCCGGTCGTGGCCTGGGCTTCGATGCCGTTGATGCGCACACGGGTGAAGTCCGGCCCCAGGCCTCGCACCGAGATGGCGCGACCTTCCCCGCCGTCGCGCGTGATCGTCACGCCGGGGACGCGCTGGATGGATTCGGCCAGGTTATTGTCGGGAAATTTGGCGATGTCTTCAGCGACGATGCTGTCGACGACGGCGTTGCTGTTGCGCTTGTTCTGCAGGGCGCGCTCAAGACTGCCGCGGAAACCGGTGACGACGATCTCGTCGACCTGGGTCGCCTTTTCCTGGGCGATGGGGTTTTGATCCTGCGCGTTCGCCGTAGAGGCCGTGGCGAGAATGGCGGCGGTAGACATCAGCGCGCTCGCACCCAATAGGCGCGAACGACCCTTAGCGGCTTTCACGGTTTTGACCCTCCCCAGGGACTTTTGTGCCTGGTCCTTTAGCGGACTCTTTGATGACACCGGTGTCTAGCAAGGTCAGCTTGCGGCCATATTCTGGCGGTGTCAATCAGGATCGCGTCGACGGAGGAACCGCCCCTTCCAGTAGGGGACGACAGGCGAGCTCGGCGGGACTGTGATGATTCAACCGCTCTAGCGTCTGGCCCCCAGTTCCGATTTCCGGCTCAGGGGATCAGCTATTTCGACCGGAACGTACTGATCTCGACGCCATGGCGTCTCAGCTTGTCGTAGAAGGTCTTGCGAGGCAGCCCCAGCAGGTCGGTCGTCGCGCGAGCGTCGCCCTCGCAGAGCATCAGAGCTTCCTCCATGAGGTGCTTTTCGTAGGCGGCGACGCGCCCCGCCAGGTCAGTCGAAGCCGTGGGGTCATGATGTGTTCCGTCCTCTACGCCGAGGACGGCTTTTACGGCCAGATGACGAAGCTCCCGGACGTTCCCGGCCCATTCCTCCTGCATCAGGCGATGGCGGACTGCGGCGCCTATCTCGGGGACTGGTCGCTTAAGCCGGGCGCAGGCGTCTTGGATGAAGTGGCTGAACAGCGGAAGGATATCGCCTCGCCGCTCGCGCAGGGCGGGCACCCGGATGCGCCCTACATCCAGCCTGTAGTAGAGGTCCGAGCGAAAGTCTCCGCCGGCCACCCGCGCCGCCAGACCCGCCTTGGCGGACGCGATGATCCGCAGCGACAGGGCGCGAGGCTCATTGGCGCCGATGGGCGTCACCTCTCTCTCCTCGATCACGCGAAGCAGTTTGGCCTGGAGGGAAGGCGTCAGGGCCTCCAACTCGTCCAGGAAGAGCGTTCCGGTGTCGGATGCTTCGATCTGGCCGATGCGGCGGCGCACCGCGCCGGCGAAGGCGCCGGCCTCGTGACCGAAGAGCTCCATGTCGGCGTGTGCGGGATTCAGGGCCGCGCAGTCGACGACGACGAAAGGCTGTCGGCGGCGTGGACTTTCGCGATGCAGGGCGCGGGCCACCAATTCCTTTCCCACGCCTGTTTCACCTTCAAGCAGCACATCCACCTCTGCCGCCGCTAACTGGCGAACCTGTGCGCGCAGGGTCTGGATGGCCGGAGAATCCCCTATCAGGCCCAGATCGTCGGTCGGGGCTTCGGCGACGGTATGAAGCCGACGATTCTCTAGAACCAGCCGACGCTTCTCCAGGGCTCGATTCACCACCGCTACCAGATGCTCGGTGGGAAAGGGTTTGGAGATGAAATCATAGGCCCCGTCCTGCAGCGCCCGCACGGCTTCGGGAATATCCCCGTGTCCGGTGATCAGGATAACGGGCAGGTCCGGATCCAGCGCACGCACATGGCTGTGGAGTTGATGGCCGTCCATTCCGGGCATCCGGATGTCTGAAACGACTACCCCTTCGAAACCTTCATCAAGCGCACGCAGGGCGGTGTCGGCCGAAGCGTGAGCGTGGACTGTCCAGCCGACCAACTCGAGGGTCTGAGCGGCGGCGCGACGGAGGTCAGCGTCATCATCGATGAAAAGAACCAGGCCCGGAGCGTTCACGACGTCCTCCTCAGGGTGACGATGAAGACGGCTCCGCCGCCCGGTTCCGGGTCGGCGAGAGTCAGTTCCCCTCCGAAGCCGCTGACGATGTCGCGCGATATGACCAGTCCTAGTCCCAGGCCGGTCGGCTTGGAGGTGACGAAGGGCGTGAACAACTGGGCGCGAAGCGCCTCGGGCGTTCCCGGGCCATTGTCGGAGATGATCAGGCGGACGACCTCGCTGGAGGTCTCCACACGTAGCGTGATCGATGGATCTGGAGTGGTTTCCACCGCTTCAAGGGCGTTCTGAAGCAGGTTGACGAGCACCTGCTCCAATCGAACGCGCTCGGCGAGCACGCAAAGCCCTGTCGTCGATCCGACGCGTTTCCATGCGATCTTCAGTCGGCGGGCGTGGGGTGCAAGAAGCAGGAGAGCGCCGGCGATCGGCTCCTCCAGCAGGGTCGACCCAGGCGAACCCGTGCTCTTGCGCGAGAAGGCGCGAAGCTCGTCGGTGATGACGCCGACACGTCGTGTCATGTCGACGACCTGGCTGAGATTGTCCTCAGCGGTTGCGGCCTCGCCCCGTCGCATCAGCGTGCGGGCGTTTTCGGCGTAGGCCCGGATAGCGGCGACGGGTTGGTTGATCTCGTGCGCTACTCCGGCCGCGACCTGGCCGAGGACGGCCAGTTTGCTGGCCTGGACCAGTTCGTCGCGCAACAGATCCAGTTTCGTCTCGACCTGCCGGCGTTCCTCCATTTCCA
This sequence comes from Brevundimonas sp. NPDC055812, assembly GCF_053616535.1. NCBI lineage: Bacteria > Pseudomonadati > Pseudomonadota > Alphaproteobacteria > Caulobacterales > Caulobacteraceae > Brevundimonas > Brevundimonas sp. NPDC055812. The sequence goes on along the minus strand of NZ_JBSHDX010000003.1, from coordinate 170,996 downwards.
CGACCAGTCGCTCGTTGGAGGCGCTTAGCTCGGCCGTACGCGCCTCGACGCGCATTTCCAGTTCGGCTCTGGCGGCTTCACGCTCGACTTCGAGGGCCTCGGCGCGGCGACGCCGATACAGCAGCACGCTCAGCCCGGCCAGGATGGAGAGGCAAATCGAGAAGGTCAGCGTCCGTGCGGTCGCCACGCTGTTGGGAATATAGGGATCGGTGGCTTCCAGAAGATGCAGCGTCCACCCGGGAGAAGCCGTGTCGGTCACAGCCTCTACGTAACGTCGCGAAGAGGTCGAACCGGGCAAGGTCACCCGAATTTCCCGATCTGCGGCGCCTGAAACGATCGGCAGGGGACGCAAGCCCGTCGCCGCCATCTGCAGATGCGTCGCCAGCCGCTGTCGTCGGGTCGGGGTTAGCGGGCCGGCGACGCTGAAGCGCCATTGCGGCACATCGGTGATGAGCACGACGCCGTCCGTGTTCACGACAAACGCAGGCTCGCCCGACTGGGACCACTCCCGCTCCAGCGCGTCGAACTCGACCTTGACCACGATGACGCCCAAGGTGCGCGACCCGCTCTCCACGCGGCGGGCCAGGAAGAGGCCTGGCCGGCCGCTGACAGCGCCCAGGGCGAAATACTCGGCCACTTCATCGCGCATGGCGTTCTGGAAATACGGGCGGAAGCTGTAGTCGGTGCCGACAAAGCTGGTCGGCAGTCGCCAATTGCTGGCGGCTACGGCGACGCCTTGATCGTCCAGCAGATAGATGACGGCGGCTCGAGTGCGGACGCTGAGGCCTTCCAGCTTCATGTTCAACTGGACCAGATCGGCTGGACTGGTTTCGAGCAGGGCTTGGTGCAGCTGCAAGTCTTCGGCCAGGACGAAGGGCAGGGAGCGATGCTTTTCCAGTTCGGACCGTAGAACTGTGGCGTGGAGCTGAGCTGCAGTGTTTGCTCGGCGCGTCACTTCATGTCGGGCGCGAGCGTCCGCGAGTTCGCCGACAGACCAGGCAGCCGCCGCAGACGCCAAGAATCCTGCTGCGATCAAAAACGTCCAGGTCGGGCGACGTCGGGATTTTTGAGCCATTTTCAGCACAGATGAGGGTCGCCGTGGGTGGAAAGTCGCATTCCTGACTGAGCGGATTTAGACAAACACGTTTTAATTCAAGAGATTATGATCGATCTCCAAAAGCTTGGCTAAATCGGAAACCGGTGTCATTAGTTTCACATGCGCCGCCGAAGAGCAAACAGAGCGCACGAGGAAACAACAGCGGTTGGCTAGGATCGCGCCCGAGGGGACCTTTCGTGGCCCAAGATACGCGCGCGGTTGCGCCCAAGCGGGCGTTGCACCGACAACTCTATGTGCAGGTTCTGGCCGCCATCATTCTTGGCGGCTTGATCGGTCATTTCGCACCGACCACAGGCGAGAGCTTCAAACCGCTGGGCGACGCCTTCATCAAGCTGGTGAAGATGGTCATCGCGCCGGTCATCTTCTTGACCATCGTCACCGGAATCGCGGGCATGCGGGACATCCGCAAGGTCGGCGGCGTGGCGCTTAAGGCGCTCGGCTATTTTCTGGTGGTGTCGACCTTCGCCCTGATCCTTGGGTTGATCGTCGCCAATGTGGTTCGACCCGGCGCCGGCATGAACATCGACCCGGCCAGTCTGAACGCCGGCGCGGTACAGCAGTATGTTCAGGCGGCCCACGACAGCACCATCGTCGGCTTTCTGATGCATGTCATTCCGAACACGGTGGCGGGGGCCTTCGCTGACGGCGAGATTCTGCAGGTCCTGTTCTTTTCCATACCGTTCGGCCTGGCCCTGGCCATGATCGGTGATCGGGGACTGCCCGTGCTGACGGTGCTGGAGTCCTTGAGCGAGGCCTTCTTCAAGCTGGTCGCCATGTTCATGAAGGCCGCGCCGATCGGCGCTTTCGGAGCCTTCGCCTTCACCATCGGCCGTTACGGCATCGGCTCGGTCGTCAATCTGGCCGCCCTGGTCGCGACCTTCTACGTCACCGCCATTCTGTTCGTGGTGCTGGTTCTGGGCCTGATCGCCCGCATCCATGGCTTCTCGATCCTGAAGTTGCTTCGGTATTTGCGCCAGGAGCTTCTGCTGGTGCTGGGCACCTCGTCGTCCGAGGCGGCGCTGCCCAGCCTTCTGGAGAAGCTGGAAAGGGCGGGATGCCCCAAGACCATCGTCGGCCTGGTCGTGCCGACGGGCTATTCGTTCAATCTCGACGGCACCAACATCTATATGACGCTGGCGGCGCTTTTCATCGCGCAGGCGGTAGGGGTTCACCTGTCGCTGGAGGAGCAGCTTCTGCTGCTGGCGGTCGCTATGCTCAGCTCCAAGGGCGCGGCCGGCGTAACGGGCGCGGGATTCATCACCCTGGCGGCGACCCTGACGGTCGTGCCCTCGGTCCCGGTCGCCGGGCTCGCTCTGATCCTCGGCATCGACCGCTTCATGAGCGAATGCCGGGCCCTGACCAACTTCATCGGCAACGCCGTGGCCACCATCGTGGTCTCGCGTTGGGAGGGCGTTCTGGACGTGGAGCGCCTGGATCGTGCGCTGGAGACGTCGCCGCAGAGATCGAAGGCCGTCGTGACGGAGGTCGCGGCCGCGAGCGCGCCGATCGACTGAAACGCAGGCGGGGCGCGGCCGCGTCACGTCGAGAACTTCGACCGGGTCCGGACCGGTCGCGGACAAGAAGGGGAGGGGACCTATGAAGGCCGAACTGACAAAGAACATTCGTCGATGGGGGTTGCTGGCGGGGTGCGCGGCCCTGGCGCTGGGGACGGCCGCCATGGCCCAGGAAGCGACGCCGAACGTCGTCGTCGTGGCGAATCCAGCCAGCACCACAATCATGGTGGACGCTCCGGCGCCGGTTCCGGCCTGGGCGCTTGCGCAACGCGCCGTGATCGCGGCCAACGCCGAGGGGGTGAAGACCTTCCTGGACGCCTTCGTCGACGGGCGCGGCTACCTGCGCGGTTTGGCGCATTACGGCATTACCGACGGCGCCGATGATGCGGTGGAGCCTATCCGCAACTGGCCGATCGCTCATGCGGTCGGCGGCGACGAGGCGATCATCGAGGCCTGGAGCCATGTCTGGGAGAACCACCTGGACCAGTACTCGCGTGCGAGGGTTCCTGAGGTCGAGTCTGTATCGGAAGGCGTCTATTATCGCGAATTCATGCCTCAGTTCGACTGGGAGCATATCAGCGAAGGCATGGCCGGCTTCTACTTCTACGGCCTGAGCCGGCCCTATGACCGACGCTATGAGACGCGCCTGCGGCGCTACGCCGGCTTCTACATGAACGAGGACCCCTCGGCGCCGAACTACGATCCCGAGCACAAGATCATCCGCAGCCTGTTCAACGGCAGTCGGGGACCTCGCCTGACGCCTCCCAACGCCACCGACTGGGACGGACCTGAGATCCCCGGCGGCGAACCCGGTCGCCGCACGCGTTTCCTGAAGTCGGAAAACATCTTTGGCGATCACCCCCTGAACCTGAATACGGTTCAACTGGCCTTCCACGCCTATCTGGTGACTGGCGAGGACAAGTACCGGAATTGGGCGCTGGAGTACGTTGACGCCTGGCGCGGCCGGATCGACCAGAACGGCGGCAACATTCCCTCCAACATCGGCCGAGACGGCACGATTGGCGGGGAGTGGGGCGGCAAGTGGTATGGCGGGGTCTTCGGCTGGAACTCGCCGGACGAGGGTGTCCGCAACTATGTCTTCCGCGGCCCGCCGGAAGCCTTTGGCGACGCCCTGCTGCTGACGGGAGACCAGGCGTACACCGGCGTGATCCGCCGTCAGTTGGACAACCTTTACGCCCAGCGTCGCGTCGTCGACGGCAAGGTGCAGGTGCCGCACTACTACGGCGATCAGGGCTGGTACGGCTTCTATGACGTGGACGGCCGTTCGCCCGGGCTGGGCAACCGCCGACGGGTCGAGGCCGACGTCTATATGTGGGGCCTTGAAGCCCGCGATCTCGCCCGCCTGCCGAAGACCGGCTGGATCGGCTTTCTGCAGGGACAGGCCAAGGACTATCCGGTTCAGGCCTTCCAGGCCGCCCTCGAAGAGATCCGCGTGGCGGCTCAGCGTATCCGCGACGACGACACCACCTTGCAGTATCCGGTCGGCATCACCCGCTGGGAGCGCTCGAACCCGGTGGCGACCGAGGCCCTGGTCAACCTGACCATGGGCGGGGCTGATCCAGGCGGTTCGGGACACGGTCCAATGCCGCTGCACACCCAGGTGCGCCACTTTGATCCTGATGCGCGCCGGGCCGGTCTGCCGCCGGACGTCGCGGCCCTGGTCGAGAAGATAGAACCAGGCTCAGTGGTGCTGACGCTGGTCAACACCAGCCCGCTCACCACGCGCACGGTGACGGTGCAACTGGGCGGCTATGGCGAGCACCGCTGCACTTCGATCCGTACGCGCTCGGGGACCGTCGGCTGCGACGGCCGGGCCTTCAGCGTGCGGCTGACGCCGGGATCCAGCGAGACGCTGACGATCGGGATCGATCGCTACGCCTATCGGCCGACGCTCGACTTTCCCTGGGATCAGGGGGCGCCGGCGACGAACTGAGGGAAGGCGGCTACGGCCGCCGCCTCGATGGGGGAGCCGCACACCTAAGAGGCGGCGGGAGGAGAGGATCGATAATGTTCAGGAATCGCATCGAACAGGTGAGAAACGGCGCGTGCGTCGCCGCTCTCGCCCTGGCTGCGGCCACGGCCGCCGCCGCGCAGGAGACGCCACAGGAGCCGACCGAGGTCGGAGAGGTCGTCGTCACCGGCTTCCGCGCCAGCCTGCAGAGCGCCACCAACATCAAGCGTAATGAAACCGGGGTCGTCGACGCCATCGTCGCGGAGGACATCGCGGCCTTCCCCGATATGAACCTGGCGGAGTCGCTGCAACGGATTCCTGGGGTGGCCATCACGCGCGTGGGAGGGGAAGGGCGGCAGATCTCCGTGCGCGGCCTGGGACCCGACTACACTCGCGTTCGCATCAACGGCATGGAGGCCCTGGCCACTTCGGGCGGCACCAGTTCAGGCGGCGCAGTCGGCAACAACCGGGGCCGTGGCTTCGACTTCAACATCTTCGCGTCGGAGCTGTTCAATCGTCTGACGGTGCGTAAGTCCGCTTCGGCCGATGTCGAGGAAGGCTCGCTGGGCGCTACGGTCGACCTGAACACCAGCCAGCCGTTCGATTATCGGGAGCCGACCTTCGTTGCGTCGGCCCAGATCGGCTACAACGACTTCTCCGGCAATTCCGACCCGCGCATTGCACTTCTGGGGACGCGGACCTGGATGGACGGCAAGATCGGCGCCTTGGTCAGCGTGGCCTTCGGTCAGCGTAACACCTTGGAAGAACTGCACGGCACCACCCGCTGGGGACCGGCCGGGGCCAACAACGGTTTCGCCGACACCAGCGCCCTACCGGGTTATGACTGGACGGCCAATTCGGCCAACGGCGTCTTCCACCCCCGCAATCCCAGCTACAACAGCTACGAGCATTCCGAGGACCGCCTGGGCGTAACCGCTGGTCTCCAGTTCCGGCCCTCCGATCGGACGCTCATTTCGCTAAACGGTCTGTACGGGCGACTGAAGGGCGAGCGTGACGAGCGTCTGCTGCAGGCCATCTCCTTTTCTCGAAGCGGCGTGGCGGGCAAGAAAGGCACCACCATTGTCGATGGCGAGATCGACGAGAACAACAACCTGATCTACGGCCTGTTCGACGGCGTGGACATGCGCAGCCAGGCTTCGCGTCACGAACTGTCGACCACCTTCAAGCAGGCGACTCTCGATTTCCGCCATGATTTGACCGACCGCCTGACCCTGACGGGCATGATCGGTCGAGCTGAGTCTGATTTCGACTCGCCGGTGAACGTTACCGTCACTTTCGAGAATCTGGACGCCAACGGCTATTCCTACGACTATCGCGGCGGTCGCCGTGCGGCAGCCGTGGCCCTGGGATTCGATCCGACTGACCCGAGCAACTGGGCGACGGTGGCGGGGAACTCCGCTCTGAACATCGATCAGAACGAAGTGTCGAACACCTTCGACAACGCCAAGCTGGCGCTGGCCTATGAGGTCGGCCCCCACCTGCGCGTGCATGGCGGCGTCGATTGGAGAAAGTTCGAGTTCGCCTCGCAACAGAGGCTGCGGGTTGCGGGGGAGACCGACATTCCGGTGCTGACGCCGGCGCAGCTAGCGCAACTGTCCACGGTCTTCTCCGGCTTCGGCGACGGCCTGGACCTGCCGAACGGCAGTCCGACGGCCTGGCTTGTTCCCGATGTGAAGGCTTACATCGATGCCTTCGATGTCTTCAGCAACACGGGCCTGTTCGAGATCGGGGACATCGAACAAGCCGAGGCGCGCGGCGGCAACACCTGGGTTACGGAAGAAAATTTCGGAGCCTATCTGCAGGCTGATTTCAACTTCGCCCTGGGACGTTTTCCGGTACGCGGTGATATCGGGATGCGCTATGTGAAGACCGACCAAAACTCCTCCGGCTATGCGGCCGTGGGGTCGGTGATCCAACGCGTCGACGCCGAACGCAGCTACGAAAAATGGCTGCCGTCGATGAACCTGGCCCTGGAGTTGTCCGACACCACCCTGGTTCGTTTCGCGGCCGCCCAGACCATTGCTAGACCGCCGCTCGGCAGCGTCAGTCCTGGCGGCGACATCAGCGTGCAGGGCGGCAACCGCAGCTATTCCAGCGGCAACCCCTATCTTGAGCCGACGGAGTCCAACAATCTGGACCTATCCTTTGAATGGTATCCGCAGGAGGGCGGCCTGCTCTCGCTGGGACTGTTCTACAAGGACATCTCCACCTTTGCGCAGACGCTGCGGACGACGGCGCCTTACAATACCCTGGGCCTGCCGCTGGAGTTGCTGAACGGCACCATCGCCGTCCCGACCGATGATTTCGAGGTGACCCGGCCGGTCAACACCGACGGTGGAGAACTGTCGGGGGTGGAACTCAATGTGCGTCGAGACTTCGATTTCCTGCCAGGTCTGTGGTCGAACCTGGGGGCGCTGGCGAACTACACCTATGTGTCGTCGGATATCGAGTATCTGACGTCGTCCACTCCTGGCGCCCCGACCGTGAATTCAACTCTGGTCGGCCTGTCCAAGAACGCCGCCAACGGCACCCTCTACTATGAGGACGACCGGCTGAGCGTAAGGGGATCGGTAGCTTTTCGCTCAGGCTATCTGACCCAGGTTCCGGGGCGGAACAGCAACTTTGAGGAAGGCGCCAATGAGACGGTGAACTTCGATATGCGGATCAGCTATCAGCTGAATGACAGTCTCGAGGTTTCCCTTGAGGGCATCAATCTGACAGATGAATTCGAGAGCCGCTATGTCGATGTCAGCAACCGACCGTGGGTCTATTCGCATACCGGGCGCCAATTCTACCTGGGCCTCCGGTACACCTACTAGGCCGCAAGGGGCCTAGGCCCTGATTTCTCCTGTCAGGGTTAATGGGCGCCGCGACCGCGGCGCCCATTTTTGTTGCCCGAATCCTCGGCGTTATCGGACGCTTTCCTTGGCGATCGGAAGGTGTGGAGCCCGGGACCGCCGGGCTGTGAGCAGGACCATGCCGAAGCCGCTTGCCGCCAGCAGGCCGCCCGCGACGGGCACCGCCGCATAGCCCAGGTTCAGGCTGATGACGGCGGCGCCGACGGCCGCGCCCAGGGCGTTGCCCAGGTTGAACGCCCCCACATTGATGGAGGAGGCCAGGCCCGGCGCCTCGGACGCCGCTTCCATGACGCGCATCTGCACCGGAGGGACGATGGCGAACGCCGCACCGCCCCACAGCAGCAGGCCGATCGCGACGCCGACGTGGCTGCTGAACACGAACGGCAGGACAAACATGATGAGAGCCAGGGCGCCGAGGAAGATCTTGGTCGCGCCGTCCAGCGACCAGTCGGCCAGTCGTCCGCCCAGCCAGTTGCCGATGGTGAAGCCGACCCCGATCAGGGCGAGGCTGAGGGTGACGAAACCGTTCGAGGCGCCGGTCAGGGTCTGAAGGGCCGGGGCGACATAGGTGTAGAGGGTGAACATGGCGCCGGCTCCCATGACGGTCGTCGCCATGGCCAGAAGCACAGGGCCGCGGGTGAGAACGCGCAGTTCGTGTCGCAGGTCCGGCATGGCGCCGCGTGCGCCCTTGGGCAGGGCGGACCACAGGGCCGCGATGGCGAGGACGCCGATCAGGGCCGTGCCGGCGAAGGCCATGCGCCAGCCGATCTGCTGGCCGATCCATGTCGCGGCGGGCACCCCTCCGATATTGGCGATGGTCAGGCCCATGAACATGGCGGCGACGGCGCTCGCCTGCTTGTCCTTGGGAACGACGCTGGCCGCCACGACGGCGCCCAGGCCGAAGAAAGCTCCGTGGTTGAGGCTTGTCACCAGACGCGCGGCCAGCAGGGTGAAGTAGCCGGGCGCCATGGCCGACATCAGGTTGCCGATGGTGAAGATCGACATCAGCAGGATGAGGGCCGTCCGCTTGCCGAAGCGGGTGAAGGCCAGCGTCATGATCGGGGCGCCGATCATGACGCCCATGGCGTAGGCGCTGATCAGCAGGCCGGCCTTGGGGATCGAGACGTCGACCCCCTGGGCGATCACGGGCAGCAGGCCCATGGGCGAGAACTCGGTGGTGCCGATGCCGAAGGCGCCCACGGCGAGCGCCAGCAGGGCCCAGCGGGCGTGCGCGGGTTGGGCGGCCGGCGTTGCGGTCGCGGAAGCGGTCATGTCCATCTTCATCTTCCTCAGGGCCCGGACTTTCCTAGGCGTCCCAGGCGGGGGCGAGGCCGGCGGGGCTGACGAGGCGGCCGTCGGGCCGCGCCAGGGCGGAGATGGCGGCCATGTCGGCGTCGTCCAGGGCGAAGTCGAAGATGGCGATGTTCTCGGCCGCGCGCGCCGGGTTGGCAGTCTTGGACAAGGCGATGTAGCCCTGCTGGATCAGCCAGCGCAGGCCGACCTGGGCGGCGCTCTTGCCGTATCTGGCGCCGATCCGCTGCAGGACCTCTTCCTTGGGCACGGCGCCGTCCGCCATGCTGTAGTAGGCGGTGACGGCCACGCCGGCTTCCTTGGCGGCGGCGGTCAGGGCGTGCTGCGGCAGATAGGGATGCAGTTCGACCTGGTTTGTCACGATCGGGGCGGCCGAGCGTTCGATCGATTCCCGCATCTGCGCGATGTTCTGGTTGGACACGCCGATGAAACGCGTCTTGCCGGCCGCCTGGACGGCGTTCAGCCGTTCGATCTGTTCGGCGATCGGGACCTGATCGGCAGGCCAGTGCAGCAAGAGGAGGTCGACCTGATCGACCTTCAGCCTGTCCAGGCTCTCGTCGACCGAGGCGGCGAAGGCGTCGGCGCTGTAGTTGTCGACCCAGACCTTGGTGGTCAGGAACAAGTCGTCGCGACGGGCTCCGGCGGCCTGCAGGGCGCGACCGAGCGCGGCTTCGTTCTGATAGATCTGGGCCGTGTCGAAGTGGCGGAAACCGGCTTCGAGCGCGGCGGGAACGACGCGTTCGACCTCCGCGTCGGACATGCGGAAGACGCCGAAACCAAGGGCCGGAACGGCGGCGCCGTGAGCGGTGACGGTCTGCATCTGAAGTTCCTCGCTGTTTCTGAAGGTGCAGCGGAAGTAGGGCTTCGGTTCAAACTTGATAATCGCGCCGAAATTCCCATCATCTGTGAAATAAAATCATGGACGATGCGGCGATGGATAACCGAGCCGGCGAAATGCAGGTCTTCCTGCGCGTGGTGGAGAGCGGCAGCTTTTCGGAAGCGGCCCGCCTTCTGGGCATGACGCCCTCCACCGTCAGCAAGCTGATCTCACGCGTGGAGGATCGGCTCGGCGTTCGCCTGATCGAGCGCTCGACGCGGCGCCTGTCCCTGACCGCTGAGGGCGAAATCTACTACGAACGCAGCCAGACCTTTTTGCAGGATCTCGACCAGATCGAGCAGGAGTTGTCGCAGGGCGCGGCCGCTACGGGCGGGCGAGTTCGGGTCAACGTCTCGGTGGCGCTGGGCGTCCTGGGTCTGGAGCCGCTGCTGCCGGAGTTCTGGAAGGCCTATCCGAATATCGTCGTCGATCTGTCGCTGTCGGACGAGATCGTCGACCTCTATCTCGACCGCACCGATATCGCCTTTCGGGTCGGCCGACTGCCGGATTCAGGCATGGTCGCGCGTCGGATCGGGACGGCGCATCGCAAGATCGTCGCTTCGCCCGCCTATCTGGCGCGTCATGGCGCGCCCCGGACGGTCGATGATCTATCCCGACACAACTGCCTGGGCTTCAACTTTCGTCGGGCCGTGCCCGTCTGGCCGCTCAAGGAACGAGGCCGTGTGGTCGAACGCGTCGTCCACGGCTCCTTGCTCGGCAACAACGGCGAGACGGTCCGGCGCATGGCCCTGGCCGATGTCGGATTGGCCCGCATGGGCGACTACCACGTCCGCGCTGACCTGGCCGCGGGCCGCCTGGTGGAGGTCCTGGGCGACGTGATCGAGCGGGACGAAGAAGAAATCCACGCCGTCTTCCTGGGCGGACCGCGCATGCCGGAGCGAGTTCGGGTCTTTCTCGATTTCGTCGTGCCGCGACTCCAGCAGTTCCTGAACGGCTGAGGTCTGGACGCCGATCACCAGGCGTCGGGTTCGCGCACCATGTGGACGATGTTGGCGGGATTCATGATCCAGCCGCCGCGAAACGCTTCACCGAGCGGCTCGATCGGATCGCAGCGTACGGCGCCGCCGTCTTCCAGTCGTTTCAAGGCGGAGGCGTGGTCCGGCGTGAACAGTTCCAGCCAGACTTCAGCCTGGGTCATGGTCTCGGCTTCGTCGATCCAAAGTTGGTTCGGGCCGAGCTTGAAACCGACCGCCGGCGCCTTTTCCGCGATGGGCTCCAAGCCGACCACGTCCCGGTAGAAGGCGATGACGGCCTGATATTGATGGCTCGGCACCTTCATGGCGATGTTGACGCCGCCTTCGATCTTCACACTCATCCGGGAATCCTCGCTTATCGGGTGCTGCGGGTGGAGGGGACGGGGGGCTCTGCTTCTGCGGCGAACGGCGCTGCAGACCCAGCATGAGGGCGCACTTCATTGATCAGGGTGAGGAAGGCCTTGCCAGGCTCCTCGACCAGCATCTCGTGCGCTGAATGCTCGAACCAGACGAGTTGTTTGTGCGGCGCGTCGAGTCTGGCGAACCATTCCGCAGCAACTCCCGCCGAGACATTGATGTCGTGCCGACCCAGCAGCAGGAAGGTCGGAACCTCGAGTTCGGCCAGGGATGACATGGAGGTCTCCATGATTGCGGGCATCAAGCGTTCGACGGAAACGTCTTGGGCTTTCCAGACCTGCTTTACATCCTGATCCGTATAGTCGGGAGACAGGGCCATCGCCGCCCCTTCGAAGCTGGCGTCCGGGCGATTGTAGGCGGCGCCGCCGAAGGCGTTGACCCATTTGCGTTGCAGGTACAGCGACGATGTCGGGACCGGGGTTCCGCCCTCAGCGTAGGGCGCGATGGACTGGAGCTCGGATATGGCTGTCTCATTGCCCGTGTCGCGAGCGCGAGCCAACGCCCAGGCCCAGCCCCGACGTTCGCTCTCACGCATGTCGATGACCTGGCCTGCGCCGATGTAGGCATGGAGCCATTCGGGATGACGACGCGCGACATCAAGACCCAGCCAGCTTCCCCAGCTGTGGCCGAGCAGGAAGATCTTGCCCTGTCGCGTCTCGGAGCGCACCCAGCCGATGACGGCGTCGATATCCTGTTTCATCTGATCGATGGTCAGGTCGGTGACGGGATGGTCCGGGTTGTAGGATTTTCCGGCTCCGCGCTGATCCCATTGCACGACGGTGAAGTATTCGTCCCAACCCTGGGCGAAATACCAGGAGGTCGGCATGGCGACCCAGCCGGGACCGCCGTGAACCACCAGCAGGACCGGATTGCCGGGATTGCGGCTCCGCACGGAAATCCACTGATCGACGCCGTTGATATTCACGGCCTCCAGTCGTTCGATCCCGTCCGGCGTCACGATCTGTCTCAGGCCGGCGATGATCCTGACCGCCTCCGCACGGTTGCGCGGCGCCGTGTCGGATTCGGCGTGGGCCGGGAGCGAAGAGAGCAGTAACGATACCGCCGCCAAGATCGGAAATGAGAAACGCAGCACAATATTCTCCCCAAGAAGGCGAAACGCCAGATCAGTCGGTCGGCCAGGCCAGCATGGCGGCGTCGATGATCATTCGGAGCTTCTCTGCAGAGGCGCCGTCCCGCGCCTGGATCGACAAGCCCTCCAGCACTGTGGTGTAGAAGGCCGCCAGGCGGTCGAGGTCGGCGGAGGGCGCCAGGTCGCCTTGCGCGACGCCCTCGGCGAGGCGGGCTCTGAGGGCGGCCTCGCCGTCCAGTCGATTCTTGGCGAGGAAGGCGCGCACGCCCGCATTTTCCGGGGCGCCGAGCAGGGAGGACAGGACGATCATGCACCCGCGCGGGCCTTCGGTCTCGGTATAGGCGCGGGCGTTCGCCAGCAGCATGGCCTCGACCGCTTCGCGAGCGGTCGCCGCCTCGGCGAGGCTTTGCGTGGTCGCCCGACCCTCAAGGCGGTCGTAAAGCTCGACGGCCTCTCGAAAAACCTCTTCCTTGCAGCCGAAGGTCGCATACAGGCTCGGCTTGTTGATGCCCATGGCGGCGACAAGGTCCTGGATCGACGTCCCTTCATAGCCCTGCGCCCAGAAGGTCCGCATGGCGGCGATCAAGGCGGTTTCCCTGTCAAAGCGTCTCGGTCGCCCGAGCGGCGGGCGCGGGGTCTTCTGCGGTTCGTCGAGAAGCGTCATGTTTCCATCACCCGCAGCCCTGCCACGCCGATCATGATCAGCGCCAGAAAGATCAACTTCGTCCCTGAAAGGGGTTCGCCGAGGAACAGCGCCCCGAACATCGCGACGCCGAAGACGCCTATGCCGACCCAGATAGCATAGGCGATGCTCACGGGCAGACTCTTCAGGGCGACGCCAAGCAGAACCAGACTCAGCAAGGCGACGCCGACGCCGATCAGGCTCGGCCATAGCCGCGTAAAGCCGTCCGCCTGTTTCAGCGCGAGGGCCCAGACAATCTCCAGCAGGCCGGCTACGGCCAACAATCCCCAGGCCATCGGATGTCGTTCTCCCTTGGGCGGCGGCATTGGTGCAGGCGAGCACGGGCTAGGCCGCAAAGCCCCCGTCGATTGCCAGCGAGCTTCCGGTGATGAACCGGCTTTCCTCCCCCGCGAGGAAGCCGACGGCTGCGGCGATTTCGGCGGGCTGGGCGTAGCGCTTGACCGCCATCAACTCCAGTTCCGCAGCGACGGCGGGGCCGTCGATGGGGTTCATGTCCGTCTCGGTGGAGCCGGGGTCGACAATGTTGACGGTGATGCCGCGTTCCCCGACCTCGCGCGCCAGGCCTTTGGTGAAGCCGATGAGGGCGGATTTGCTCATCGCATAGAGGGTCACGCCGCCATACGGCACGCGCTGGGCGAAGCAGGACCCGATGGAGATGATCCGTCCGCCGGCCCTCATGTGCGACAGCGCCGCTTGCGAGGTGATGAAGACGGCTCGTGCGTGGATCGCCAGAGTATCGTCAATCTCCTGAAGCGAAACGTCTTCGATCGGCCCTGCGGGGAAAACGCCGGCGTTGTTGACGAGTATGTCGAGGCGTCCGAACGTTTCCGCCGTCTGGTCCACGGCGTCGCGGATCGCGGTCGGATCCCGGCTATCCGCCTTGAGGCCGAGAAGCCTGCCGCCGTGAACCGTCAGGGCGTCAATTAACGCCTCGGCCGACTGGTCGGAGGTCGCATAGGTGAAGGCGACGTCAGCGCCTTCGGAAGCCAGGTGTCGAACGATTGCGGCCCCGATGCCGCGCGCGCCCCCGGTAACAAGCGCGGCTTTGCCTTGGAATTTCATGCCTTCACCATTTTGTACCAATAGGTTCATTTGTGGCTGTAGGCGAAGATCCAGCTCCCATCAAGTTTTTTGTACCGAATGGTATGATTGAGTTGAGGCGTCCGGATAGAGGCGTGACGGCGACGACCCTTCAGAGGTCTTCGATCCTGAGCTGTCCGGCCAGGAGGTCGACAAAGGCGCGAACCTTGGCGGGGGGGAGCTTGTTCTCGCGCCATAGCGCGTGGATCGGGACAGGCTTGGGTTCGAAGTCCTCGAGAATGACCTGCACCTGTCCCGTTTCGACGAGGCGCCGGATTTGCCACAGGGGCGAATACCCCAGGCCGAGCCCATAACTCACCGCCGCATAAACGCCAGGCATGGTGTTGCATCGAAAGGCGCCGCGAACGCCGATCCGCCTCGTCTTGCCGTCAATCTGGAACGCCCACTGATCCGACCTTTGTGCGGCGGTCCTGACGATGCAGGCGTGCTGGCGCAGATCGGTCGGACGGGCTGGCCGTCCATGTCGCTCGAAGTACGACGGCGCGCCAAAAACCACGCGACGAAGGGCGCCTAATCTTCGACCCTGAAGACCGGAATCCGGCAGGTCGGCGATACGCACCACGAGATCGAGTTCTTCGGCGGCGAGATCCACGAAGGAATCCGACAACTGAAGATCGATCTCGACCTGCGGATGGGCCGTCATGAAGTCGGCTATGATCGGAACCAGAAAATCGGGGCCGAACAAGGTGGGCGCGCCGATGCGAAGGACGCCTGAAGGCGCGGATTTTCTATCGGCGGCCTCGAGCCGGGCCTCCTGAATATCCAGCAGGGCAGGCTTCACGCGTTGGTAGAAGGCGTGGCCCGCCTCGCTCAGCGCCGATTGTCGCGTGGTGCGATGAACGAGTTGGACGCCGACGTCGTCTTCAAGCGAGGCGAGAGAACGGCTGACCGCCTGCAGCGATCGGCCGAGGCGCCGCGCCGCAGCCGTCAAACTGCCCGTCTCGGCAATGCGAATGAAGGCTTCGAGATCTTCCAGGCGGCTCATTCGGTATCTCGATAAGTGGAAGTCAGACTTCCAGATTGAACAAATAGTCTCGGAGATCGAGAGAATTTATCGTCGCTCTATTGTCATCGAGCCAAGGAGATAGCGATGAAACGCGTGGAATCGTCCGTACTTGTCATTGGGGCCGCAGGACGGGTGGCCGGACTGGTTGTCCCCGAGTTGCAACGTCGCGGCGCCGTCGTCCGCGCTCTGGTGCGCGATGAGAACGAGGCCGCTCTCGCCCGTTCGAGAGGCGCCGCCGAGATCGCCATTGGAGACCTGCGCGATGCCGGGAGCCTCTCGGAGGCGACACGGGGCGTGGATGGGATTTTCCATATCGGTCCGGCCTTCGTGGTCGACGAGGCGGCGATGGGCCTGGCCCTGGTTGAGGCTGCGGAGCGAAGCGGCGTCAGGAAGTTTGTCTTCTCGTCGGTGATCCAGCCGACCAATACGCGCTTGAGCAACCACGCAAGCAAGATTCCGGTAGAGGAAGCGCTTTATTCCTCCAGGCTCGAGTACACGATCCTGCAGCCTGCGAACTTCATGCAGAATATCGCCATGGCCTGGCCGTCGATCCTTTCAGACGGCCGTTTCGGCGAGCCCTTTCCCAATGACGTCAGGATCGCGCGCGTCGATTACCGGGACGTGGCGGAAGCGGCTGCAGTGGCGCTTACGCAAGACGCATTGGCGTTCGCTACGCTGGAGCTATCGGCGGGCATGTTTAGTCGCAACGACATCGCTGCATTGATTTCGAAGGAAATCGGTCGACAGGTCGAGGCCGTCGAGCTGAGCTTCGACGAATGGTCCCGTCGTGTCAGCTTGCCCTATTCGGAAGACCAAATTGATCTGCTTGAAAAAGTGTATGAGCACTATTCGAATTACGGCATGGGCGGCAACAGCCTGGCCTTGACCGCTGCGCTTGGACGGGCGCCGCGATCCATGGGGCAGTATCTCAAGGACCTGGCCGCTCAGCATCCAGCGAACTGACGCGACAGCGAAGGCGACGACGAAGGCCCTCGGGACGAGCCCGAGGGCCACGACGGGTCAGTCGCGGTAGTTCAGCGCCGGAGCGCGGTCGCCCAGCAGCGCGCGGTATTCGAAGTTCGGACCGCGACGTTGCTCGAACTCGGCCTTGGCGGCGGCGATGGTGTCCGGGCTCTGGAACAGTTCGGCGGTGGTCAGGGCCAGGGTCTTGGCCGCCAGGTGCGCGCCCTTCAGACCGATGGTCGTGCCGGCGGCCACCACGTTCTGCCACGAGTGGCCGGCTGAACCGGGAACGAAGGTCGCCGTCGACAGACCGACCGTCGGCGTGACCCAGGACACGTCGGAAACGTCGGTCGAGCCGCCGAAGTCGCCGCCGATCACGGCGTCCTCGATCTGACCGACGGAGGCCAGGTCAGGCTGGGTGGTCAGGGTCTTCTGGATCTCGGTCGCCAGGGCGATCTCCTCGGGCGTCCAGGTGATGCCGCCGACGCTGCGCAGGTTACGGTCCATGACATGCATCAGGGCCTCGTTCGGCAGCATGGAATAGACGCCGCCGATGGCTTCGAACTCGACGCGGGTGCCGGTGCCCAGGGCGGCGCCGTCGGCCGCCAGCTTCACCCGCTCCAGCACGTCGCGCACGATCTCCGGATCGTTGTGGCGGACGTAGTAGTAGGCTTCTGCATAGGCCGGGACGACGTTCGGCGCCTTGCCGCCGTCGGTGATGGCGTAGTGAATGCGGGTGCGGTCGGGCACGTGCTCGCGCATCATGTTGACCATGTAGTTCAGCGACTCGACGCCATCGAGCGCCGAGCGGCCCTTGTCGGGCGCGGCGGCGGCGTGGGAGGCGGTGCCGTAGAAGCGGAACTTGCCCGAGACGTTGGCCATGGTGTCGCCCTGGCGGGCCGAGTTCACATTGCCGGGGTGCCAGTGCAGCGAGACGTCGACGTCATCGAAGAGGCCGTCGCGCACCATATAGACCTTGCCCGAGCCGCCTTCCTCGGCGGGCGTGCCGTAGACGCGCAGTTCGCCCTTGATGTTGTTGGCCTCCATCCAGGCTTTCACGGCGATGGCGGCGTGGACCGAGGCGGCGCCGAACAGGTTGTGGCCGCAGCCGTGGCCCGCGTGGCCGCCCGCCGATTCCTGCACCGGGCTCAGGGTCTGCGACAGGCCGGGCAGGGCGTCGTATTCGGCCAGGACCGCGATGACCGGGCCCTCGCCGGTCTTGAAGCTGGCGAGGAAGGCGGTCGGCTCATTGGCGATGCCGGGGGTCACGGTGAAACCCGCGTCGCGAAGTTGGCCCTGGAGCAGGGCCGAGCTCTGGGTCTCCTGATAGCCCAACTCGGCGAACTTCCAGATTTCCAGCGCGGCGCTGTCGAGGGCGGCCTGGTTGCGGTCGACGGTCGAGGTGATCTGTTGTTGCGCCTGGGGCGACAACTCCCCGGCCAGGGCGGGGGCGGCGAAGCCGACGAGGGCGGCGGCGAGGGCGAGGGTTCGCATCGAGACGGGCTTCATGGGGAACTCCGGAAGCAGAAAAAGCAAAGGGGCGGAAGGCGTCTTCGCCTGCCGCCCCTGAACGATGAAAGGCCGATCAGAACGTCTTGCGGATGCTGGCGTACCAGTAACGACCGTAGGGCTGATAGACCGTGCCGACATAGCCGGCGCCGGACAGCGGCGGCTGCTCGTCGGTGATGTTGCGCAGGCCGACGCGAACCGCCGTGTCGGACAGCAAGCCGTCGTCGAACTGATACTCGGCGTACAGGTTGGCCGTAATGGTCGAATCCACCGTCCAGTAGTCGCCGGCCGAGTTGACCAGGCTGCTGTCGTACAGCGACGAGATGTACTGGGTGAACGCGCCGACCGTCAGGTTCTGGTAGCGCCAACTGCCCGACAGCGACCACTTCCACTCCGGACGGCCCAGATCGGCGATCATGTCGCCCATCCGTCCGCCGAAGGTGATGGCGGGGTCGATCTCGCCCGACTCGCGCGCTGCGGTCAGGTCCGCCATGCCCGGCGACATCTCCAGATAGTATTTCAGCAGATGAGAGACGTTCAGGTTCAGGCTGAAGTCGCCGATGCTGGTGCCGCGCAGGCTCCACATCGCGCCCAGATCCAGGCCCTCGACCGTCTGGGGCTGCTGGTTGGTATAGGCGTCGGTGACGTAGAGGACCTCGCCCGCCGCCGCCAGGCCGGTGCCGGCGAAGATGGCCTGATCAGCCGCCGTGGCGTCGGCGCGGATGACGTTGGGATTGAAGCTGCCCTGCTTGCGCAGCAGGTAGTCCAGGATCAGGGCGTTCTGGCCGCGGAACAGGCCGACCATGCCGGTCTGTTCGACCTTCCACCAGTCGGCGGTGAAGGTGAAGTCGCCCAGTTGCTCAGGCAGGAAGCGCGGCTGGACGACCAGACCGAACGACAGGGTTTCTGATTCTTCGGGCTGCAAGTCCGGGTTACCCGAGCGTCGCTCGGCGGTGAGCTTCCGGACGTGGGTGGTGCTGATGCTGGTGTAGTCGGGGAAGCTGGTCGGCGGCGTGTAGGAGGCTCCGCACTGGTTCATCCCGGTCATGGCGCCGCGACGGATCAGGGCCTCGCAATAGGCATAGTCGTTGGAGCTGTTGGAGCGGGTGATCACCGTGGCGTTGATCTGCTCAAGGTTGGGGGCGCGGAAGCCCTGGGCCCAGGAGCCGCGGACGCGGAAGCCGTCGACGAGGTCCCAGGCGGCGGCGATCTTGGGCTTGGCCACGTCGCCGAAGTCCGAATAGTTCTCGAAGCGGCCCGCGAGCTGGACTTCCAGGTTATGCACCAGAGGGACGCCCATTTCGGGCGAGACTAGCGGGGCGGCGAACTCGAGATAGGCCGAGAAGACGTCCCGTTCGCCGTAGGTGTCGGGGTTCTCAGCCGAGTTGATCAGGTCGCTGTAGGTGGCGCCGGACTTGTCCGTATAGCGGATGGTCCCGTCGATACGGCTGTCACGGTCGTCCAACTGGGTCTCGGTGCGGAACTCGATTCCGGCGGCCATGCCGACCGGACCGGCGGGCAACTGGAACAGGTCAGGGCGCGAAACCTTGAAGTCCCACAGGCCCAGCTCCGTCTTGGTCTTGCGCACCATGTCGACGCGAATGGCGTCCAGGGCCGCCTGGTCCGACGGGGTGGCGTCGCCGAAACGCGGGTTGGCCGGATCGCCGCCGTTGAAGAAATTATAGGCGTCAGGTGTCGACTTGGCCGCCCACTCGGCCAGTCGGGTCGTCGAGATGTTGTCGGACACGTCCTTGGCTGAGGCCTCGGACCATAGCAGGGCCGATTCCCAGTTCCAGCCGCGCCAGTCCCCGCGCAGGCCGCCCAGGATGCGGTATTGCTGATTGGTGACGTCGACGTTGATCGGCCCCATGTCGTTGAAGCGGTAGCCGGTCAGGCGGATGTCCTGGCCGAAGGGGTTGTAATAGTTCGTGCCGGGAATGGTCATGACGACCGAGGACAGGGTGTTGATCGGCGCCTGGCGAGCGTGGGACTTGGCGTAATATCCGCCCAGTTCGCCGAATGCCTCGACCGCGTCGTTGATCTGGTAGCGGCCGGTCAGGAACAGATTGAAGCGATCGACTTCCGGGATGACCGTGAGGTCTTCCTGTGCGGTGTCAGCGCGAAGGGCCGGGTCCACTGTCGTCGTCTTCTTGAGACACAGGCCGTTGCCCAGGCTTGCGGCGCAGTTCGCCATCGAATCCGGCTGGATGGTGAAGGTGGTGAAGGATTCGCCGCCGTAGGTGGCCGGGCTGTTCAGGGTGAACTGTCCCCATGGCGTCAGGGAGGACACGCCGTTGAGCGAGGAATTGTTCTCGAAACCGGTTCCGGCGAACAGCGGCCGCTTATCGTCGGAGGCGGTATAGTCCTGCTCCAGCGTCGTCAGCTCGTCGCGGTGATCGTAGTTGAAGAACAGGGAAACGTTGCCGCGCCCCTCGGCGATGTCCTTGCCGCCGTAGAGGGAGAAGTTGAACTCCCGCATGCCGGTGCCTTCGGCGCCGCCATACTGGCTCGACACCGTCCAGTTGTTCATGTCGTCGCGCAGGACGGTGTTGACCACGCCGGCCACGGCGTCGGCGCCGTAGATGGCGGCGGCTCCGTCGCGCAGCACCTCGAGCCGCTTCAGGCCCGACACCGGGATGGCGTTGGTGTTGTAGGTCAGCACCGGAACCAGGTGCTCGTTCGCCTGCGACGTCGGGTGGCCCACCACGCGGCGGCCGTTCAGCAGCACCAGGGTGTTGCCGATGCCGAGGTTGCGCAGGTTCACCGAACCAGTGTCGCCCCGCGCCGAGTTCGAGGTGGCCGGCAGGTAGGAGGAGTTGAAGGTCACGTCGCCCATCTGCGGGATGGAGCGCAGCAGTTCGTCGCCGGAGGTGGCGGCGGTGGCCTGAATCAACTCCTCGCCGACAACCGTGACGGGCAGAGCCGCCGTCACCTTGGCGCCCCGGATCTGCGAGCCGACGACGACGATCTCGTCGACCTGGGTGGCCTCCTGCGAGGCCTCCTGGGCGGTTGCGGCCGTAGCGCCCAACAGGGCGGTGGTGGCCAGCAGGGCCGTTTTCATGCTGTGACGCGCAAAGATTGAACTCATGACATCTGCATCCCCGTTTGCGGTCAGTGCGGTTCCCTTCGATGAGGCGCCTGTTACCCGACCAAATTTTTTCGAAGAGACGAAATCCTTGAGCGCCTCCGGATAGAATCCTGCGCGCGCGGCGACTTGCCTCGGTTCGGACTAAAAGCGGCCATAGACGAGGCGTCAACCTCTGCAGAATAAATATTGCCGATATCCGAGATATTGAGCGCGATAATCGCTAAGAATCACCCTTGAGGTGCGCTTTTCAGCAATGCTATCGCTATGGATATTGACAAGGTTGTCCTGTCGTCAGCGCCGAGGCTGTTTTGTCGGCGGCTGCGGGCGGGATTTGCGGCGGGGGAACAGCATGCGTTTTGGTTTCACGAGAGCGGCGACGGCGGTTTCGGCGGCGGCGCTCATGCTGCTGGCCGGGCCCGGCCTAGCGCAGCAGGCGGCCCAGGTTCGTCCGACGACGGGCAGCGGCGGCGACATCGTCAACTATGGCCAGATCCACAGCCCGGTGGTCGGGCGGGGCGGCATGGTGGTCAGCCAGAGCGATCCGGCCACCCGCGTCGGCGTCGAGATCCTGCGCCAGGGCGGCAATGCGGTGGATTCGGCCGTGGCCGTGGCCTTCGCCGAGGCCGTCACCCTGCCACGCGCGGGCAACATCGGCGGCTCGGGCTACATGATCGTGCATATGGCCGCCACGGCGGACCGACCGGCGCAGGACATCGCCGTCAACTATTACGGCGCGGCGCCCGCCGCGACGACGCCTGAGCTTTTGCTGGGGCCGGACGGCAGGTTCGACCGTTCCAAGCCGTCGGGCTTCATCAACGTCTCGGTGCCAGGCACGGTGATGGGCCTGTGGGAGGCGCACTCGCGCTTCGGCTCCATGCCCTGGGCCGATCTGGTCGCGCCGGCGATCCGCCTGGCCGAGGAGGGCTATGTCCTGTCGGACGGGGAGGCGGACGCCACGGCGGGCCGGGCGCGGGTGCTGGCGACCGATCCGGGCGCGCGCGAGGCCTATCTGAAGCCTGACGGCTCGGTCTATCGCGCGGGCGAGACCTTCCGTCAGCCCCTGCTGGCCGACAGCCTGCGCAAGGTGGCGCGCGGCGGGGCGGATGAATTCTACAAGGGCGAACTGGCGCGCCAGATCGTGGCCGGCATCCAGGCCCAGGGCGGCGTGATCACCCTGGAGGACATGGCCGCCTATCGCGCCGACGTGTCCGAGCCGATCTGGGGCAGCTATCGTGGGAATCGCATCTCCTTCATGCCGCCGACGGCCTCGGGCGTCAGCGTCGCCGAGGCGCTGAACCTGCTGGAGCATTTCGACCTGAAGGCCATGGGCTGGGGCAGCGTCGACAGCCTGCACCTGATCTCGGAGGCGATGAAGATCACCTCGTCGGACCGTCGCCTGATCGGGGGCGCGCCGCAGTGGACCACTCCGGCCCACGGCCTGGCCAGCAAGGAATTCGCCGCCGAGCGCGTCAAGCTGATCGCCCTGGACCGCACGCTGAAGGCGGCGGACATCCCCGAGGGCAATCCCTATCCCTATGAGAGCCAGGACACGACCCACTATTCGGTGGCGGACGCCTTCGGCAATGCGGTGTCGAACACCTACACCCTGTCCAACTCCTACGGCGCGCACGTCGCTCCGGTCGGGACGGGCATCCTGCTGAACAACCACCTGGACAACTTCTCCTGGGGCACGCGCGGCGAGCCGAACTCGCCCGCGCCGGGCAAGCGCCTGGGCTCGACCATCACGCCGATGATCGTGTTCAAGGACGACAAGCCATGGCTGATCACCGGCACGCCCGGCGGCGGCTACATCATCGCCACCATGGTTCAGCTGATCTCCAACGTCGTGGACCACAACCTGAACGTGGCCGAGGCGGCCATGCGTCCTCGCCTGAACCAGGGCGGGGGCGACAGCCCGCTGGAGCTGGAAGGAGGCTTCTCGCCCGACGTGGAGCGCCTGCTGCGCGAGCGCGGCCATACGGTGCGCCCGTCAATGACCATGGGCAGCACCCAATCCATCATGGTGGACGGGGATCGGTTCCTGGGGGCCGCCGACACCCGGCGTCCGGACGCCCTGGCCCTGGGCGTCCGCTGATCGACCGCTTGCCGTTCGAGGCGTTCGGTGGTCTGAACGTCCGCTGTTGAATCCGTCGGAGGGGGAAGCCGATGTTGCGCAAGGTTCTGCTGGCGGGCGCCGCCGGCCTGGTGTTGGCCGGAGCTGCGGCTCCTGTGGGGGCGCAGTCCGCGCCGACGGCGGCGGCGTCGCCGACGGCCTGGCAGGACGGCCTCTTCGGCGTCCGCCAGGACAGCCGCAAGGGCAAGGTTTCGGTGCGCCTGCCGGCGCCGGGCGCGGACGGGGTGCTGGGACGGTATCTCTATCAACCGGGTCTGTCGGCGGGCCTCGGCATGGACGGAGCGGGACTGGACCGCTCGGGCCTGGGGCAGGCTCAGATCGTGGTGTTTCGTCAGGTCGGAGACCGCGTCTTCGCCGCCTTCGAGAACCATCGCTTCCGCGCCGTCGACGCTGATCCCGATCAGGTCAATGCGGTCGCCGCCTCCTTCGTCTCGCCGGTCGTGTGGTCGGGCGAGGTGGCGGAGACCGGAGCCGACGGGTCCGTCACGGTGGATCTGTCCGGTTTCCTGGAGCGGGACGCCGTCAACGCCGTGGGGCGGCTGAAACGGGCCAAGCTGGGCAGTTTCAAGCCGGCGCCCAATCTCGGCTATGTCGACGTCGCCGAGACTCTGGTCTTCCCCGACAACGTCGAGTTCCAGACGGTCCAGACCTTCACCAGCGACGAGCCGGGCGGCGAGCTGTCGCGCGTCTCGCCCGAAACACGCTCGGTCACCCTGGCGGTGCGTCACTCCTTCATCCGCCTGCCGGACGATGGCTTCACCCCAGTCCTGCATGATCCGCGTTCGGGCACCTCGGCCCAGGTGATGGTGACCGACTTCGCCGCTGATCTGGACACGCCGGTGGTCAGCCGTCTGGCCCGCCGCTTCCGGCTGGAGAAGACCGATCCGACGGCCGCCCGTTCGCCGGTGAAGACGCCGATCGTCTTCTACGTCGACCGCGCCGCCCCGCCCGCCATCCGCGAGGCCCTGATCGAGGGCGGCAATTGGTGGGCGCAAGCCTTTGAACAGGCAGGCTATCTCAGTGCCTTCCGGGTCGAGCTCCTGCCCGAGGGGGCGCATCCGATGGACGCCCGCTACAACATCATCTCCTGGGTCCACCGCGAGACGCGCGGCTGGTCGACCGGCACCAGCGTCAACGACCCCCGCACCGGCGAGATCGTGCGCGGCGTGGTGCAGCTGGGCTCGCTGCGCGACCGTCAGGACAAGATGATCATCGAGGGACTGGTCGGCGCCGCCCGCGCCGGGACGGGCGGCGAGGACGATCCCGATCGTCTGGCCTACCACCGCCTGCGCCACCTGTCGGCGCACGAGATCGGCCACGCCCTGGGCATTTCCCATAACTTCGCGGCCTCGACGTATGAGGACCGCGCCTCGGTCATGGACTATCCGGCGCCCTGGGTCATCGCGGACGGCGATCGTCTGGACTTCAGCCGCGCCTATACGACGGGCGTCGGCGCCTGGGACCGCTATGTCGTGGACTGGCTCTATGGCGACACGCCGGGCCAGAACCCGGTGTCGCGCCGCGCGGCCCTGGCGGCTGAGGCGCAGGCCAGGGGCTATCGCTTCGTCTCGGACGGCGACACCAGGCCGCTGGGCAGCCTTCAGGCCTATGGCGCCATGTGGGACAACGGCGAGGACCCGACGGCCGAGTTCGCCAATACCCTGGCCGTGCGCCGCATCGCCCTGTCGCGCTTCGGGTTGGACAATCTGCCGGACGGAGCGGCGGCGGCCGACCTGCGTCGCGTGATCGTGCCCATCTATCTGTATCACCGCTATCAGACGACGGCGGTGGGGCGATTGGTCGGCGGCGTGGACTACGCCTATGCAGTCAAGGGCGACGGTCATGAGCGGGCGGAGGCCATCCCCGCTGACCGTCAGCGGGGTGCGCTGGAGGCCTTGATGCAGGCCCTGTCGCCTGAGGTGCTGGACATGTCGGACCGGGTCATCGACCTGCTGTCCTCGGTGCAGTCGGGCAGTTCTGACCGGCAGATGCAGATCGAACTGTTCGAGAGCAAGACCGATGCGGTCTTCGATCCGTCCTCGGCCGCCGCCTCGGCGACGGAGGTGGTGTTCGAGACCCTGCTGGCGCCCGAGCGGCTGAACCGCCTGGTCGAGCAGGAGCGTCGTGATCCGGGGCAACTGGGTCTGGTCGAGACGCTGGACCGGGTGGCCGTCGCCGTCGGCCCGGGCGCGGCGCTGAACCCGCGTCAGGCCGAATTGCGCCGCGTCGCCCGCGCCCGTTACGCCGCCCATCTGGCTGCGCTGATCCAGGGCAAGGAGCTGTCCTCGACGGCGCAGGGCGCGGTGCGCGACAGCGCGCGGCGCTTTGGCGAGCAGTTGAAGCGCTGCCGCGGCGACCGGCTGGAGACAGCGCAGTGCGCCTATCTGGCGGAAGCTCTGACCGGTCCGGTCGAGGGGCTGAAGACGCTCAGCGAGACGCTGCCAGTGGCGCAGGCGGTTCCGCCCGGCGCGCCGATCTAAAGCCCTTCTCCCCTCGAGGGAGAAGGTGTCATGCGGAGCATGACGGATGAGGGGGCTGTTCCCGCAAGCGCGGGCGTCGAGTTCGTGGAGGCGTCCCCCTCATCCGAGCGCCTCCGGCGCCCACCCTCTCCCCCGGAGGGGAGAAGGGCCGTTGATTACATCTCCCGCCAGGTCTTGCCGGTGACGCCGTCATAGTTGGTGGCGTGATAGACGCCGCGCGCCACGGCGCGGGCCAGGACGTCGGCGGCGACGTTGCCGATCTGGGCCACCGCGACCTGACGCAGGGCCGGATTGTCGATGACCTTCTTGCCGGTGGACAGGCTGAACAGGGTGTCGCCGTCGAAGGGCGCGTGGGCCGGGCGGATGGCGCGGGCCATGCCGTCCTGCGCCATGATGGCCACGCGCTGAAGCTCGACGCGGGTCAACGCCACGTCGGTGGCGATGCAGGCGATGGTGGTGTTCTCGCGCGGTTGGGACCGGAACTTGGACAGGCCCCAGTCCTCGGCCGAGGCGTGCAGGCCCGATGAGCCGAGGCCGCCGAACTCGTCGCCGATCTCATAGGGGGCGGCCCAGAAGCTCTTGCCGCCCGGCGCCACGACCGAGCCGACGCTGTTGACCGCCACGATAGCGCCGACCGTCCAGCCCGAGGCCATGACGGCCGATGCCGAGCCGATGCCGCCCTTCAGCGCGCCCGCTTCGGCGCCATAGCCTGCGCCCGCCGTGCCGAGGTCGAAGCGGTCGCCCGCGGCCTCCAGCGCCTGAACCGACAGGCGGCGATAGGGCGGCTCCATCTCCCACTGCTTGTTCCCGCCGTTGGCCAGATCATAGAGGCAGGCGGTCGGGATGATGGGCGAGGGCGGCACGCCCGGCGCCCCGCCCATGCCGTAGCCGCGCCCGCGCATGCCCATCCAGGCGGCGACGCTGTCGGCCGAGCCGAGGCCATAGACCGACCCGCCCGACAGGATGATGGCGTCCACCTCCTGCACCAGGTTTTCAGGGCGCAGCACGTCGGTCTCGCGCCCGGCGGGGCCGCCGCCGCGAACGTCCACGGCGGCCGTGGCGGGCTTTTCGGCCAGGATGACGGTGACGCCGGTGCGGACGCCTGCGTCATGCGCCTGACCGACCTTCAGGCCCTCGACGTCCGTGATCAGGTTCAGGCGGCCGGTGCGACCCGAGGCGCGCGCGGCGGACTGGGCCGCCGGTTTGGCGCTGGCGGCTCCTGCTGCGGAGGCTGCGGCGCCGATCAGGGCCGAGCCGAGGACGGTTCTGCGGTTCATCCGGCGGTTTCCTTTTTCAGAGCTTTATTGCGGACCAGATCCGGCGTCGCCGCCAGAAGTTTCTGCGTATAGGGGTGCGACGGCGCGGCGAAGACGGCGGCCGTTTCGCCCTGTTCGACGATCTGTCCGGCCTGCATGACCAGCAGGCGATCGGTCACCGTGCGCACGACGCTGAGGTCGTGGGTGACGAACAGGTAGGACAGGCCCAGGCGGTCCGACAGGTCGGCCAGCAGGTCCAGCACCTGGGCCCGCACCGAGACATCAAGCGCCGAGACCGCCTCGTCCAGGCAGATGACTGAGGGCTCGGTGATCAGGGCGCGGGCGATAGCGATGCGCTGGCGCTGGCCGCCCGAGAACTCGTGCGGATAGCGATCGGCGGCGGCGCTGTTCAGGCCGACGCGCTCCAGCATTTCATCGACGCGGCGGCGGGCCTCGGCGGGGCTGAGGCGGGCGTCCAGAAGGTGGAAGTTTTCGGCCACCAGATCGCTGACTTTCCAGCGCGGATCAAAGCTGCCGTAGGGGTCCTGGAACACCACCTGAATGTCGCGGCGGATGGACTTCAGCGCGGCGCCGCGCGCGGCGGTGATGTCGCGGCCCTTGACCCGGACGCGGCCCGCTTGCGGCGTCTCCAGCGCGAGGATGGCGCGCAGAAGGGTGGACTTGCCGCAGCCGCTCTCGCCGACGAGGCCGACGCTCTCGCCCGGCTGGATCGACAGGCTGACCTGATCGACGGCGCGGAAGGCTTTGGACCCGCCGAACAGGGCGGGCGCGCCGCCGTATTCGCGCACCAGTCCCTCGACCTGAAGCACGGCGGCGGCGTCGGCCTGCGGGACGCTGCGGCGCGTGGGGGCGTGGGTGGCGTTGGCCAGCAGGCGTTGGGAATAGGCGTGCGCCATGCCGGTGCGGATGCGGTCGACAGGCGCTTCCTCGACCAGTTCGCCGTCCTTCATCACCGCCAGCCGGTCGGCGGTTTCGGCCACGACGGCGAGGTCGTGGGTGATGAGGATCAGGCCCATGCCGTCCTCGCGCACCAGCCGTTTCAGCAGGTCCAGCACCTGAGCCTGTGTCGTCACATCCAGCGCTGTCGTCGCCTCGTCCGCGATCAGCAGTTTCGGCGTCAGGGCGATGGCGATGGCGATGGCGACGCGCTGTCTCTGGCCGCCGGACAGTTCGTGCGGGTAGCGGCTGAGGGGGAAGCGCTCGGCGGACAGGCCGACGCGATCCAGCACGGAACGGGCGACGGCGAGGGCCTCCTTGCGAGACGCCTTCTTGTGCAGGCGCACGGTCTCGGCGACCTGATCGCCGATGGTCATGACGGGGTTCAGGGCCGTCATCGGCTCCTGAAAGATGATGCCCACGTCGCGGCCGCGCACCTGCTGCATCACGGCGTCAGGGGCGTTCGAGATGACCTGACCGTTCAGGCGGATCTCGCCGGTCAGGGTCGCGCGCGGCGGCGTCAGGCCCAGCACGGCCAGCGCCGTCATTGACTTGCCCGAGCCGCTCTCGCCGACCAGGCCGAGGATTTCGCCGGGGGCGACGGACAGGTTGACGGTCTTCAGGATCGGGGTCTGGCCGATCGACAGGCTGAGGTCGCGAATATCGAGGACGGTCATGGTCAACGCTCCCGCCGCACGCGCGGGTCGAACAGGTCGCGCAGGCCGTCGCCGGTCAGGCTGAGGCCCAGCACGGTCACGAAGATGGCCAGCCCCGGCATGATGGCCAGCCACGGCGCGAAGCCGATCATGGTCTGGGCCTCGGCCAGCATCCGGCCCCAGCTGGGCGCAGGCGGCTGGGCCCCCAGGCCGACGTAGGACAGGCCCGCCTCGGCGACGATGCCGACGGCGAACTGGATCGCGGCCTGAACGACCAGCAGACTAATCAGATTGGGCAGGATGTGCTGGAGCGAGATCAGGGCCTTGGACTTGCCCGCCGTGCGGGCGGCCAGGACGTATTCGCGGGTCCACAGGCCCTGCGCCGCGCCGCGCGCCACGCGGGTGAAGACGGGGATGTTGAAGACGCCGATGGCGATGACGGCGTTGATTGCGCCCGGCCCCATGACGGCGGTGATCATCACGGCCAGCAACAGGGCGGGGAAGGCGAAGATCAGGTCGTTGCCGCGCATGACCAGTTCGTCGACCCAGCCGCCGCGCGCAGCTGCGGTCAGGCCCAGAGGCGTGCCGATTGCGACGCCGATGCCGACGGCGACGAAGGCCACGACGAGGGAGTTCTGCGCCCCCGCCATGATCATCGACAGCACATCGCGGCCGAAGTGGTCCGTGCCCATCCAGTGGGCGGCGGAGGGGGCGGTCAGCTTGGCGGCGATGTCCACCGCCTCCACGTCATAGGGCGTCCAGACCAGGGCCAGCAGGGCGGTCGCCAGCACCACGGCGGTTAGGCCTGCGCCGACGATCAGCGACAGGGGCCAGCGCACGCGGGGCTTGGCGGGGGCGGTGATAGCGGGGGCGTCGGTCATGCGCGGCGTCCCCTCAGGCGCGGATCAGCGAACAGATAGGCCAGGTCGATCAGGAAGCTGACCAGAACCACGGCGAAGACCAGTACCACCACCACGCTCTGGACCACGATCAGGTCGCGCTGGGTGATGGCCTGGAACACCAGTCGGCCGAGGCCGGGCAGGGAGAAGACGTTCTCGATGATGATGCCGCCCGCCAGCAGGAAGGGAAACTGAAGGCCGAGGATAGTCAGGACCGGGATCCAGGCGTTCCTCAGGGCGTGGCGCCATAGGGCCTGGTTGACGCTCAGGCCCTTGGCGCGGGCGGTGCGGACATAGTCCTCGTTCATGGTGTCGAGCAGGGCGGTGCGTAGGACGCGGGCGAGAATGGCGGCCTGCGGCGCGGCCAGAGCCACGGCGGGCAGGATCAGGGCCTTGAAGGCGGGCCAGAAGCCGGCGCTCCAACCGGGGAAGCCGCCCGCCGAGAACCAGCCCAGGTTCACCGAGAACAGCAGGATCAGCAGCATGGCGATCCAGAAGTTGGGCAGGGCGACGCCGACCTGCGTCACGCCGATCAGGCCGGTGTCGATGGCCGTTCCCCTGCGGCTGGCGGCGGTGACGCCGATGGGCAGGGCGACCAGCAGCGACAGGACGGTGGCCATCAGGGCCAGCGGCGCCGAGACGGCCAGACGTTCGGCGATCAGGCCGCCGACCGGCACCTGATAGGTGTAGCTGGTCCCGAACTTTCCGGTCAGCAGGTCCCCGAGCCAGGCGAAGTAGCGCTCAAGGCCCGAGCCTTCGAGGCCCATCTGCTGGCGCAGGGCGGCGATGCTCTCGGGGCTGGCGTTCAACCCCATCATATAGCTGGCCGGATCGCCCGGCACGACCTGCAGCAGCAGGAAGATGACCACGGTTGCCGCCAGCAGCGTCAGGGCGTGACCGCCCAGCTTCTTCAGCAGCCAGGCGGCGCCGAAGCGCCAGGCGACGAAGACGAGGAGCGCCGCGCCCGCAATCAGGCTGATCCAGCCCCAGGGCAGGCCGCCGCCGGTGCGCTCGGCGCTGGCGGTCGTCGCGGCGCCCGCGCCGGTCCAGTAGGCGCCGGTCACGTCATTGGCGGCGATGGGGCCGTTGATCCACAGGCCGCTCACGTCCGCCTTCCACACGCCGATGCGCGAGGACTGGAACAGGAAGCCGTTGACCGCGTCATCGGCGATGCGGCGTTGCAGGTCGCCCAGCAGGCGGTTGCGCGTCGGCTCGTCAGGGGCGGTGTTTACTTCGGCCAGCAGGGCGTCGAAGGCGGGACTGTCGTAGCCGAAGTAATAGTCCTTGCGGCCATAGATGTCGTAATCCATCGGCTCGACGTGCTCGACGATGGTCAGGTCGAACTGGCGGCGCTTGAACACCTGATCCAGCCACTGGGCCCATTCCAGATTCTCGATCCTGGCGCGGATGCCCGCCTGGGCCAGTTGCGAGATCAGCACCTCGCCGCTGCGCCGGGCGTAGGGGCGGGGCGGCAGGCGCAGCGTCACGTCGATGCCGTTGGGATAGCCCGCCTCGGCCAGCAGCTGACGCGCCTTGGCCGGGTCGTGCGGATAGAGGCCGGTCAGGTCGACATAGCCCGGCGCCTGACGCGAATAGTGGCTGCCGATCGGCTGGCCGAAGCCGAACATGGCGCCCTGAATCAGGGCGTCGCGGTCGATGGCGTAGGACAGGGCGCGGCGCACCCGCACGTCGTTGAACGGGGCCCTGGTGTTGTTGATCCCCAGAATGACCTTGCCCTCCGAGGCGCCGACGACGACTCGGAAGCGCGGGTCGCGCTGGAACTGGGCGACGTTTTCGGGCGCGGGATAGTTGGGGAAGGCGTCCACGTCGCCGGCGCTGACGGCGGCGAAGGCGGCGGTCGGATCGCTGATGAAGCGGAAGACGACGGTGTTCAGGCGAGGCGCAGGCCCCCAGTAGCCGTCGCGGCGGATCAAGGTCAGCTGGCTGCCGCGCTGCCAGCTCTGCAGCTTGAACGGGCCGGTGCCAATGGGGGTGACGGCGTTGGTCGCGGCGCTCTTGGGCGAGACCATGACCGCGTCGCCCCATGCCAGAACGTAGGGCAGGGTCGCCATCGGCCGCGACAGGTGGATGCGCAGAGTCGCCGGATCGACGACCTCGACGTTGCGGATCGGCTCAAACAGGGCCTTCTGGGCGTTGGTGGAGCCTTCGGCCGTGATGCGGTCGAGAGAGAATTTGGCGACGACGGCGTCGAACGGCGAGCCGTCCGAAAATGTCACGCCGCGCCGCAGGTGGAAGGTCCAGGTCAAGCCGTCGGGGGCGGCTTCCCACGACTCGGCCAGGGACGGGGCGACGGCGCCGTTTTGGGTCAGCCGGGTCAGGCCCTCAAACACGTTGGCGTAGACGACTTCATCCACCGCCGCTGCTGCGCCCGAGGTCGGATCGAGGTTGGGCGGCTCCAGCGGCAGGCCCAGCAACAGTCGGTCACGCGGCGCCTGCGCCTGAACCTGCGGCGCCGTCAGGCCCCAGACGACGCACAGGGCCAGCGACAGCATAAGCGTGATCAGGCTGAACCGAAGTCCGCCGTTCCGGCCGCGCCGTCGGGATGCTGTCGCGACGCGTGTCGCCCCTGTCTTCGTCACCTGCCCTCGATCTCCCCCTTGCGACGTGGCCGATCTTCGTCAGCCTACGTCATGGATTTGCACTCACGCCATTGATTAAGCGCGCCTCACCACGGCTGGCGCGCCAGCGAGGCGGGGCAGGCGGCCGTGGCCTCGGTTGCGGCGACGCGGGCGGCGTCGAACTCTTCCTTGGCCTTGGCGAAGTCGGCCTGGAACGCCGGATCGGCCTTCAGCCGGGTGACGATGGTCGCGCCGACGATGCGGCCCGCCTCGACGTCGCTGGGATAGTGGACGCCGCAGACCGCACGGCTTTCGCCATAGGCCAGACCTCGGCGCAGGATGGCGTCGGCGCGGTCGGGCGCCAGTTCGGCCAACACCAACGACCAGGCCCAGCCCAGCGCCGAGTGGCCCGAGGGATAGGAGCCGCTGGCCGCCAGCCAGACCTCGGGCGCGATGCAGGTCGGCAGAGGTTCGACCACGAAGGGGCGCTTGCGGAAATAACCCTTCTTGGCTGGGGTCTGGATCATCTCCAGATCGCCCAGCATCTTGCCCATTAGCAGGGTCAGGGTCGGCATCTGTTCCGGCTGGAATTTGAAACCGAGGGCGCAGTCGAAGGCGCGGGGAGCGCCGGGCGTCTCGATCTCATTGTCGGCTCGGGCGATCTCCCAGCGTTCGGTCCCTTCCAGCGCGCGCATCTCACGATAGGCGGCGATGTCGGCCTGTTCGCGCAGGGAGCCTTCGGCGGGCGGCGGCGGCAGGAAGTTGGCGGCGTTGGGCGTGTTCTCGGCCGTCAGATAGCCGTGCGGGTGATCGCGGAAGCCCTCCCAGAAGGTCACGGGCGCGGCGGGGGCGACGACTGCCGCCGTCTGCGTCGAAACCGCGCCGGCGCAACCGCCCAGGGCCAGGGCGAAGCCCATGGCGATGAGAGAAGAAGCGAGGCGCGGGGTGGTCATGGCGGAACTCCGGTCGGAAAGGATCATGCGGCGACGGCGCCGGGGCGGCCCGATTCAACGGTCCAGGATTTCAGGGTCGACAGGCTGGCCTTGGGATCGCGCACGTCGCTGATGACCTGATAGCGCGTATCCATGCGGTCGGGGCGCACGTCGATCGACATATAGCCGCGCGGGCGGCTGTCGAAGAATTTCACCTGCGGATTATTGGGCATGACGGCCATCAGGCCTTCATAGCTGGGGCCGGTCGAGGTGATGGAGGTGCCGACGAACTCGGTCGCCACGGTGGCCGATGACGGGTCGCGGCTGTCCAGCTTCACGTCATTGGTCCAGAAGGAGTGGTAGTCGCCGCTGAGCACCACCGGGTTGGACGGCTTCAACTCGGACAGGGCGCCGGTCAGGCGGTCGCGCGCGGCGGGGAAGCCGTCCCAGGTGTCGGTCCAGTAGCGGTTTTCCTCGGCCGGGCTGCGGGCCAGACGCAGGCCCGCCATGACCAGATTCTGGCCCAGGATATTCCAGCGCGCCTCGGCGCGGGCCAGGCCGTCATAGAGCCAACGCTCCTGCTCGAAGCCGAGGAAGGTGCGTGACGGGTCCAATCGGTCGGTGCAGGTCGCGTCAGTGACGATCTGGCCCTTGCCGCCGTTTTCGCCGTCGCTGCACGGCTGTTTCGAACGGTATTGGCGGCCGTCCAGCATGAAGAACTCAGCGAGGTTCCCGTAACGGACGCGGCGATAGATGGGCATCTGCAGGGCGGCGCTCAGGCGCGTGCGGCGGATCGGCATGGCCTCATAGAAGGCCTGATAGGCGGCGGCGCGGCGCTGCAGGAAATCGTTGGGCGACACGCCCGACATCTTGGACCAGACGCCGGAATAGTCGTCTTGAACCTCGTGGTCGTCCCACACGGCGATGCAGGGGGCGACGGCGTGCAGGCGCTGCAGGTTGGCGTCCGTCTTGTGCAGGGCGTAGCGGTTGCGATAGCCCGCCAGCGATGTCGCTTCCTCGAGGTTGTAAGGGCGCACCACCTGGTCGGCGCGGTCCGGCCCCAGGCTGTATTCATAGATGTAGTCGCCCAGGAACAGGGTCAGGTCGGGCTGCTCGTCGGCCATATGGCCATAGGCGCTGAAATAGCCGCGCTCCCAGTGCGAGCAGGAGGCGACGGCCAGACGCAGGCGGTCGGCGGCGGCGTTCGGAGCGGGCGTGGTCAGGGCGCGGCCGGTCGGGCTCAGCTGGCCCTGGGCGATGAAGCGATACCAGTAGGGGCGGTGAGGGGCGAGACCCGTTACCTCGACATGGACGCTGTGCGCCGCGTCGGTCGAGGCGGTCACGTTCCCGGCGGCGACGATGCGGCGGAACTGGTCGTCGGCGGAGACTTCCCAGCGTACGGGGATGGCGCCCGACAAGCCGCCAAGCCCATCGGCGGCATGGGGATCAGCCGCCAGCCGGGTCCAGATAACGAAGCCGTCGTGGGCCGGATCGCCGCTGGCGACGCCGAGCGGGAACAGATAGGCGCCGCCCGCCTGCGCCCGGCCGAAACTGAGCACGGCGGGAGCGACGACCAGACCCGTCAACAGGGCGCGGCGATCAAGGCGGGAAGACGGAAAGGACATCAGTTCATCAGTCAAAAGGCGCAGGGCGGGCCAGCCGAAGCCGACCCGCCCTGCTTGGGAGGAAGCCTTAGAAGTCCATCGACAGGCGCACGCCGTAGGTGCGGCCCTGGCTGGGCGAGGTGGTCGGCCGCGACGAGCTGTTGAAGCCGTTGCGGGTCTCTTCATAGTAGGTGTTGAACATATTGCGCACCCACAGGCCCGCCCGCCAGTTGGCCCCGGCCGGTGAAACGCTGAAGTTGGAGTTCCACAGCCAGAAGGGCTCGATGATCGACGAGGCGCTGAGCGAGTAGAGTTCGTCGCGGTAGTTGTAGTTGGTCTCGGCGCGAAGCTCCCAGCCCGCCATTTCCCAGTCATAGGAGATGGCGCCGCCGTAGTTCATCTTAGGGAAGGCCAGGCGTTCGCCGGAGCGGTCGTTGGTGATGATGACGTCCCAGGGGCCGTCGACCGGGTTGGCGGCGTCGGTCGCCGGTCCGTCGATGGCGTTGTATTCATCATACTCGCCGGTCTTGTAACCGATGTTCTGGCTGATGGTCAGGCCGTCCATCGGCACCCAGGTCAGCTCGATCTCACCGCCCATGATGTGCGACTTGGGCACGTTGGTGATCTTGCCGAGGCGGCCGGTGTCGCGGTCGTATTCCAGACCCTGAACCTGCTGGTCCTTGTAGTCATAGTAGAACAGGGCGCCGTTCAATCGCAGGCGGCGATCGAACAGGTCGGACTTCAGGCCCGCCTCATAGGCGATGACGATTTCCGGCTTGAACGGGGTCGCAGAGGTGGCGTTGTAGGTGGTGAAGCCGCCAGATTTCACGCCGCGCGCCACGCTGGCGTAGAACAGGGCGTCATCGGTGACCTTATACTCCAGCCCCAGTCGACCCGAGACTTCGTTGAGGTCGGTGTCGTAGGTGACGGCGGGCGGCGGCGGATTGGGCGCGACATAGGTGCCGCCGCTCTTGAGCGTCCGCTCTTCCGTTTCCCAGCGCAGGCCGGCGATCAGGTTCAGCCGCTCGTTCACCTGATAGGAGTTGTGGGTGAAGATGCCGAAGGCCGAGACGCTTTGATCATAGGCGGTGTCGATGAGGTTCGGGTTGCCCCGGAACTCGGTGTAGAAGCCGCCGTCGATGCTTTCGTCGGCATAGTGGGCGCCGACCATCCAGTTGAACGGGCCGTCGCCGTTCGAACTCAGGCGCAGCTCTTGAGCAAAGACGTCGATGTCATTGTAAAAGAGGACGTTCGACTCGTGGAAGCGGGTGCTGTCCCAGTCGTTGAATTCGCTGCGCGAGAAGGTCTGATAGGCGGTGATCGACGTCAGGTCGGCCCAGCCGAGATCGGCGCGGATGCGGGCGTTGATGTCAAAGCCGTCATTGTCGCGGAACGGCTTGGCGTTGGTCGAGACGCCCGCCTTGGCGGCCAGTTGCGGTGAAATCCCCCAGCCGGTGATGCGCCACGCCGTGTCCTTGGGATAGGTCACGCTGCCGTCGGCGACGGTGTAGGGGCCAAGCAGGCGGAAGCCGCGGCCATCCGACTTGTCGATCGAATAGGTGGCGGCCAGGTCGACGGTGACGGTCTCGCTGGCGTCCCAGGTCAAGCGGCCGCGGATGGCGGTCTTGTCGAGGTCGCCCAGCTTTTCGCCAGTGTCGCGGTGATACTGCCAGGCGCCGCCCTGTTCGGTGACGGCGGCCAGGCGGCCCAGCAGGTTGGGCGCGATCTGGCCCGAGACATAACCCTCGACCTTGTAGCGGTCGAAGGTGCCGTATTCGGCGTTGAACCCGGCCTGGAAGTCGGCCGTGGGGGCGTTGGTGATGATGTTGACCGCGCCGCCGGTGGTGTTGCGGCCGTACAGCGTCCCCTGCGGCCCGCGCAGGACCTCCATGCGGGCGATGTCGAACAGAGCGCCCTGCGTGGTCACGGTGTAAGGGTGGGCCACCTCATCGACATAGATGCCGACGGTCGAGGCGTTGTTGGACGAATATTCGCGCGCGCCGATGCCGCGGATGCGGAACTGAGGCTGGCCGCCGCCGAACTGGCTGTCGACCTCCATGTTGGGCACGGCGTTTTCCAGGTCGTTGACGACCGAGATGCCTTTTTCATCCAGCTGCTCGCCGCCGATGACGCTGAGGGAGACGCCCACGTCTTGGCTGGCCTGTTCACGCCGCTGCGCGGTGACGATGATCTCGTCGACGCGTGTAGCCTGATCCCCCGATCGAGTCTCGCTTTGAGCGTCTGCGTTAGAGAAGGCGGCTATAGTCAGTAAGCTGACAGAAGACGCCAAGATATACTTCTTCATCTCATCCCCCTCAATACCATTGGTATTCTAAGGTGTGTTTTCTATGATGTTGGAAAGTCGATCGATCAACTCGTCGATCTGAGCGTGGCTGATAATCAAGGGAGGCGACAGCGCGATGACATCTGCCGTCACCCGTACTAAAATTCCGTCGTCAAACGCCTGGTGGAACACCTCAGTCGCGCGGGCGCCGGGCGCGCCGGGGCGCGGAGCGAGCTCGATTCCTGCGACCAGGCCCAGGTCGCGGATGTCGATGACGTGGGGCAGGCCCTTCAGGCTGTGCACTGCGTCCTGCCAGTAAGGCGTCAGTTCAGCCGCGCGCTGGAACAGGCCTTCGCTCTCGTAGACGTCCAGCGTGGCCAGCCCCGCCGCCGCCGCCAGCGGGTGGCCGGAATAGGTATAGCCGTGGAAGAACTCGATGCCCGGCCCCGCCGCGCCCTCGACCACCGTCTGATAGACGGCGCTGCTGACGCCGACGGCGCCCATCGGCACGGCGCCGTTGGTCAGCCCCTTGGCGCAGGTCATCAGGTCGGGCGTGACGCCCAGGGCCTCGGCCGCCGTCAGGGCGCCCAGACGGCCGAAGCCGGTGATGACCTCGTCAAAGATCAGCAGGATGCCGTGCTGCGCCGTGATCTCGCGCAGGCGCTCCAGATAGCCGACGGGGGGCACGATCACCCCGGCCGAACCGGACATGGGCTCGACGATGACGGCGGCGATCGTCTCGGCGCCGTGGGTCTCGATCAGAACCTCCAGCTCATCGGCCAGGTGCAGACCCCAGCTCGGCTGGCCGCGCGTGAAGGCGGCCTCCTCGAGATTAAGCGTGTGGGGCAGGTGGTCGACGCCGGGCAGGGTGAGGAAGCCGCGCCGGTTGTTCTCCAGTCCTCCCACGGAAATGCCGCCGAAGCCGACGCCGTGATAGCCCTTCTGGCGGCCGATCAGACGGGTGCGGTTCTCGAACCCCCTGGCGCTCTGACAGGCGAGTGCGATCTTCAGGGCGGTGTCCACGGCCTCTGACCCCGAACCGGCGAAGAAGACGTGGTTCAGGTCGCCCGGCAGCAGCATCCCCAGACGCGACGCCAGCTCGAACGCCAGCGGATGCCCCAGCTGAAAGGTCGGTGCGTAGTCCAGGATCTCGGCCTGGCGCTGGATCGCCTCGACGATCGGCTGGCGGGCGTGACCGGCGTTGACGCACCACAGGCCGGCGGTGCCGTCCAGCACCGCCCGACCGTCCGGCGTGAAGTAGTGCATGTCCCTGGCCGAGGCGAACAGGCGGGGCTGCGCCTTGAAGGCGCGGTTCGCCGTGAACGGCATCCAGAAGGGATCAAGGTCGTTTGCGGCCTTGCCTGCGCTTGCAGCGGTCATGCGGTCATCCTCTGTCTTTCGCCAGTAGCGGCCGAACCGCAACGAAAGGGAAGACTGTTACTTCCGTGATTTAATGTGCGGATAAATATAGATAATTTACCCGCGTGCTCGATTTTTTGAGCGGGCCGAACGCTCAGTAGCGAAGCGTCAGCCGCGCGCCGATCGTGCGGGGACGGCCCGGCTGGGCGATGTCTGCGCTGGTGAAGAAGTTGCGCGTCAGATCGTAATCCTGATCGAACAGGTTGCGAGCCCAGAAGGCGATGGACCAGTCGGCGTCTTCAGGCCCCACGGTGATGCTGGCGTTGGCCAGCCAATAGGCCTCGACATCGTACTTGGCGCCTAGCCAGGACGGGTACTCGTCGCGATAGCTGTAGTTGGCCTCGGCCGTGACGGCGAAGCCGCTGACCGTCCAGTCGTAGCTGACCGATCCGCCGTAGGACCACGCGGGGAAGGGGATGTTCTGGCCCGACTTGTCGATATAGGCGGTGACTGGCGGCGTCTGTTGGCAGGCGCCGATGTTCAGGTCGACGAAGTCGGTGTACTCTCCCTTCTTGTAGCTGAGGTTCTGGCTGATCCGCAGACCGGCTGTGGGGCGGAAAACGCCCTCGAGCTCCGCGCCGTAAATCTTGGAATCGGCGTTGGTGAAGCGGCCGACCGGGCCGTTGGCGCCGCAGACGGCCGACAGCACCTGCTGGCCGTTGTAGTCGTAGTAATAGGCCGCGCCGTTGATCTGGACCGCACGCGACGGGTCGGCCTTGAAGCCGAGCTCATAGGCCCACAGGATTTCCGGATCGAAAGGCTCGATGCCGCTGCTGTCGCCAGTGTTGTAGGTGGTGAAGCCGCCCGATTTGGCGCCCCGGCTGGCCGAACCGTAGATCAGGACGTTGTCGGCGGGTTTGAACTCCAGCGCCGCCTTGCCGGTCAGCGGGGTCATCTTGGTGTCGACGCTGGTCGGGGGCAGGGCGGTGGCGCCGCCGAAGGCCGAGCCGAAGCCTTCAAGCTCGCGGGTTTCTTCCTCGTAGCGCAGGCCCAGGATGGCCTTCCACCGCTCGGAGAAGGCGTATTCGGTCTGGCCGAACAAACTCCAGGACTCGACCTTCTGGTCGTAGGTGACCTGGGCGTAGGTGCCGTAGATGTCGATGAAGTCGGAGAAGTAGCGCTCGTTGAGATCCTGTTTGGAGTAGTAGAAACCGGCCACCCACGTCAGGGGGCTGTCGTTGTCCGAGGCCAGACGCAGTTCCTGCGACAGGACATTCACATCGCTGCCGAAGAAGGTGTCGGCCTCGACCGAGGCGCTGGAATCCCAGTCGCCGTATTCGCTGCGGTCCAGGGTCTCATAGCTGGTGATGCTGGACAGGTTCATGCCCTTGAGCGCCAGATTGGCGTTCAGCGAGGCGCCCCAGGATGAGTTGTCTCGACCGGGTTTGGCGTTCACGTCGCGGCCGATGGCGTCAGCAAAACGCTGCGACAGGCCCCATCCGGTCTTGGAGCGATCCTTATCGGCGGGGATGAGGTAGCTGGGGCGGTTGATCGCGCCGGTGTGCAGGTCGCTGATCAGATACAGGCCTTGGTTCTCGGACTTGTCGACGCCGCCGTGGACGTCGAGCAGGGCGGTGAAGGTCTCACTGGGCGTCCATTCCAGCAGAGCGCGGGCGCCGGTGCGGTCGGCGTCGCCCAGGCTTTCGCCTGTGTCGCGGTTGCGCTGCCAGGCGCCGCCTTGCTCCGTCGAGACGGCCAGACGGCCGCGCAGAGTTTCGGCCAGCGGACCGGAGACATAGCCCTCGCCCCGGAACAGGTTGTGGCTGCCCCATTCGGTCATCAGCCCGGCGGACAGGTCTTCGGTCGGGCGTTTGGTGACGAAGCTGATGGCGCCGCCGGTGGTGTTGCGGCCGTACAGGGTGCCCTGCGGCCCGCGCAGCACCTCGACCCGGTCGATGTCGAAGATCAGCCCCTGGGTCATGACCGGGACCGGATAGGCGACCTCGTTCACATAGACGCCG
Source organism: Brevundimonas sp. NPDC055812 (assembly GCF_053616535.1). Taxonomy (NCBI): domain Bacteria; kingdom Pseudomonadati; phylum Pseudomonadota; class Alphaproteobacteria; order Caulobacterales; family Caulobacteraceae; genus Brevundimonas; species Brevundimonas sp. NPDC055812. The sequence continues at coordinate 131,293 of NZ_JBSHDX010000003.1, read as the reverse complement.
ACGGTGGGCGAGTTGTTGGAGGCGTAGTCCTGAAAGCCGACGCCGCGCATCCGGAACTGGGCTGCGCCGCCGCCGAAGGCCGGTTCGACCTCCAGATTGGGCGTGGCGTTCTGAAGCTGGTTGACGTTGGTGACGCCTTGCTGCGTCAGGCTTTCGCCGCTGAGGACGCTGAGGGCGATGCCGACATCCTGGGCCGCCTGTTCGCGGCGCTGGGCGGTGACGATGACCTCATCGACCGTGGTGGCGGTCGGTTCGTCGGGCGCGCGCTGCGCGGCGACGGAGGTGGCGGACAGGGCGAACAAGGCCCCGGCGGAAACGCTGACCATCAGACGATTCATCGTCTTCCTCCCCATGAGGCCGCCGCAGTCTTTAAAGCCGCGTTCAGCCGTCGCGACCGGCACAACCCGATCGCCGAACTATCTCCGCTGCCGATGTTTTGTGCAACGCAGCATCAACATGCAGTTGCAATGACCGGCTGCGGAAAACCCTCTTCCCTCAGGGATCAGTAGTCGCCTGATGGCGAATTTGGGCAAGGCTGTTTCTTTGTTGGCCTATATCTCTGTCTGATATGGGGAAAATATTCCAATGATCGGAATACTGATCATTCGCAACGGTGCCCCTCAGAAGGTCGGCGGCGTGCAGGCGCTGATGACCACGCAGGGGACGTCGCCGATGTTGCGGAAACGGTGCTGCAGGACGCTGGGGAACAGATAACCTTCGCCCGCCTTCAGCACGCGCGACTGGCCGTCGACGGTGACTTCCAGACGGCCCGAGATGATCATGCCGCCCTCTTCGCCCTCGTGGGACAGCATGACCCGGCCGCTGTCTGAGCCGGGCTGATAGGTCTCGTACAGGATCTGCAGGCTGGAATCCTGGCTGGAGCCCAGCTGACGGTAGGAGACGTCCCCGCGCGAAATGTCGGTCAGTTCGTCGTGGCGATAGAAGTATTTGGTCGGGGTCTCGAACTCCGAGCTGAAGAAGTCGCCCAGCGATATGCCGGCCGCGTCCAACAGTCGTTTCAGTGAACCGACGGATGGGCTGGTGCGGCCGCTCTCGACCAGGCTGACGGTGCTGGACGGCACGCCCGCCTTGCGGGCCAGGGCTCGCTGCGACAGGCCGAGGCGGTCCCGAAGGGCGCGCAGGCGCGGGCCGATGATGTTCTCTTCTTCCATATCGCCGCGCGCCATTTCGTCAGCTCCGCTTGCGGGTCAGCAGATCATAGGCCGCCCTTGCCATGACCTTGGCCGAGTTGCTCATGTCGTCGATGCCGACCCATTCGTCCGGCTGGTGCGCCAGATCCAGCACGCCGGGGCCGTAGGCGATGCAGTCCTTCAGTTTGCCGATGCGGTCGATGTGCTTCTGGTCATAGGTGCCGGGCGAGCAGACGAACTGGGCCTTCTTGCCCAACACCGTCTCGATGGCGGCGGCCGTCGTGCTGGCCACGGGACCGTCGCGGTCGGCCATGCTGGGCGCCACCTGGAACAGGTCGCGCATCTCGTAGCGGAAGCCGTGGCGTTGGGCCGCCAGGCCGTCGAGGATAGCCTTCACCTCGCCCTTTACGTCGTCCAGCGTCTCCTCGATCAGGAAGCGGCGGTCGATGATCATGCGGCTGGAATCGGCCACGCAGGGCGCGGGCAGGCCGTCGAAGCCCTCGGCCTGACCGCCGTGGATGGAGTTGATGTTCATGGTCGACTGGCGGGCGCCCTCGGGCACCACCGGCATGTCGGAATGGCGGGCCGCCATGGCGGGGTAGAGCTTGGATTCGAACTCCTCCATCACCGCGCCCATGTGGCGGATGGCGGAGTCGCCCAGGAAGGGCATGGAGCCGTGGGCGATGCGGCCCTTGGTCTCGATCTCGGCCCACCAGACGCCGCGGTGGCCGATGCAGACTCGGTCCACGTTCAGCGGCTCGGGGATGATGACGTGGTTGACGCGCGGCTCGGAGAACCAGCCGCGCTCGGCCAGATAGGCGACGCCGCCATAGCCGCCGGATTCCTCGTCCACCGTGCCGGAAATCTCCAGCGCGCCGGGCAGGGGCAGGCCGGAATCGATCAGGGCCTCGACCGCGATGATGGAGGCGGCCAGCCCGCCCTTCATGTCGCAGGCGCCGCGACCATAGACGCGGCCGTCCTTCACCTCGCCGCCGAACGGATCGACGGTCCAGCCGGCGCCGACCTCGACCACGTCGATATGGCTGTTGAAGTGGACGCAGGGGCCGGGCTCGCTGCCGGTCCAGCGGGCGATGACGTTGGTGCGCGGATACTGGTCGCTGTCGCCCGGAGAGCCTTCGCCGCGCACATATTCGACGGTGAAGCCGCGCTTCTTCAGCCGTTCGCCGATGTACTCGGCGCAGGGACGATAGGCCTCGCCCGGCGGGTTGATGGTGGGGAAGCGGATCAGATCCTGGGTCAGGGCGACCAGTTCGTCGGTGCGGCCGTCGATCAGGTCCATGACGGTCTGCATGGTGGGGGCGGTCATCAATCGATCCTCACGCGGACTCTGCATCCAGCGCGGCCAGAACCGCGTCGGTCATCTGAAGGGTGGAGACGGGAGCGACGCCGGCTTCCGCAATGTCGGGGGTGCGGACGCCGCTGGACACGACCTGCCGCACGGCGCGCTCCAGCCGGTCGGCCAGGTCGGCGCGGTCGAAGGACCAGCGCAGGCACAGGGCGAAGGACAGGATGGCGGCGATGGGATTGGCGACGCCCTGGCCTGCGATATCGGGCGCCGAACCATGGATCGGCTCGTAAAGGCCCCGGCTGCGCCCGCCCTGATCAAGCCCCGACAGCGAGGCCGAGGGCAGCAGGCCCAGCGAGCCGGTCAGGGCCGCCGCCGCGTCGGACAGGATGTCGCCGAACAGGTTGTCGGTGACGATGACGTCGAACTGGTCCGGTCGTCGGACCAGTTGCATGGCGCAGTTGTCGGCGTACATGTGCGACAGCTCCACGTCGGGATAGTCGGCGGCGACTTCGGTCGCGACGGCCCGCCACAGGGCGCCGGTCTCCATGACATTGGCCTTGTCCACCGAGCAGACGCGGCGCCGGCGGGTGCGGGCCAGTTCAAACGCCGTGCGGCAGACGCGGGCGATCTCGGCTTCCGTATAGGCCTGGGTGTCATAGGCGCGGCGCTGGCCGTTGGCGTCCACTTCATTGGCGCGGGGCAGGCTGAAATAGACGCCCGCCGTCGCCTCGCGCACGATCAGGATGTCGAGGCCCCGGATCAGCTCGGGTTTCAGCGCCGAGGCGTCCAGCAGTTCGTCGAAACAGACGGCGGGGCGCAGATTGGCGTAGAGGTCCAGCGCCTGACGAAGGCGCAGGATGCCCATCTCAGGCCGCTGGGCGCGGGGCAGGTGGTCCCACTTAGGCCCGCCGACGGCGCCGAACAGGACGGCGTCTGACGCCAGCGCCTGATCCACCACGTCCTCGGCGATGGGCGCGCCGACGGCGTCGATGCTGGCGCCGCCCGCCAGGGCTTCGCTCAGTTCGATGCGCAGCCCGGCGTTCCGCGCCCAGTCGACGACGCGCAGGGTCTCGCGGATGATCTCCGGCCCGATGCCGTCGCCCGGCAGAACCAGCAGCTTGAACACGCGGTCAGATGCAGCGGCCACCGTCGACCTCCATGGCCACGCCTGTGATCATCGAGGCGTCGTCGGAGCAGAGGAAGGCTGCGGCGGCGCCCATGTCCTCGGGCGTCGAGAAGCGGCCGATGGGGATGGAGGAGAGGAATTTGGCCCGCATCTCGGGCGTGTCCTCGCCCATGAAGGTCTTGAGCAGGGGGGTGTCGCCCGCCACCGGGTTCAGGGCGTTGACGCGAATCTGGAAGGGGGCCAGTTCGACCGCCATCGCCCGCGTCGCCGTGATGACCCAGCCCTTGGAGGCGTTGTACCAGGTCAGGTTCGGCCGGGGACTGACCCCGCCGGTCGAGGCGATGTTGAGGATGGCGCCGGACCCTTGCGCCTTCATCGCCGGGACGAAGGCCTTCGACATCAGATAGATGGCGCGCATGTTGACGCTGGCGATGCGGTCGAAGGCTTCGTCCGACAGTTCGTCCAGCGGCTGGGGCGTGTGGCCGACGCCCGCGTTGTTGACCACGATGTCGACGCCGCCCAGCAGGCGGTTCGCGGTTTCGGCCAGAGCAGCGACGTCAGCGGCGCTGGATACGTCGACCTTCACGGCCAGATCGGCGTCGCCCAGTTCAGCGGCCAGCGTGCGGGCGGCGTCGCCGTTCAGGTCGGCGACGATGACGCGGGCGCCTTCCTCGGCGAAGCGGCGCGCGATTCCGGCGCCGAAGCCGGAGGCTCCGCCCGTGACGATCGCCCGCTTGCCCTCCAGCCGCCTCGATCTGTTCTCCCCCAAGACGCCTACTCCCTGCTATCCGTGATGAGCCGCGACGGTCTTCAGGGTGGTGAAGGCGTAGAGCGCCTCGAACCCTTTTTCGCGACCGTGGCCCGATTTTCCGACGCCGCCGAAGGGCAGTTCGACCCCGCCCGCCGCGCCGTAGTTGTTGATGAAGACCTGTCCGGCCCGCAGCCGCTTGGCCAGTCGCATCTGCCGCCCGCCGTCGGCGGTCCAGACCCCGGCGACGAGGCCGTAGGGCGTGCCGTTGGCGATGGCGACGGCCTCGTCCTCGGTCTCGAACGGGATGACGACGACGGCCGGGCCGAAGATTTCCTGCTGCGCCAGCGGATGATCCGGCGCGACATTGGCGAACAGGGTGGGCGCGACATAGGCGCCGCCCGACGGCAGGTCGCCCAGCGTCGCCTGCGCCACGATCAGGCCGTCGGCGCGGCCCTTGTCGATGAAGCCTTCGACCATGACCTGCTGCTTCTTCGACACCAGCGGGCCGACATCGCGGTCGTTCATGGCGGGGCCGACGGTCAGGGCGGTGAAGCGCTCGGCCATGCGGCGCACGACCTCGTCATAGACGCCGCGCTGGACCAGCACGCGCGATCCGGCCGAACAGGTCTGGCCGGCGTTCTGGACCCCGGCGTTGACGAGGAAGGGCAGGGCCTTGTCCAGATCGGCGTCGTCGAAGACCAGTTGGGGCGACTTGCCGCCCAGTTCCAGCGTCACCGGCACGGCGTTGACCGCCGCCGCCTGCTGGATGGCGACGCCCACCCCGGTCGAGCCGGTGAAGGACAGGTGGTTGATCCCCGGATGGGCGGCCAGCGCCGCGCCCGCCTCGGCCCCCGTGCCGGTCACGACGTTCAGCGCGCCTGCGGGCAGGCCGCAGTCGGCGGCGATATGGGCGAAGGCCAGGGCGGTCAGCGACGCCTGCTCGGCGGGCTTCAGCACCACGGCGTTGCCGACGCACAGGGCCGCCACGACCGAGCGGCCGATGATCTGCATCGGATAGTTCCACGGGATGATGTGGCCCGTCACGCCGTGCGGCTCGCGCAGGGTGTAGACGGTGTAGCCGTCCTGGAAGGGAATGGTCTCGCCGTGCAGCTTGTCCGCCGCGCCTGCGTAGAATTCGAGGTAGCGGGCCAAAGCGATGACATCGTTGCGGGCCTGCTTCAGCGGCTTGCCGACGTCGAGGGCTTCCAGTTCGGCCAGCATGTCGATGCGGGCTTCGACCTCGCGTCCCATGCGGGCCAGGATGCGGCCGCGCTCGACGGCCGTGGTCCGGCCCCAGTCTCCGTCGAAGGCGGCGCGGGCGGCGCTGACGGCGGCGTCCACGTCTGCGGCGGTTCCGGCGGCAAGCTGGCCCATGACCTCGCCGGTCGATGGGTTCTCGATCGGCAGAGTCACGTCGCCCCCTGCGGAGCGCCAGACGCCGCCGATGAAGACCTTATCCGTGGAGAAGGGGGCGGCCATATCGTCTGCTCACTGTGAAGGCGATCCCCTCTGGTTCGCCGTCCAGGATAGTGGGCACGATAACGGATCAGGCGCCAAGCCCTTTATGGTTTTGGCCTAAGTCACTGATTTTGTGTTCTGGGTGCTCAATAAAATGAGCATTTGACGCTGGGGCAAGCAGGCGGTGCGGCTTTTCACGCGACGGTTGCAGGCTCCAGCAGCAGGGCCATGATCTCGGCGCCCAGCATCATGTCCGAGACGGGGCCGAAGCGGCGCATCCGCATCCGGCCCAGCCGGTCGACCAGCACCAGACTAGGCGTGCCCTGAAGATTGAAGGCGGTCATGGTGCGGGGGGCTGTGGTGTCGGCCGACGGCGCGTCGACGGCGACGGGGAAACGGCAGCCGTGCTCGGCCAGCCATCGGCTCAGGCCCGCACGGTCCGACTGCTGGTCGTGATGCTCGAACACGCTGTGGACGCCCAGAGCGGCGACCTCGCCGGAGGTGAAGGTCTCGGCCACGCGCCGGGCCTGCGGCAGGGCGTAGTGGGAGCAGCCGGGGCACAGGCGTTGCAGGAAGGCGATGCAGACGACCTTGCCGCGCAGGTCTTCCAGACGCACCGGCTCGGGCGTGTTCAGCCAGTCCACGGCGTCGATCGGGGGCGCGGGTCGGTGCATGGGACGACGCATGGGGGGCGGCTCCTGAACGGCAGGGCGCCCCGATGGAGGCCGGACCTGGAATCGAACCAGGCTGGACGGATATGCACTCCGCCGCGTAACCGCTCCGCCATCCGGCCATCGGGGCGAGGCGTCTGGATAGCAGGCGGCGCCGGGGACCGCCTGGGCCGGTTGAGGATTAGCGGGGGCGCCGGTCGCAGCGCCCCCTGTATGGATCAGTCGGCGGCGGCCTGTTCGGCTTCCTTGGCCTCACGACGGGCGACGCTGAAGCGACGGCCGTAGAGCAGATAGGCGCCGACGCCGATCACGTTCCAGATCAGGAACCACGCTTGCGTTTTCTGCGGCAGGCTGGCCAGCAGATAGAGGCAGCCGGCGATGGCGATCGGGCCGATGACCCAGGCCAGCGGCGTGCGGAAGCCGCGCGGCAGGTCCGGCGAGCGACGGCGCAGGATTAGCATGCACAGCGCCACCGAGCTGAAGGCCACCAGCGTCCCGGCGTTGGCCAGGGCGACGATCTCGTCCAGCGGGAAGAACAGGGAGATGGTCCCCACCACGGCGGCGGTGAACAGGGTGATGCGCAGGGGCGCGCCCTTGGCCGAGAGCTGCGACAGGCCGCGCGGCAGCAGGCCGTCGCGCGCCATGACGAAGAAGATGCGGCTCTGGCCATAGAAGAAGGCCAGGATGACGGTTGGCAGGGTCAGCACCGCCGTCACGGCCAGGAAGTGGGCGGCGCCCGGCTGGCCGATCTCGCGCAGGATCAGGGCCAGCGGCTCGGGGCTGTTGGCGAACAGGGTGAAGGAGGTGGCGCCCAGGGCCGCCGTGGCGATGACGGTGTAGATGGCCGCGCAGGCCAGCATGGAGCCGACGATGCCGATGGCCAGATCGCGCTTGGGATTGCGGGTTTCCTCGGCCGCCGTGGCGATGGCGTCGAAACCGTAGAAGGCCGAGAAGATGATGGCGGCGGCGGCCATGATGCCGCGCTCGACCCCGTCCTCGCCCATGGTGCGGCCGAAGCCGAAGGGGCTGAACGGCTCCAGATTGGCCGCGTTGAAATGGGGCAGGGCGAACCAGACGAAAAGCACCAGGGCCGACAGCTTCACGACCACCAGGGCCAGGTTCAGCGTGGCGCTCTTGCGGGTGCCGATGATCAGCATTCCGGCGATGACCAGGATGATGAACAGGGCCGGGACGTTGGCGACGCCGCCCGCGTGCGGCCCCTGCATCAGGGCCATGGGCAGCCCCAGCCAGTCATGCAGCAGAGGCGCCGCATAGCCGGACCAGCTGACGGCCACGGCGCTGACCACCAGGCTGTATTCCAGGATCAGGCTCCAGCCGATGACCCAGGCGACGACCTCGCCGATGACGACGTAGTTATAGGTATAGGCGCTGCCCGAGGCGGGGATGGTCGAGGCCATCTCGGCATAGGCCAGGGCGGCGCAGGCGCAGACGAAGCCCGCGATCAGGAAGGACAGCAGGACGGCCGGCCCGGCCTTGTCGGCGCCGATGCCGATCAGGGTCAGGATGCCGGTGCCGACGATGGCGCCCACGCCCATGGCCACAAGATGAGGCCAGCTGAGGCTGCGGGCCAGGCTGCGTTCCTGCGCGTTGACAGTGATGCGCTTGCGCACGTTCCAGCCGCCCATTCGGAATCTCGTCTTCTTTGCGTGTCGGGGGCCGGCGAGCAGACCGGCGCGTCCTGTTGCGTCAGACGCGTCCGCGACACAAGGGGGCGTGGGCTTCAAGGCGCCGTCCGATGACCGGCGGATGAGGACCGCCAATCTCCGTTATCAGACAATTTGTCACTCAAACGGCGGGAAAACGGCAAGAAACCTAAGCCGATCCGTCACCGAAGCGCGCAAGCTTCGGAAACAGCAGCCGCTATCCATGCCGCCGAGGCAGGAGGGAAGCAGGGTCATCCGCGGCGGATGAGCCGCCCACTGTCGCATCCTTTGACCAGACCGGTGGAATGACGATGAACAGCAGCTTCAAGACCCTGCTCGCCGTGGCGGCCAGCGCGCTCGCCCTGGCGGCCTGCGGCGGTTCGGCCGAGGTGGCCTCGCCGGGTGAAGGCGATTTCGGCAACGGCGGCGGCAACAATGGCGGGGGCGGCAACAACGGCGGCGGCAACGGCCAGGCCGCCGCTGACTGCCCGACCGGCTTCGCCAACGTCGGAACCATGGCCAACGGCACGCTGCGCAACTGCCAGCTGCCGCAACAGATCAACGGCTCGCTGACGGTGCCGCTGCGCGCCGGCACCATCTATTCGATCTCGGGCCGCACGGCCGTCGGCACGGACGGCGGCGTCGACGCCTCGGCCAACACGGGCACGCAGGGCATCCTGACGGTCGAGGCGGGGGTGACCATCTTCGCCTCGGGCGGCGGCGACTACCTGCTGGTGAACCGCGGCTCGCAGATCTACGCCGAGGGCACGGCCTCGCAACCGATCATCTTCACCAGCCGCCAGAACGTCGAAGGCACGACGAACGAGAATTCGCACGGTCAGTGGGGCGGGATCGTCCTGGCCGGTCGCGCGCCTCAGGCCAACTGTCAGCTGACCGCGCCGGTCACCTGCACCGGCCAGGTCGAGGGCACCAACGCCTTCTACGGCGGCGGCAACGCCAACGACAACTCGGGCCGTCTGCGTTACGTCCAGATCCGCTACTCGGGCTTTGAGATCTCGACGGGCAACGAACTGCAGGCCCTGACCCTGGCCGGCGTCGGCGCCGGCACCACCATCGAATACGTCCAGTCCTACAACTCGTCGGACGACGGCATCGAAATCTTCGGCGGCAACGTCAATCTGAAGCACATCGTCATCAACGGCGCAGACGATGACGCTTTCGACACCGACACCGGCTGGCGCGGCGGCGCCCAGTTCGGCATCGCGACCCAGCGCGCCCCGAACGCGACCAGCCGCTCGGCCGGTTTCGAGTTCTCGGCCGCCCCGGCCTCGACGCCGCTGGCCCAGCGCTACAACTCCCAGCCCAAGATCGCCAACTGGACCCTGGTGGGCCGCAACTCGCCGACCGACGCCCATACCGTCGCCCACTTCGACACGGGCACGAAGCCGACCGTGATCAACTCGGTCTTCACCAGTGTTTCCGGTTCTCTGGCCGGCTGCCTGGACATCGCCGACGCCGACACGGCCAGCGTGAACCCGGTGTTCAACTCGGTCTTCATGTCCTGCGGCATCTCTTACCGTGCGTCGAACGCGGCCCTGTCTGAACCGATCTTCACGGCCGGGACGAACAACACGGCCAAGGGGACCTCGACCCTGACCGCTCCGACTTCGGGCGTGACGATCACCAACCAGGTCCTGACCTTCATCAACGGCGCCAATGAAACCGCCGTGACCCCGGTCAAGGCTTCCAGCGTCCACTCCGCCTTCGTCGACACCGACTACATCGGCGCCGTGAAGAACGCTTCGGACACCTGGTGGCAGGGTTGGACCTGCGGCCTGACCGCCAACGCGAAGTGCTGACGAACCCTCTGGCGAGGCGGCGGTCCGAAAGGGCCGCCGCCGACCCTTTGAGCGTCCAGCCTCTCTCGACCTACGCAAGGCAGCCGAACATGAAGAACAAGACCCTGACCCGTAACGGGCTGCTGCTGGCCAGCAGCGCCCTGGTCGCCGCTTTCGGCGCGCCCAGCCTCGCGCTCGCCCAGGCGTCCGCTCCCGTCGCCGCCGTGGCTCTGAGCAATGAACTGCCCGCCGATCCGGAAAGCCCGGATCAGGTGTCGCAGACCCCGGCCACCCAACTGGGCGACATCGTCGTCCTGGGCCGCAATATCCCGCAGCCGAACCGTCAGAGCGCCGAGGTGGCCGCTTTCCTGACGTCGGAAGATCTGCAACGCACCGGCGACTCCACCGCCGCCGCCGCCCTGACCCGCGTGACCGGCCTGTCGATCGTCGAAGGCCGCTTCGTCTATGTGCGCGGCCTGGGCGAGCGTTATTCCTCGGCCCTGCTGAACGGCTCGCCGCTGCCCAGCCCCGAGCCGCTGCAACGCGTGGTGCCGCTGGACCTGTTCCCCTCCAGCATCCTGGCGGGCGTGACGGTTCAGAAGTCCTATTCCCCCAACTATCCGGGCGAGTTCGGCGGCGGGGTCATCGACCTGCGCACCGTGGACGCCCCGGCCGAACCCTTCCTGACCTTCAAGGCGGGCATCGGCGGCAACACCGAGACGACGGGCCGCGACAACTTGGTCTATTACGGCTCGGACACCGACTGGACCGGCTTCGACGACGAGACCCGCAAGATTCCGGGACCGATCGACCTGGCCTTCCGCACCGGCAAGCAGATCAACATGGCCAACTTCTCGGCCGCCGAGCTGCAGCGGATGGGCCGCTCGATGGTCAATGCGCCGCTGCGCCTGATGCAGCGTCAGCAGACGCCGGTCGACGGCAGCCTGGAGCTGGCGGGCGGCTTCCGCACCCCGACCGAGGTCGGCGATCTGGGCGTCATCGCCGTGGCCGGCTACGACAACTCCTGGCGCACCCGTCAGGCGATCCAGGAAGAGGGCCAGTTCCAGGGCGACGACCTGGTGCCGGTCTCGACCTTCGACGTCGAGTCCAACCAGAACGACGTGCGTCTGAACTTCCTGGGCGGGCTGTCGCTGACGAACGACGATCATGAGGTGAAGTGGACCAACCTCTACGTCCGCACTACGACCAAGCGCGCGCGCACCTCGGCCGGGCCGGACTTCGACGCCGGCGGCAGCGTGATCCGCAACGACTACACCGAATGGTTCGTGCGTCAGCTGTTCACCAGCCAACTGGCGGGCGAGCACTATTTCGGCGCCGACGGCGAGTGGAAGCTGGACTGGCGCGCGGCCTACGCCAAGACCTCGCGCGACGCTCCTTATGAATCGCGCTTCCAATACGGCGTCGACGCTCAGGATCGCTTCATTCACAACGTCCAGGGCAACCAGATCTCGTTCAGCGAGCTGGACGACGAAATCTGGTCCGGCGGCGTGGACCTGGCCTATAAGCTGCCGATGGCGGCGGGTCGTGAGGCGACCATCAGCGTCGGCGCCTCGACCCTGGACAACACCCGCTCGGCCGAGCGTCACGACCTGCAGTTTGAGGCCGTCAACGGCTTGACCGACAGCCAGCGTCGCGCGCGGATCGACTATCTGTTCTCGGACTTCAACATCAATCCGTGGACGCTGCAGCTGCGCGAGATCGCCGGCTCGAACGGCGCCAACGCCTATGACGCGGAGATGAAGGTCAACGCCGTCTACGCCATGGTCGACGCCGAGTTCGTGCCGACCGTCCGCACCACCTTCGGCGTCCGCTTCGAGGACGGCCAGCAGAGCGTGACCCCGCGCGATTTGTTCGGCGGGACGCCTTCCTATGAGGCGACGGAGATCGAGGAGCAGTACTGGCTGCCGTCGTTCACCGCGACGTGGAACTTCACCGAGGATCAGCAACTGCGCTTCGGCGCGTCCAAGACCATCGGCCGCCCGCAGTTCCGCGAACTGGCGCCCCAGGCCTATACCGACCCGGAAAGCGACCGCGTCTTCATCGGCAACCCCTATCTGACCGACACCGAGATCCTGAACCTGGACGCGCGCTGGGAATGGTATTTCGGCCGCCAGCAGTTCGTCACGGCGGGCGTCTTCTACAAGAAGCTGGACAAGCCGGTTGAAGCGGTGATCGTCGATGTCGGCAACCAGCGCCAGCAGACCTTCCTCAACGCGCCGGAAGCGACCGTCATGGGCGTCGAGGCCGAGGTGAAGAAATACTTCGAGTTCGCCGATCAGGCGGCCTTCATCTCCAACAAGCGCTGGCTGGTGCAGGCCAACTACACCTGGTCGGACTCCGAGGTCTCGGTCGGCGAGGGCGACACCGTCATCACCCTGGGCGGCGGCGGGCGTCCCGAACAGGCGTCGTTCTTCATCCAGGACGGCAGCCGTCTGCAAGGCCAGTCGGAGCACGTCGCCAACCTGCAACTGGGTTGGGAAGACGACACGGCCCGCTCGCAGGCGACCTTCATCCTGAACTACGTCTCGGAGCGGATCACCGCGCGCGGCGCGGGCGTGGGCACGGCGCGCGAGCCGGATTACCTGCAGGAGCCGGGCGCCGTTCTCGACTTCGTCTATCGCAAGGACTTCACCGTGAAGGGCCGCGACCTGGGCTTCGCCCTGGAACTGCGCAACCTGCTGGGGACGGACTTCGAGGAGTACCAGGAAAAGGGCAACAAGATCCGCATCAACCAGTACGACCTGGGTCAGAGCGCCTCGGTCAGCCTGACGGCGCGCTTCTAAGCGGCGGCAGCGTCGGATAATCGAGCCGGGAGGCCCCAGCGGTCTCCCGGCTTTTTTGCGTCCCCCATCCTGTTGGGAAGGATGAATGTTTCTCGTCATTCCGTCCGAACCCGCTGCATCTGTCGTGACAACTTCTCGACGCTGTCATGGTTCGGAGCGAGCCGGGTACGGAGCATCCGCCTAGGGAGGCGGTGCGGCCGCGAGAGGCCGTGGGGGATGTCTTCCTTGCTCGCTGGCCTTCGCAAACTGAGCGCCGTTTCGTTGGGCAAGGGCGGCCTGTCCCTTCGCCGTCCGTCGCTGCGGCGCGTGGTCGAGGCGGCGTTGATCCTGCTTCTTCTGGTGCAGGCCGGGCGGCTGGTCTGGCTGTTCGCGGCGCCGACGCCGCAGGCCGTGGAGGCGCGGCCTCTATCTGAGATCGACCTGGCCGTGCTGTCGCGCTTCGACGCCTTCTTCCGTAACGGCGGTGGAGGTGCGCAAACATCTCCGTCGGACGGCGGCGGCCTGACCCTGTTCGGCGTGCGCGCGGACGGCGTGGGCGGCGGCTCGGCCATCATCGGCCTGTCGGATGGACGCCAAGTGTCGGCCGGGGCGGGCGAGGAGGTGGAGCCGGGGCTGACCCTGAACGCCGTCGCCCCCGACCACGTCATGCTGTCGCGCGGCGGCGCGCCTTTCCGTCTCGACTTTCCCGACATGGCCTCGGGCGCCGCACCCGTTGCGCCTGTCGCGGCGGCGCAATCCGCCGTGACTGCGCCCGAACCCGCTTCGGCCGAAGGCGTGGTGGTCGATCCTCAACGTCTGATCGCCCAGGCGGGGCTGCGGCCGCGCATTCAGGGGCTGGGAATCAACGGCCTGACCGTTTCCGCCTCGGGCGACGGGGGCGAGCTGCGCAACGCAGGCCTGCGCTCAGGCGACGTCATCCTGTCGGTCAACGGCGCGGCCCTGAACAGTCCGCAGGCGCTCGCCGCCCTGCGCGGCCAGTTGGCCGATGCTCCCTCGGCCCAGATCCAGTTCGAGCGCGACGGTCAGGTCCGCTCCACCACCGTAAGGACGCGCCCATGAAGGCCCGTAACCGCAGCATTCTCACCGGCGTTCTGGCCGCTGTTCTGGCGGTCCAGCCGCTGGCCGCTACGCCGGTGATGGCCCAGGAGGCGCGTCAGACGTTGAACGTCCAGAACGCCGACATCCGCGCCTTCGTGCAGGATGTGGCGCGCACGACGGGGCGCACCTTCATCGTCGATCCGGCGGTGACGGGCACGGTGACGGTGTCCAGCCCGCGCCCCCTGACCCGCGCCCAGCTGTTCGAGGTCTTCCTGTCGACGCTGCGGGCCAATGGTCTGGTGGTGACGCCGACGTCGTCCGGCGCCTATCGCATCAGTCCGGCGCAGGGCGCGGCGCAAGGCCCGGCCACGGTCGGCGCCGAGCGGTTCTCGACCGAGGTCTTCACCCTTCGCCACATCGACGCCGCCTCGGCCGCCGAGACGATCCGGCCTCTGGTCGGGGCGCAGGGGCAGGTGCTTGCCAATCCCGGCGCCAACAGCGTGGTGGTGGCCGACTTCGCCGATAACCTGTCGCGCATCCGGGCGCTGGTCGGCCGCATCGACGTGGACCGTTCGGCCTATGAGGTGGTGGCGCTGGAGAACGCTTCGGCGCGCGAGATCGCGGGCGTGCTGCAACAGGTGACGGGCGGCCCCGGCGGGCCGGGTCTGGTGACGATCACGCCGGTGGAAAGCTCCAACGCCCTGGTGCTGCGTGGGGACGGTCAGGCGCTGGCGCGGGTGCGCGGCCTGATCGCCGATCTGGACGGCCGGGCGCGGGCCAGCCAGGACGTCAACGTCGTCTTCCTCGAGCACGCCGACGCCGAGCAACTTCTGCCGGTCCTGCAACAGATCGTGGGCCAGCCTGCCGATGCGGCGGCGGCCTCTTCGCCTCGCCTGCGCACCGCCCGCGCCGGGGGGAACCAGACGACCGGCGGCATGGGGCAGGGCGGTCTGACCACGACCGCCGAGGCCGACAGCGGGTCGATCGGCTCGACCACCGTCACCGCCACCGGCCAGCGCGCCACCATCGCCCGCTTTCCCGGCGCCAACGCCCTGGTCATCTCCGGCCCGGCCGACCTGCAACGCACCCTGACCGAGGTAATCCGCCAGTTGGACGTGCGCCGTCAGCAGGTGCTGATCGAAGCCATCGTCGTCGAGCTGAGCGACAAGGCCGTGCGCGATCTGGGCGTGCAGTGGCTGATGGCGGGCGAGCAAGGCGTCGGTCTGACCAACTATTCCGATCGTGCGGCGCCGCTGGTTCCCATTGCGGGCGGGGCGGCGGCGGGGCAGTTGGACAAGGACGATCCCCTGCGCGAGCGGTTGCAGAATCTGGCGCTGAACAGCCTGCTGGGCGCCAACGGCTTTGTCGGCGGGGCGGGCGGCAAATGGGGCGACGGCCTGTTCGGTTTCATCATCAATGCGGCCAAGACGGACGCGGGCTCCAACCTGCTGCAAACCCCGTCGATCATGACGCTGGATAACGAAGAGGCGACCTTCCTGGTCGGGCAGGAGGTGCCGATCACCACCGGCCAGACCATCCTGGACGGCAACTCCAACCCCTTCACCACGACCGAGCGCAAGGACATCGGGGTGCGCCTGACGGTGCGGCCCCAGATCAATGCGGGCGGCTCCATCACCCTGACGCTGCGGCAGGAGGTGTCGAGCATCAACGGCCTGCTGACCAGCGGCGCCAACGACCTGATCCTGGACAAGCGCGAGCTGGAGACGACGCTGGTCGTCGATGACGGCGACATCGCCGTAGCGGGCGGCCTGCTGGATCAGAACGACCGGCTGGAGACGAGCAAGGTTCCCGGCCTGGGCGACATTCCGGGCGTCGGCGTCCTGTTCCGCTCGACCAGCCGCGAGCGGGGGCGGACCAATCTGATGGTCTTCCTGCGCCCGACCATATTGCGCACCTCCGCAGACGCCCAAGGGCTGGCGGCCGATCGCTGGGGCTATATGCGCGGCGAGCAGCAGCGGGTTCACCCCGATCGCGAGCCGAGTCTGGACGCCCTGCTGCGCGACTATATGCAGGCCCAGCCGCCTGCGGCGCCCGCAGCGGGCGAGCCTCTGGTCATCGCCCCCGCAGCGCCGGTGGCGGCGCGTCCCCTGCCGCCCGTGACGGGGGCCGCCCGGTGATCACCGTCGTCGACCCGCGCCTGCCCTACGGCTTCGCCAAGACCCACGGCGTCCTGCTGCTGGCGGCGGGCGAGGTGATGGCGGTCGGCGTGCGCGAGGGCGCCGACCCTCTGGCTCTGGTCGAGGCGCGCCGCGCGCTGGGCCGCCCGCTGGAGGCGACGCCGCTCAGCGCCGTCGCCTTCGATCGCAAGCTGTCGGAAGTCTATGCGGGCGAGCAACTGACGGCCGCCGACGGCGACGACCTGTCCCTGCCGGTGGGGCTGGACAGTCTGGTGGACGACATCCCGGCGGCGGCCGACCTGCTGGACGCCACGGACGACGCGCCGGTCATCCGCCTGATCAACGGCGTCATCGCCGAGGCCGCCCGCATCGGCGCCTCGGACGTGCATCTGGAAAGCTATGAGACGCGCCTGCTGGTGCGGATGCGGGTGGACGGGGTGCTGCGCGAGGCGCTGAGCCTGAACCCGCGCGTCGCGCCGCTGCTGGTGTCGCGCATCAAGGTCATGGCGCGGCTCGACATCGCCGAGAAGCGCAAGCCCCAGGACGGGCGCATCCCCCTGACGCTGGGCGGCAAGTCGCTGGACGTGCGCGTCTCGACCCTGCCGTCGCGGGCGGGCGAGCGGGTGGTGCTGCGGATTCTGGACAAGGATCAGGCCGGGCTGACGCTGGACCGGCTGGGCATGGACCCGGCGGCGCTGGAGGCCTTCCGTCATGCGCTGGCCGAGCCGAACGGCATCATCCTCGTCACCGGGCCGACCGGCTCGGGCAAGACGACCAGCCTCTATGCCGGTCTGTCGCTGCTGAACGACGGCTCGCGCAACATCTTGACGGTCGAGGACCCGGTCGAATACGCCATGGAGGGCGTGGGCCAGACGCAGGTGAACCCTAAGGTCGGCATGACCTTCGCCGCCGGTCTGCGCGCCATCCTGCGTCAGGACCCGGACGTGGTTATGGTCGGCGAAATCCGTGACACGGAGACGGCGGCCATCGCCGTTCAGGCGTCGCTGACCGGCCACCTGGTGCTGTCGACGGTCCACACCAATGACGCGGCCGGGGCGGTGACGCGCCTGCGCGACATGGGGGTCGAGCCCTTCCTGCTGGCCTCGACCCTGCGGCTGGTGGTGGCGCAAAGGCTGGTGCGGCGTCTGTGCCCGCACTGCCGGATCGAGGAGACGGCGGACAAGGCGACGGCGCGGCTGATCGGCGCCGAAGAGGGCGTGCGCGTCTGGCGCCCGCACGGCTGCGCCGACTGCGGCTCGACCGGCTATGTCGGGCGCATCGGTCTTTATGAGACGCTGGCGGTGGACGACAAGGTGCGCCGCCTGATCGCCTCGGGCGCGGACGAGGACGCGGTGTTCGACGCCGCCTTCGCGCGCGGCGGAACCCTGGCCGACCGAGCGCGGACGCTGGTGCTGGAGGGCGTCACCTCGGTCGAGGAGGCCCTGCGCGTGGCGCGTCAGGAAACCGCCGCCGAAGAGGTCGCGGCCTGATGGCGGCCTTCGATTACACCGCCGCCGACGCGAGCGGACGGACGGTCAGCGGCTCCCTGACCGCCGTCGACGAGGCCGCTGCGCGCAAGGCGCTCGCGAAGCGCCAACTGGCGCCGTTGCAGCTTTCGCCCGGTCGCTCTGGCGTGGTCGCGGTGTCGGCGAAGGCCGGCAAAGCCGGGCGGCTGTCGCCCAAGGCGCTGGCCCTGACCACGCGGCAACTGGCGACGCTGATCTCCGTCTCTCCATTGGAGGAGGCGCTGCGCAACCTGATGCTTCAGGCCGACCGGCCGAACCTGCGCCGCGTGCTGGAAGGCGTCCACGCCGGGGTCATCGAGGGACGGCGCCTGTCCGACGCCATGGGCCAGCAGGGCGCGGCCTTTCCGCCGCTGTATCGCGCCATGACGGCGGCGGGCGAGCAGTCGGGCGCGCTCCAGCCTATACTCGAACGGCTGGCCGACGGGCTTGAGCGGGACGAGGTCGTGCGCGGCAAGGTGCTGACGGCGCTGGTCTATCCATGCGTGCTGGCGGTGGTGGCGCTGGGCGTCATCGTCGCCATGATGACCTATATCGTGCCCAAGGTGGTCGATCAGTTCGACAGCATGGGCCAGACCCTGCCGCTGCTGACGCGACTGGTCATCGGCCTGTCGGACCTGATGCGCGACTGGGGCTGGCTGATGGCGCTGGTGCTCGCCGCCATGGTCGCGGCGGGGCTGATCGCGCGGCGGCGCGAGGAGGTGCGGCTGAGGATGGATGCGTGGCTGCTCCGGCTGCCTCTGGTCGGGCGGCTGACGCGCGACCTGCACGGCGCGCGCATGGCCCGCACCCTGTCGACCATGATCGCGGCGGGCCTGCCGGTGCTGGAAGGGCTGACCATCACCGCCCGCACCGTCTCCAACCGCGCCCTGCGCCGCGCCACCGAACAGATGGCCGAGGCGGTGCGCGAAGGCGGGGGCCTGTCGGCCGCCATGCGCCGCGCCGAGGTCTTCCCGCCTATCCTCGTCTACATGACTGCATCCGGCGAAAGCAGCGGTCGGCTGGAGCCCATGCTGGAGCGCGCGGCCGACTATCTGGAGCGCGAATTCTCCAACTTCACCGCTGTGATGCTCAGCCTGCTGGAGCCGGCGATCATCGTGATCATGGGCGGGATCGTCGCCGTGATCGTGCTGTCGATCCTGCTTCCCATTCTTCAGATCAACACCCTGGCCCTGGGGTGAGGAGACCTTCCATGCGCAGCGAAGATACTCAGGATAAACGTCAGAAACGTCAGGGCTTCACCCTTGTCGAACTGATGGTCGTCATCGTCATCATCGGGCTTCTGGCGACGGTGGTGGCGATCAATGTCCTGCCCAGCCAGGACAAGGCCATGGTCGGCAAGGCGCGGGCCGACATCTCGGTGCTGGAGCAGGCGGTGGAGACCTATCGCCTCGACAACCTGACCTTCCCGACGGACCAGCAGGGGCTGAAAGCCCTGACCGCGCCGCCCGCCGATCTGGCGCGGCCGGAACGCTATCGCCAGGGGGGCTATGTCCGTCGCCTGCCGGAAGATCCGTGGGGCAATCCCTACCAGTACCGCCGCCGCAGCGCCCATGGCGGCCAGTTCGACATCTGGTCCTTCGGCGCCGACGGCCAGGAAGGGGGCGAGGGGAATGATGCCGACATCGGCAACTGGCAGGGCTGACCGCGCCCAAGAGACGCCTTCGCTCCAATGCGCTCAAGCAGCGAGCCGCCGCGCGGGGAGCGGTAGCGCACGGCAAGGGTTCACCCTCGTCGAACTGATGGTCGTCATCGCCATCATCGGCGTGGCGGCGGGGGCGGTGATGCTGTCCATGCCGGACCCGCGCCCGACGCTGGCCGTCGAGGCCGAGCGGTTCGCCGCGCGCCTGACGCTGGCGCGCGAAGAGGCCGTGATGACGAACCGTCCGGTGGCCCTGCGCGCCGATGCGGCGGGCTATGGCTTCGAGAGTTTCGACGGCGCCGTCTGGACGCCGCTTACGGGCGTGCTGGCGCCCGAGGCTTGGGGCGAGTGCGGCGCCGTCGCCGCGCCCGCGCGCGCCGTGTTCGACCCCACCGGCGGCGCCGACGCCGCCAGCGTGCGGCTGGAGCGCGAGGGGCAGACTGTCACCGTGGCCATCGATGGGGCGGGCGAGGTGATGATCCATGAGTGACGGTTCGCTCCGCGCGGGCTTCACCCTGATCGAGTGTCTGGTGGCTCTGGCCGTGTTCGGTCTGGCGGCCATGGCGTTGCTGAACCTGTCGGGCGAGAGCACCCGCTCGGCGGCGCGGGTCGAGACGCGGACGCTTGGCGGCATCGTCGCTGACAATGTGGCCGCCGAGGCGATGATCGCGCGCGACCTGCCCAGCGGCAGCACGGGCGGTCAGGCGTCGCTGGGCGGGCGCGAGTGGCGCTGGGTGCGGGTGGTCAGCGCGACGGATATGCCGGGCGTAGGCACCATCGTTGTGCGCGTCTTCGCCGACGAGGAACAGGCCGCCGAGCGGGTGCTGTTCCGGGCGGCGGGGGCATGAGGAAAGATCGCCGATCCGCTCAAGCAGCGAGCCGCCGCGCGGCGAGCGATAGCGGAAGAAAAAGAGCCGGATTTACCCTGGTCGAGGTCATGATCGCCCTGCTGATCTTCGCTCTGTTGGCGGGGGCGGGCGCGCTGGTGCTGGGGCAGTCGATCGAGACGCGGTTCGCGGTCAAGGCCAACGCTGACCGCACGGCGGCGCTGCAACGCACCCGCGCCCTGCTGCGCGCCGATCTGGCGCAGGCGACGGGGCGGCGGGTGCGCGGGCCGACGGGGCGTCCGGCGCCTCAGGCGATCATGGGGCCGCAGTCTCCGGGCGATCCCTTGCTGGTCCTGGCCCGCAGCGGGTGGAGCAACCCGGACGGCGCGCCGCGCGCCTCGGTCCAGCGCGTTGAATACCGGCTGGTCGAGGACCGGCTGGAGCGGCGGGTGGCGCCCTATCTGGACGGGGCGCGGGCCGGGCCGCCGCAGGTGCTGTATCGCGGGGTGAAGGACGCTCGCATCGCCTTCATCCAGAACGGGTCCGAGGCGCCCGCCTTTTCCGCCAGCAGCGACCGGCCCCTGCCGGACGCCGTGCGGGTGACGCTGACGTTGGACGGCTTCGGCATGTTCGAGCAGCTGTTTCTGGTCGCCGCTGCATGAAGCCGGGCGCGCGCGATCGTCGGGGCATGGCTTTGCTGACCGTCCTGTTGCTGGTGGCGGTGATGGCGGCGCTGTGTGTGGTGCTACTGGACGATGTGCGCTTTTCCGTGCGCCGCACCACCAACGCCGAGAGCCAGGCGCAGGCGCAAGCCTATGCGGCGGGGGCGGAGGCGCTGGCGCGGCAGCGGCTGTCTGATCTGGTCCGCGCCGATTCCGCGCGCACACCGTTACAGCCCCAGTGGAACGGTCGCGTCTTCGCCCTGCCGCTGGAAGACGGCGAAGGTCAAGCGGTGATCCGGGACGGTCAGTCGTGCTTCAACCTGAACAGCTTGGTGCTGGGGCAGGGCGAGGATCTGATGGCGCGGCCCGAAGGGGCGGCCCAGTTCATCGCCCTGGGCGCCGCGTTGGGGGTACCCCGCGGGCGGATGGCGACGGTCGCGGCGGCCCTGACCGATTGGATGGACGGTGACGCCGAAGTCTCGGCCCAGGGGGCGGAGGACGCCGCCTACGCCAGCCGCCCGACGCCGTATCGCACCGGCGGGGTCATGCTGGCCGAGGTCAGCGAACTGCGCGCCGTGGCGGGGGTGGACGACGCCCTCTATCGCCGGTTGAGGCCGCATCTGTGCGCCTTGCCCGAGGCGCGGCTGTCGCCCCTGAACGTCAACACGCTGGAGCCGCAGGACGCCGTGCTTCTGATCGCGATCAGTCGGGGCGTGGTGGGGTTGAGCGCCGCTAAGGCGGCCATCGCCGCGCGCCCGGCGGCGGGTTGGAGTAGCCCGGACGCCTTCTGGGCCCAGCCCGCCCTGTCGGGCGTGGTCGTCGACGAAGAGACCAAGGGCCAGATCATCCTGGCCACCCGTTATTTCAACCTGCGGGTCGAGATCGAGCACGGCGACGCCCGCGCCGTCCGCACCGCCCTGATCCACGTCGCGCCCGATGGCGTGGCGCGCACCGTCATCCGCCGCTGGACGCCTGAAGAATGAGCCTGGAAGAATGAGCCACGCCCGCATCCTGTTCATCCCGACCCACGCAACCTTGCCCGCGCGTTTCCTGCTGGTCGATCGCGAAGGCCGCGTCGTCGGGCGCGGCGAGTTGGACCCGCATCAGGCCAAGCCGCCGCCGCCGATGCGCACCATCGCCGTGGCGCCGGGCGCGGACGTCATGACGCGCTGGCTGGACCTGCCGCCGGGCAATATGGCCCAGGCGAGAGCCGCCGCGCGCTGGGCGTTGCGTGATCAGGCGGCGGGCGAGGTGGAGGGGCTGGACATGGCCCTGGGCGCGGCGCCGGTCGATGGCGGCCCGCGCTTGACGGCGGCGGTGTCGACCAAGCTGTTGCAGGCCTGGCTGCGCTGGATGGAAACCTTCGACATCCGGCCTGAAGCGGTCGTGCCGGACAATCTGTGTCTGCCCGCGCCGCTGGAGGCGGAGACGCTGACCGCCGCACGTGTCGGCGCCGACGTGGTCCTGCGCGGTTCGGACTTGGCCGTGACGATTCAGGCCGATCTGGTCGAGACGATCGCGGCTGGACGCGCTCTGGACTGGCTGGAGGGCGAGGCGCTGGACCCGGCTCTGGCCACAGGCGCGATGGCGGCGCCGGTCGACCTGCTGCAGGTCCACGACCGACGTGAGCGGGGACAGGCGGCCAGGGGTTGGCGGCTGGCGGCCGGTCTGGCGGCGGCCCTGTTGATCTCGCCCTTGGTGCTGATGGCGGCGGAGGGGCTGCGCGACCGGGCGGCGGCTGAGCGCGCTGGAGCGGGCGCCAAGGGCGGAGCGGTGACGCTCTATCCTGAACTGGCGACGGCTGACGACCCTGCGCCGGAAGCGCTGCGCCGTCTGGACGCAGGGCCGCCGCCGGGGGGGACGGCGCGCGCCCTGGCCGCCGTCTTCGCCGCCGTCGAGCGCGTGCCGGGCGCCGAACTGGATGACGCGACTCTGGGCGGCGAAGGACTGCGCGTCACCCTGGGCCATCCGACATTCAACGATCTGGACGCCGTGCGCGTCGATCTGGCGGAGGCCGGGCTGGCGGTGGTTGACGAAGCCTCGGCCGAGGAAGGCGGGCGCATGGTCAGCACGTTCACCATCGGAGGCGCGCGATGACGGCCCCGTTCTCTTCCGTCGCCGCCTGGTGGCACGGACGGTCGCTGCGCGAGCGGCGGATGCTGGCGATCATGGGGGCGCTGGTGCTGGGCGTCGTCGGCTGGCTGGGCGTGGTGCGGCCGCTGGACGGCTGGCAGGCGGATCAGGCGCGCGCCCGCGTCGCCGCCGAGCGGCAACTGGTGCATATCCGGACCGCTGTGGCCCAGCGGGGCGCGCGACCGACCGAGGCGGTCGATCTTCAGGCGCTGGTCGCCTCCACCGCGACGGCGGCGGGGGTGCAGCCGACGCTGGGCATGTCCGAGGGCGGGCGGCTGGGCTTCCGGCTGGATCGCGTAACGACGGCGCAGGCCTTCGGCTGGCTGGCCGCGCTGGAGCAGGGCGGGGCGCGTATCGAGGAACTGGGCGTCGTCGAGAGTCCGGATGGGACGCTGGGGGTGACGGGGGCGTTGGCGTCCGGCGGCTAGATCGCTGCGTTTTTCGGCTCTGCCGGATTCGTCCGTTGTGGACTTGAAGGACGCGCCGGGGCAGTTATCGCACCATGATCTCTCGTCTGGCTCTTCCCTTGGTCAGCGCGGCCGTCCTGGCGGGCTGCGCCTCTGCGCCGCTTGTCGAGACGCAGGTGTCTGCCGCCGTTCCCGCGAACGTGACCGCCTATCGCCTGCTGGAGACCGAAGAGCCGACCGAGGCCGACCGTGCGGCGACTGAAGCCGTGCGTCAGGCGCTGGCTGCGCGTGGTTGGCGAGAGGTGGATGACAAGGCCGCCTGGCGGGTCGAGACGGCCTATGCGGTGCGGCCCCAGAAGACCGGCGTCTTCACCGATGACGACGCGCGTCGAGGCGAATGGACCGATGCGCCGCGCCTGCCTCAGTGGTGGAGCCAGAGCCGCCAGATGCACAGCCTGACCGTGATCCTGACCGGACCGGGCGATGAAGCGGGGGTCTATCGCGCCTCGGCGGTCGCGGTCCTGGGGCGGCGCCAGGCCGAAAACGCGCCGGGCCTGCTGGCCGAAGCGGCCGTGGAGACGTTGGGCGCGAACTAGCCCGATCGGTCTGTGGGTTCAGCGTCCTCGGTGACCCTGGGCAGGGTCAGGATGAAGGTCGCGCCGGGCGATCCGGGCTGGTGGCGGATGGTTCCGCCGTGGCGTTCGGCGACGGTGCGGACGAAGGCGAGACCCAGACCCGCGCCGCGATGATCGGCGCCGCCGTGGCCGAAGGCCTGGAACAGGCGACGCGCGGCCTCTTCGGACAGACCCGGTCCCTGGTCGCTGACCCTTAGAACGCAGACCGGACGGCCGTCCTCCTGGGCGCCGGCCAGGCTGACCTGGATGACGCCGCCCTCGGGGCCGTATTTCAGGGCGTTGTCCAGTAGGTTAGTCGTCAGGCGGCGAAGCAGGGCGGGGTCGCCCTGAACCAGGAACTCGTCTTCGCCGTTGGGCGTCAGGATGCGGACGCCCTTCTTCGACGCCTGGGGCCACAGGATGTCGGCGGCGTCCATGGCGACCTGGCCCAGGTCCAGCAACTCTGAGCGATAGGGCTGGCTCTCGGCGCGGGCCAACTGAACATAACCCTCGGCCAGGTCCAGGGTCTGGCGGGCGTAGTCGGCGATGCGGCGCTCGACTGCGGGGTCCAGGCGCGGGGCGGGGCCGTCCAGCAGGGTCAGGATCGACACCTGGGGCGCGCGCATGTCGTGACTGAGCAGTTGCAGGGCCTCGGCGCGCTGGCGCTCGGCGGCGCGGAAGCGAGTCATGTCGGCGAAGCGCACGATGTGGCCGACCGGTTGGCCTTCGGCGTCGGTCAGCAGGGCGGCGGCCGCCTTCAGGATGCGGCCGTCGGGCGTGGTGATGTCGCCGGGATCGCCCTCGGGATCGAGAAAGCGGCGCCAGGCCGGTTCGCCCAGGGACTGGAACAGCAGGGGCAGGTCGGCGTCGTCCTTCAGACGCGCGCCGAACAGGGCTTCGGCCCGGTCGTTGGACAGGATGATGCGGGCGTGAGGGTCGGCGACGACGGTGGCGTCGGGCAGGCTTCGCAGGGTGTCGGAGATGAAGCGTTCCAGGTCGCGCACCTGACGCACGGCGGCGCGCAGGGCGTCCACCTGACGGGCGACGACATCGCCGCCCTGGGCGCGGCCGGTCAGGCGCACGCCGTCGCGTTCGAAGGCTTCGACCTCGCTCTGCATATAGGCCGAGGCTGCGGCCAGGCGGCGCCAGCTCCACAGGGGATAGGCCAGGGCCAGCCCGGCCACGGCGGCCGAGGGCGGGAACCACAGGCCGCCCGCCAGAAAGGCGACGGCGACGGCGATCAGCGTCAGGACGATCAGCCCGGCGCCCAGGGCCATGTTGGCCGCCGGACGCAGCATCAGGAAGCCGGCGACCAGCAGGCCGAGCGGCAACAGGGACAGGGTCAGAACCCAGCCAGGCGACAGGCTGCGCGGACCGCCGCCCTCGATCAGGGTCTGGAGGAGGGCGGCCTGCACCTCGACGCCGGGACGCAGTTCGCCGTGGGGCGTGGCCGGAGTGGCGTAACGGTCGCCGAGGCCCGGCGCCGCCGCCCCGACCAGCACCAGCTTGTCCTTCAGGAAGGCGGCGGGCGTCTCGCCGCTGAGCACGTCGGCGAAGGACAGGGTGCGGAAGGCGCCGGGCGGGCCGCGATAGACCAGGGCCTCGGGCGTGGCGGCGAATAGGTCGCCGCCGTCGTGCGGCGCGGGCGGCGCGGGCGCGGCGCCCTTGGCGGCGGCCAGGGGCAGGATCAGGTGGGGCCAGGTCCGGTCGCCCGCCTGAAGATAGAGGGGCAGGCGACGCACGACGCCGTCGTCGTCGACCGTCAGGTTGACGTGGCCCAGACCCGCCGCCGCCTCGGTCAGGATCGGCGCAGGGGCGTCCTCGCGAAAGGCGGCGCCGTTCAGGCCGGGGGCGTCCAGAACCACCGGAAGGCGGACCTTGCCGTTGCGCGCCAGGGCGGCGGCCAGGGCGCCGTCCTGCGGGGAAGCTTCGGTGAACAGGACGTCGTAGGCGACAGGCCCGGCTTGCGCCTGGGTCAGACGGTCGATCAGGCGGGCGTGCAGGTCACGCGGCCAGGGCCATTGCCCCAGCGACTCCAGGCTGCGGTCGTCGATGGCGATGATGACGATGTCTGCGTCCGCTGGCCCGGCCTCGGCGCGCATCAGGGCGTCGTAGACCAGGTTGTCGGCGCCGTCGGCGACGGGCGTCAGCGCCATCCAGCCGACCAGCAGGGCGGACAGAACCGCCACCAGGCCCCATTCGACAAGGGCGCGCCGACCGGTCAGGCGGGCGCCGAGCCAACGCTTCCAGCCGCCTTTGGGCCCAGCGGCCACGGCGCTATCGTCCGATACGCAGTTGTTGCGGTTCGGACCAGGCTTCCAGCAGACGGCCGAAACGATGGCGCGCGCCCTGCACCCGCCAGCTGTAGACGCCTGTCGGCAGGTCGCTGAGGGTGAAGGCCTCGTCGGTCAGGCCGGGCTGGTCGACCAGCAGGGCGCCGTCGCGGGCGCCGTCCTCGGCCTCGCGCCACAGCTGGAAACGGAAGGTCGCCTCGCCGACGCCCTCGGCCTCCCAGCGGAAGCGGTAGAAGCGGCGGCGGTCGCGTTGATCCATGGCCGAGGCCAGACCGCCGACGCCGTTGCGGGCGCGGATGAAGCTGTAGGTCGTGGCCTTGCCCTCCAGCCCCTCGGGCGACAGGGCGGTCAGACGCAGGAAGAAGGCGCCTTCTTCCATCTCGCCGAAGACCAGGGGGCCGCCGGGCGCGCTGTCGACTTCGGCGAAGGCCTCGATCATGCCGGCGTCCTGGGCGACGCGGCCGCGATACCGTTCGGCGCCGGGCAGGGGCTGAATGTCGAAGGCGACCTGGGCCTGGGTCTGCGGCGCGTCAGGGCGGACCAGGGCGGGTGCGGGCAGAAGGGGCAGAAGGCGCACGCTTCCAGCGGCGGCGCTGACACCCTGATCGACGCCGGCCAAGGCTTCGGCGTCGCCCGATGCGATGGTCACGGCGCCTTCCAGCACCTCGGTGGTCGAGCGGTCGGCGTCGTCGTCGAAGGAGACGCGGAAGTCGGTGCCGCGCACGGCCGAGACCGAAACGGGCGTGCGGATAGCGAAGCCGCCGGGACGGCGCCGGGGCGTGACGCGAGACTCGGCGCGGCCCGCCTCGACCGTCAGGGCGTGATCGACGGCGCCGTTGATGGCGTAGCGGCGCAGGCGGCTGACGCGCACGCGGCTGTTGGAGGGCACGACCACATGGCTGCCGTCGGACAGGGCCAGGCGGACGAAGGCGTTGGCGCCGGTGCTGAGGACGGCGCCCTCACGCACGGCCTGGCCGGCGGCGGGGACGGCGGATCGGCCGTCCTGGTTCAGGGTCGCCGCGCCGCGAAAGCCGGCGATGCGCGCCTCATCCGGATCGGCGCGCAGCAGATCGACGGGCAGGGCCAGGGTGCGGCCGATGGCGAGGCGGCGCGGATTGGCGACCCGGTTCTCGCGCTGAACCCGGCGATAGTCGAGCGGCCGGTGCATGTAAGCGGTCGCCAGGTCGATCAGGGTGTCGCCGCGCTGGACGACATAGTCGAGGGTCTCGACGGAGGCGGCCGTCCGGGAAGCGGACGGGGCGGCCGAAGTCTGTGCGACGGCGCTTCCTGCGGCCAGCATCGCTGCGATCGCCAGGGCCGCCGCCCAATCCGTCTTCATTTCGCCACCTGCGTCTTCATTCAGGCGTCCTGGCCGGGT
The DNA here is from genome assembly GCF_053616535.1 of Brevundimonas sp. NPDC055812. Lineage (NCBI taxonomy): Bacteria > Pseudomonadati > Pseudomonadota > Alphaproteobacteria > Caulobacterales > Caulobacteraceae > Brevundimonas > Brevundimonas sp. NPDC055812. The sequence goes on along the minus strand of NZ_JBSHDX010000003.1, from coordinate 103,904 downwards.
TCTGCCCCCGCGACGCGCTCAAGGCGGTATCCGTAGCTGTAAATGGGGGTCAGGCGGAAGCCTCGCTCGGGCCGCAACTCCAGCTTGTTGCGGATGCGCGAGATGTGCATGTCCAGCGAGCGGCTGTTTAGGTCCGGCTCATTGCCCCACACCGTCTCCAGAATATAGGTCCGCGACAGCGCCCGGTGCAGGTTGCGGAACAGCAGCAGGGCCAGGGCGTATTCCTTGGCCGTCAGGGCCACCGATTGGCCGTCGCGAGTCACCGCGCCGGCGGACTCGTGGAAGGTGACGCCGTCATAGGTTTCGACGCCCGGCGTCGTCGGCTGGGAATAGGCGCGGCGGATCAGGGCGTTGATGCGCGCCGCCAGAACCGGCTTCGACAGGGGCTTGGGCAGGTAGTCGTCAGCCCCGGCGTCCAGACCGGCGACTACGTCTTCATCCTCGGCGCGGCTGGTGACCAGCAGCATGGGCGGGGCGGGCTTCAGATTGGTCCGCGCCCAGGCCAGCACCTCCAGACCCGAACGGTCCGGCAGGTTCCAGTCGACGATCAGCATGTCGAAGGTGTCCTTGCGCAGGGCGGAGATCAGCGCCTGACCGCGCGAAAACAGAGTGGCGCGATATCCGGCGTCTTGAACCACCTCGGAGACGAACTCCAACTGGACGGGATCGTCGTCTAATATTGCGATCTTCATACTTTTACGCAGCTCCGGGGAGAACGCTGGAGTCATAGCCCCGGATGCTTGGCTTTAGAGCAATGTAAAATGTAAAATATGGTCACCCCTCGGCGCGTCTCGGCGTGGATGTCGGCAGGGGTGCGAGGCGGCGGGCCTGATCCCGGCACAGGGTCTTGATCCAGCGCCGCACGGTCTTCAGTCGCGCCGTGCCGTGGACCTCGCGGTGGGTGCTGAGCCAGAAGCGCCGCTCGATCAGGACCTGCTCGGGCAGAACTCGCGTCAGCCCTTCGGCCAGGAAACAGGGCAGGACGCCGATCCCGCCGCCCGCCGCCACCATGTCCCGTTGGGCGCGAATCGACGAGGAGGCCAGACGCGGCCGCAGGTTGGGCCGCAATTCGTCCAGATAGCGCAGTTCGGGCGCATAGATCAGATCGTCGACATAGCCGACCATGTCGAAGCGGCTCAGGTCATCGATGCTGGCCGGCGCGCCGTGGCGTTCCAGATGTTCGGGCGCGGCGTAGAGCGCCAGCTGATAGGTCGTCAGCGGCTCGACGATCAGGCGCGGACTGTCGGCGGGGCTGAGGGTGATGGCCATGTCCACCTCGCGGCGACTGGGTGACAGGAAGCCGGAACTGGCCGCCAGTTCGACGTTCAGCCCCGGATGCGCCGCCAGCAGGCCGGGCAGGGCGGGGGCCAGCACGGCGCCGCCGAAGCCTTCCGAGGCGCTGATCCGCACGGCGCCCGCGATCAGGTCGGGCTGGGTGACGCGTCCGGCGGCCTCCATCGCGCTTTCGGCGTCCAGCGCCCGCTCCAGCAGTTGGGCGCCCGCAGCCGTCAGGTGCAGCCCGGCGGCCGAGCGCACCAGCAGGGTCGACTTCAGCGCCGTCTCCAGTCGCGCCACGCGCCGCCCGACGGTGGCCGCGTCCACGCCCAGCCGCTGCGCCGCCGTCGCCAGCGACCCGGCGCGCGCGGCGGCCAGAAACACTCTCAGGTCATCCCAGTCGAACATATGCAGATATGCACATCATCATCTGCAAGATTGCAATGGGCCTGACCAGCCCGCTCTGCTAGGGCAGGCTCACGAAGAACCATAATCATCGGGAGAGACGTTCAATGCGCGATATTCGCCACTTCATCGACGGTGCGGCTTTCGAGGGGGCGTCGGGCCGCTTCGGCGACGTCTTCAACCCCAACACCGGCGAGGTTCAGGCCCGCGTCCAGCTGGCGACGCCGTCGGAGCTGGATCGCGCGGTCCAGTCGGCGCAGGCCGCATTCGAAGGCTGGTCCTCGACCAACCCGCAGCGCCGCGCCCGCGTCATGTTCGAGTTCAAGCGCCTGGTCGAGGCGAACATGAACGAACTGGCCGAAATGCTGTCCAGCGAGCACGGCAAGGTCATCGCCGACTCCAAGGGCGACATCCAGCGCGGTCTGGAAGTGATCGAGTTCGCCTGCGGCATCCCGCACGCGCTGAAGGGCGAATACACTCTGGGCGCCGGTCCTGGCATCGACGTCTACTCCATGCGCCAGGCCCTGGGCGTGGTGGCGGGCATCACCCCGTTCAACTTCCCGGCCATGATCCCGATGTGGATGTTCGGCGTCGCCATCGCGGTCGGCAACACCTTCATCCTGAAGCCGTCCGAGCGCGATCCGTCCGTGCCGGTGCGTCTGGGCGAACTGATGATGGAGGCGGGCGCGCCCAAGGGCGTGCTGAACGTCGTCCACGGCGACAAGACGGCGGTCGACGCCATCCTGACCCACCCCGACATCCACGCTGTCAGCTTCGTCGGCTCGTCGGACATCGCCCACTACGTCTATCAGACCGGCGCCCAGCACGGGAAACGCGTCCAGGCCATGGGCGGCGCCAAGAACCACGGCATCGTCATGCCCGACGCCGACCTGGATCAGGTGATCAAGGACCTGTCGGGCGCGGCCTACGGTTCGGCGGGCGAACGCTGCATGGCCCTGCCGGTCGTGGTGCCGGTCGGCAAGAAGACCGCCGATGAACTGCGCGAGCGTCTGGTCGCCGAAATCCCGACCCTGCGCGTCGGCGTCTCGACCGATGATCAGGCCCACTACGGCCCGGTTGTCTCGGCCCAGCACCGCGACCGCGTCGCCGGCTGGATCGGCAAGGGCGTCGAGGAAGGCGCCGAACTGGTCGTCGACGGTCGCGACTTCAGCCTGCAGGGGCACGAAAAGGGCTACTTCATCGGCCCGTCGCTGTTCGACCATGTGACCACGGACATGTCTTCCTATCAGGAAGAGATCTTCGGCCCGGTGCTGCAGATCGTCCGCGCCGCCAACTTTGAGGAGGCGCTGAGCCTGCCGAGCAAGCATCAGTACGGCAACGGCGTCGCCATCTTCACCCAGAACGGCCGCGCGGCCCGCGACTTCGCCGCCCGCGTCAACGTCGGCATGGTCGGCATCAACGTGCCGATCCCGGTGCCGGTGGCCTACCACTCCTTCGGCGGCTGGAAGCGTTCGGGCTTCGGCGACACCAACCAGTACGGCATGGAAGGCGTGAAGTTCTGGACCAAGACCAAGACCGTCACCGCCCGCTGGCCCGACAGCGCGCTGGAGCATGAAGACTCCAGCTTCATCATCCCGACCATGAGCTAAGCCTAAACCCTCTCCTGATGGGAGAGGGCTTGAGCCTCCAAGAGCGAAGCGATTGGTTTAGGCGAAAGGGTGAGGGTTCCGCAGTCAGCCGTTTTGCGACGGCTTACGCCGACTTCGGCCGGGAACCCTCATCCGGCCCTTCGGGCCACCTTCTCCCATCGGGAGAAGGATTCAGGTGAGCGTATAGGGGATCACCCCTCGCTCATTCTCCGGCACGGCCAGCGTGCGGTCGATCGGCGGAAAGGCCCGCTGGGTGCAGTCCGTCCGTTCGCAGATGCGGCAGTTCACCCCCATGCGCGTCGGCGGGCCGTTCAGGTCCAGCCCGTCCGCATAGACCAACTGGGCCGCGTGCTCGATCTCGCATCCCAGACCCAGCGCATAGCGCCGATCCGGCTCCAGGAACGACCCGCCTGGCTTGGACACGCTCTTGGCGAGGCAGACGTAGCGGGCGCCGTCCGGCATTTCCGACAGATTGACCAGGATGCGGTCCGGTGCGCTGAACGCCTCATGCACGTTCCACAGCGGGCAGGCGCCGCCGAAGCGGGCGAACTGGAAGCGCGTCGCGCTGTGCCGCTTGGTGATGTTGCCCGCCATGTCCACTCGCGCGAAGTAGAAGGGCACGCCGCGCCAGCCGGGCCTCTGCAAGGTGCTCAGCCGGTGGCAGGCCTGCTCGAAGCTGACGTGGAAGCGGTTGCGCAGGCGGTCCACGTCGTGCCGCAACTCCCGCGCCGCTTCGAGAAAGGCGCGATAGGGCAGCAGCAGCGCCCCAGCTGCATAGTTGGCCAGACCGACCCGGCAAACGTCGCGCGCGGCGGGAAGGTCGAAGGCGGCGCGGTCCAGTTCGTGCTCGATCAGATCCTCGAACCGTAAGCGAACCAGCTGGTGCGCCATCTGGAAGGCGCGGGTGGCGCCCGGCAGGCTGGCGTCGACATAGAGGATGCGCGCGCCCGGATCGAAACGCCGCATGGCGCCGCGACCCTGACCCGTGGCGACGCGCACGCCGCACAGGTCGTTCAGAGCAGCCTCCAGCTCGCGCTCCGGATGGACGCCGTCGCCGAGATTCAGCCGCGCGGCCAGATCCTCCGCCGCCCGGTCCAGGGCGTCGATGTAGTTGTCGCGATAGTGGAAGAAGTCGCGCACCGCCTCATAGGGCAGGGCGGGAGCGGCGTCGGCGGCGTGTTCGTCGCGGCCCAGCGTCTCGTTCAGTGTCTTCAGCCGCTCGTCCAGACGGCGATAGTCCTGGTGCAGGGCCAGGAACTGCCGCGCCAGTCGGGGCGCGTTCATGGCCGCTTGCTTCAGCTCGCCCGGCGTCGGCGCCTCGGCGTGGCCCGCGACGTCAGTGGTCGCCTCGCGCAGGTCGGCGATCAGGCGGGCGTCGCCGTCCAGATCGAACAGGCTGGCGTCCACGTCGAAGGCGCGGGTCAGGGCGATCAGCACGCGGGCCGTGGCCGGGCGCTGGTTGGTCTCGATCTGCGACAGGTAGGACGGCGACAGCGCCAGCCGCCCGGCGCACTGCTCCAGCGTCCAGCCGCGCGTCTCGCGCAGCTTGCGGACCTTGGTCCCGAGGTAGAGTTTTTCAGCCATCGCCCTGCATCGGTCATCGGCGTTGCAACTTTGCAAAAACGCCTGTGCGCCTTGGCAGGCTTACGCACTTACGCACCTTTTGCAAAGTTGCGATTGCCTTTTTGCAACGAAGCGGCTTGTTGAGCCTGAACGAAGTCAGGGAGTCGCTCCAATCATGAGCCAGGCCATCCTCGAGGAACTCGAGCGCCGTCGCGCCGCCGCCCGTCTGGGCGGAGGCGAGAAGCGCATCGCCAGCCAGCACGCCAAGGGCAAGCTGACCGCCCGCGAACGCATCGGCGTTCTGCTGGACGAAGGCTCCTTCGAAGAGACCGACATGTTCGTGGAGCACCGCAGCCACGACTTCGGGATGCAGGATCAGCGCATCCCCGGTGACGGCGTCGTCACCGGGCGCGGCACGATCAACGGCCGTCTGGTCTATGTCTTCTCAAAGGACTTCACGGTGTTCGGCGGTTCGCTGTCGGGCGCCCACGCGGCGAAGATTGTCAAGATCCAGAAGATGGCCCTGACGGCGGGCGCGCCGATCATCGGCCTGTTCGACGCTGGCGGCGCGCGCATTCAGGAAGGCGTGGAGAGCCTGGCCGGCTACGCCGACATCTTCCTGCAGAACACCCTGGCCTCGGGCGTCATCCCGCAGATCTCGGTCATCATGGGTCCGTGCGCGGGCGGCGACGTCTATTCGCCCGCCATCACCGACTTCATCTTCATGGTGAAGGACACCTCCTACATGTATGTGACCGGCCCCGACGTGGTGAAGACCGTGACCAATGAGGTCGTCAGCCACGAGGATCTGGGCGGCGCCCGCGTCCATGCCGGTAAGTCGGGGGTCGCCGACGGCGCCTTCGAGAACGACCTGGAGGCCCTGTCGGAGGTGCGTCGCCTGATCGGCTTCCTGCCGCTGTCGAACCGCGAGACGCCGCCGGTCCGCGAAACCTATGACGAGCCGGATCGCGACGAGGCCTCGCTGGACACCCTGGTCCCGGCCAATCCGAACCAGCCCTACGACATGAAGGAACTGATCCTGAAGACGGTCGACGAGGCCGACTTCTTCGAGATCGGCGCCGACTTCGCCAAGAACATCATTTGCGGCTTCGGCCGTCTGGACGGCCAGCCGGTCGGTATCGTCGGCAACCAGCCCCAGACGCTGGCGGGGGTGCTGGACATCGACTCCAGCCGCAAGGCCGCGCGCTTCGTGCGCTTCTGCGACGCCTTCCACATCCCGCTGGTGACGTTCGTCGACGTGCCGGGCTTCATGCCGGGCACGAAGCAGGAGTACGGCGCACTGATCAAGCACGGCGCCAAGCTGCTGTTTGCCTATGCCGAGGCCACCGTGCCCAAGCTGACGGTCATCACGCGCAAGGCCTATGGCGGCGCCTATGACGTCATGAGCTCCAAGCACCTGCGCGGCGACGTCAACTACGCCTGGCCCACCGCCGAGATCGCGGTCATGGGCGCCAAGGGCGCCGTCGAGATCATCTTCCGCAAGGAGGCGGGCGACCCCGAGGCCCTGGCGGCGCGCGAGGCTGAATACAAGGAACGCTTCGCCAATCCGTTCGTCGCGGCTGGGCTCGGCTACATCGACGACGTCATCATGCCCCACGGCACGCGCCGTCGCCTGATCAAGGCGCTGAAGACGCTGAAGAACAAGACCCAGGAAAATCCCTGGAAGAAGCACGACAACATCCCGCTGTAAGGCCCAGAAATGTTCGATAAAATTCTGATCGCCAACCGCGGCGAAATTGCTGTTCGCGTCATAAAGACCTGTCGTCGCATGGGCATCAAAACCGTCGTCGTCTACTCCGACGCCGACGCCGGTTCGCTGGCGTGCGAGATGGCGGATGAGACGGTTCACATCGGTCCGTCGCCCGCCGCCCAGTCCTATCTGATCCAGGACAGGATCGTGGACGCCGTGAAGCAGACGGGGGCGCAGGCCGTGCACCCCGGCTTCGGCTTCCTGTCGGAAAACGCCAGCTTTGCGCGGCGGTTGAAGGCCGAGGGGATCGCCTTCATCGGGCCGAACCCCGAGGCGATCGACGCCATGGGCGACAAGATCACGTCCAAAAAATTCGCCGCCGAGGCGGGCGTCTCGACCGTGCCGGGCCACATGGGCCTGATCGAAACGCCGGACGAGGCGGTGAAGATCGCGCGCGAGATCGGCTATCCGGTCATGATCAAGGCCTCGGCCGGGGGCGGGGGCAAGGGCATCCGCGTCGCCCATTCGGACGACGACATGGCCGAGGGCTTCGCCGCCGTGAAGGCCGAGGCGCTGAACGCCTTCGGCGACGACCGCGTCTTCCTCGAGAAGTTCATCGTCGACCCGCGCCACATCGAGATTCAGGTGCTGGGCGATAAGCATGGCAACGTCATCCACCTGTTCGAGCGCGAATGCTCGATCCAGCGCCGCAACCAGAAGGTCATCGAAGAGGCGCCGTCGCCCCTGTTGGACGAGGCCACCCGCGCCGCCATGGGGGCGCAGGCTGTCGCCCTGGCCAAGGCGGTGAACTATGACTCGGCAGGCACGGTCGAGTTCGTCGCCGGTCAGGACAAGTCGTTCTTCTTCCTGGAGATGAACACCCGTCTGCAGGTCGAGCATCCGGTGACGGAGCTGATCACCGGCGTCGATCTGGTCGAACAGATGATCCGTTCGGCCTGGGGCGAGCAGTTGGCGATCAAGCAGGGCGACCTCTCGATCAACGGCTGGGCCATCGAAAGCCGCATCTACGCCGAGGACCCCTATCGCGGCTTCCTGCCGTCGATCGGCCGTCTGGTGCGCTATGAGCAGCCCGAGGAAGGCGATCAGGGCGACTATACGGTCCGCAATGACTCGGGCGTCCGCGAGGGCGACGAGATCAGCATGTTCTACGACCCTATGATCGCCAAGCTGTGCGCCTGGGGCGAGACGCGCGACGACGCGGTGCGCGGCATGGCCCGCGCGCTGGAGGACACGCATCTGGCGGGGCTGGGCCACAACGTGCCCTTCCTGGCGGCGGTCATGGACCAGGAGCGCTTCCAGTCCGGCCAGCTGTCGACCAGCTACATCAAGGACGAGTTCCCCGACGGCTTCCACGGCCTGGCGCCGACGCCGGAGCAGGTGAAGATCCTAATCGCCTCGGCCGTGGCCATGAACGAGGTCATCGCCGAACAGGACGGCGATCCCAGCGAGCGCACCGACTGGACCGTCCTGATCGACAAGACAGCCTATGAGGTCGAGGTCGGCTATGACGAGGCCGAAGACCTGATCGTCGCCATCGACGGCGAGGAAGTCTCCCTGTCCGAGATCGACTGGCGTCCGGGCCTGTCGCTGTTCAAGGCGGTGCTGGACGACGACGCCTTCACCGCCGAGGTGAAGCGCGCCGCCGACGGCTTCGACATCCGCCACCGCGCGGCCCGGGCGCGCGTTCGCGTCCTGCGCCCCGAGGTGGCCCACCTCTACGCCCTGCTGCCCGAGAAGCAGGCGGCGGACACCTCCAGGCTGGTGCTGTCGCCGATGCCGGGTCTGGTGGTCGACATCCCCGTGGTCGAGGGCCAGGAGGTCAAGTCCGGCGAGACTGTCGCCATCATCGAGGCCATGAAGATGCAGAACATCCTCAAGGCCGAACGCGACGGCAAGGTGAAGGCGGTCAAGGCCAAGGCCGGCGATCCGGTGGCGGCCGACGACGTGCTGGTGGAGTTCGAGTGATGCTTTCCCTCTTTCGTCATCCTCCGGCGCTCCGCAGGAGCGACCGGGGGACCCAGCGGCGCCGCAGCGAAGCGAAGGCGACAACGCCGCGTTTCGATGGGGCGCGCGGCGTGGGTGACAGCTTCGCGCTCTCGCGCGCCGCTGGGTCCCCCGGTCTGCGCCGCTGCGCGGCTGGCCGGAGGATGACGAAGGAAGAAGGAGCGGCGGCATGACCTTCCCAGACCCCACCCCGCTGGAGTGGCGTGAAGCCGCTATTAAGGCGCTGAAGGAGCGTCCGCTGGAGAGCCTCATTCATCTGGATGCGGACCATCTGGCGACGAAGCCTCTGTATGGTGCGGCGAACGGCGGCGAGCCGGTGTTCGCGCCCCGGCCCTCGGATTCCGAAGGCCGGGCGTGGGACGTGCGGGCGCTGAACGAGGGCGAGGACGCGGACGCCCTGAGCCGCGCCATCCTGACCGATCTGGAAAACGGGGCGGCGTCGATCCTGATCGCCGGGCCGGTCGCGGCGGACGCTGCGAAGCTGGCGCGCGCGCTGGACGGGGTGGCGTTGGAACTGGCGCCGGTGGCGCTGGATGCCGGGTTCGAGGGCGTGAAGGCGGCCGAGGCCCTGTCGGCGGTCGCCAAAGGTTCGCCCCGCGCCAAGCTGGCCTTCCACCTCGATCCGATCTCGGCCTACGCCGAGGCAGGCGGGGCGCCGGGCGACTTTGCAGCCCTCATGGTCGAGGCGGCCACGGCGGCTGCGACCCATGCCGCGACCTATTCTGAGGCGACGCTGTTCATGGCCTCGGGCCGCGTGGCGCATGAGGCGGGCGGCTCCATCGCGCAGGAGTTGGCCTTCGCCGCGTCGTCGGCCGTGGCTTATGTGAAGGCGGCGGTCGAGGCGGGCATGACGATTGAGGCGGCGCTGAAGGGCGTGGTCTTGAGCGTGGCCGTGGACCAGACCTTCGACTCCTTGGCCAAGATCCGTGCGCTGCGCCTGATCTGGGCCAGTGTCTCCAAGGCGTTCGGCACCGAGGTTCCGGCGATCATCGAGGTGCGCTCGTCGCGGCGGATGCTGTCGGCGCGCGATCCGTGGCCGAACATGCTGCGCCTGACCTCCGCCGGGTTCGCCGGGGCCGTGGGCGGGGCCGATGCGGTGGTGCTGGACGGCTTCACCCGCGCGGCGGGCCTGCCGGACGACTTCGCCAGGCGTCAAGCGCGCAACACCCAGCTGATCCTGATGGAGGAATCCAATCTGGGTCGCGTGGACGATCCGGCCAGCGGTTCCTGGTATCTGGACGCCCGCACGCGCGAACTGGCCGAGGCCGCCTGGGCCGAGTTCCAGGTCTATGAGGCTGAAGGCGGCGTCATCGCCTGTCTGGAAGGCGGAGTGATCCAGCCTCGCATCGCCCGCGCTCGCGACATGGCCGAAAAAGCCATCAAGGACGGCGCCGCCCAGATCATCGGCGTCACCAAATTCGTCGACCCGGACGTGCGTCCCGCGCCCGTGACGCCCGCGCCTGCTGCACCTGCCGTCGCCGGGACTTTCGAGGCGCTGGCGCCTGTCCGCTTCGCCGCCGCCTTCGAGGAGGCCGCCCAATGAGTTTCCCTGACTTCTCCAAGGTCGCCCTTGATCTGGGCGCGACCGGCGCCGGGCCTGACCGCGCGCCGTGGACCACGCCCGAGGGGCTGACGGTCGAGACGGCCTATGGGCCGGATGCGCTGGACGGGCTGGACTTCATCCACGGCCTGCCGGGCTTCGCCCCCTTCGTGCGCGGGCCGTATCCGACCATGTATGCGGGCGCGCCGTGGACCATCCGCCAGTATGCGGGCTTCTCGACCGCCGAGGAATCCAACGCCTTCTATCGCCGCAACCTTGCCGCCGGTCAGAAGGGCCTGTCGGTCGCCTTCGACCTGGCCACCCACCGCGGCTATGACAGCGACCATCCGCGGGTGAAGGGCGACGTCGGCATGGCGGGCGTGGCCATCGACAGCATTCTGGACATGCGGACCCTGTTCGACGGCATTCCGCTGGACCAGATGTCGGTGTCCATGACCATGAACGGGGCGGTGCTGCCGATCCTGGCCCTCTACGTCGTGGCGGGCGAGGAGCAAGGCGTCGACCACGCCAAGCTGACCGGGACCATTCAGAACGACATTCTGAAGGAGTTCATGGTCCGCAACACCTACATCTATCCGCCCGCGCCCTCGATGCGGATCATCGCCGACATCTTCGAGTGGACGGCGAAGGAAACGCCCAAGTTCAACTCCATCTCCATCTCCGGCTATCACATGCAGGAGGCGGGGGCGTCGGCGGATATCGAGCTGGCCTACACCCTGTCGGACGGGATCGAATACCTGCGCGCGGGCAAGGCGGCGGGCATGGAGATCGACCGCTTCGCGCCGCGCCTGAGCTTCTTCTGGGCCATCGGCATGAACTACTTCATGGAGGTGGCCAAGATGCGCGCCGGTCGCCTGCTGTGGGCCGAGGCGGTGAAGCGCGAAGGCGGCGTCAATCCCAAGTCCCTGTCCCTGCGGACCCACTGCCAGACCTCGGGCTGGTCGCTGGCGGCGCAGGACGTGTTCAACAATGTGCCGCGCACCATGGTCGAGTGCATGGCGGCGGCGGGCGGCCAGACGCAGAGCCTGCACACCAATGCGCTGGACGAAGCCCTGGCCCTGCCGACCGACTTCTCGGCCCGGATCGCGCGCAACACGCAGATTCTGGCGCAGGCCGAGACCGGCCTGACCCGCGTCATCGACCCGTGGGGCGGCAGCTTCTACGTCGAGCGCCTGACCCAGGAGCTGGCGACCAAGGCCCGCGCCCTGATGGAGGAGGTCGAGGCCTACGGCGGCATGGCCAAGGCCATCGAGGCGGGCATTCCCAAGCTGCGGATCGAGGAATCCGCGGCCAAGACCCAGGCCCGCATCGACACCGGCCAGCAGACGGTCGTGGGCGTGAACAAATATCTGAACCCCGTGGTCGACGACATTCCGATGCTGAAGGTCGACAACGCCGAGGTGCGCGCCCGCCAGATCGAGAAGCTGCAACGCCTGAAGGCCGAGCGCGACGAGGCGGCGACGCAGGCCGCTCTGGACGCTTTGACCGAGGGCGCGCGCGGCGATGAGAACCTGATGGAGCTGGCCGTGCGGGCGGCCCGCGCCAAGGCCACCGTTGGCGAAATCTCTGACGCGCTGGAGGCCGCCTTCGGCCGCCACATCGCCACGGTGAAGACGGTCTCGGGCGTCTACGCCAAGGAGGCCGGGAACGACCCCAGGATCGCCCGCGCCCGCTCGATGGTCGCGGCCTTCGTCGAGAACGACGGCGGTCCGCCGCGCATCCTGATCGCCAAGCTGGGCCAGGACGGACATGACCGGGGCCAGAAGGTCGTCGCCACGGGCTACGGCGACATCGGCTTCGACGTGACGGCTGGCTCCCTGTTCCAGACGCCCGCCGAGGCCGCGCGCGATGCGGTCGAGAAGAACGTCCACGCGGTCGGGGCCTCGTCGCTGGCGGCGGGGCACCTGACGCTTGTTCCTGAACTGAAGGCTGAACTGGCCAAGCTGGGGCGCGAGGACATCATGATCGTGGTCGGCGGCGTCATTCCGCCGTCGGACGTGCAGCCCCTGATCGATATGGGTGCGGCCGCTGTCTATCCGCCCGGTTCGGTCATCGCCGAGACGGCCGTAGACCTAATCGAAAAGCTGAACCAGCGCCTGGGCTATGCCCAGCCCACGCCTGCGGAGACCAAGAAGTGATCGGCAATCTGAACCACGTCGGCGTCGCCACGCCCTCCATCGCCGAGTCGATCAAGCTGTATCGTGACGTGCTGGGCGCGACGAAGATCGGCGAGCCGTTCGACCTGCCCGCGCAGGGGGTGAAGGTCTGCTTCATCGACACGCCGACGGCCCAGATCGAGCTGATCGAACCGTATGACGAGACCAGCCCGATCACCGGCTTCCTGGCTAAAAATCCCAAGGGCGGGCAGCACCACGTTTGCTTTGAAGTGGCGGACATCCACGCCGCCATCGCCGACATGCGGGCCAAGGGCGTAACTATTCTGGGCACAGGCGAGCCCCGCATCGGCGCGCACGGGACGCCTGTGGTTTTCCTGCACCCTAAGGAGATGGGCGGGGTGCTGATCGAACTGATGGAGACGCCGAAGGGCGATCACTAAAAGACAAAGGCCCGGTCGGGAGACCGGGCCTTTTCATTGATCAGTACAGGATCTTCCGCAGGCTGATCCTGAACGTGCGGCCCAGCGGGTCGAGGTAGTCGGGCTGATACGACAGCGGCGTGTTCCCGAGGCCGTCGCGGACCTTCAGCCGCTGGTCGAAGATGTTCTCGACGCCGACGCTGACGCGGGCCCCCTTCAGCCACGGATAGCGCGACACCCAGTTCTCGCGCGACGACAGGTCGGCGAACAGGTTCAGGTTCACCGTCGTCAGGTCCGAGAAGCTCAGGTCGTCATCCGGCGACGAGCCGCCGTTGATCCGCGTGGACTCCTTCCAGTTGGCGTTCAGGAAGCCGCCCATGCCGCTCTTGAAGGCGCCCATCTGCAACTGGACCTCGTTGCGGGACTGACCGCCGCGCGCGCCGATGGCGGCGCCGTCCAGCAGGTCGAGCACCGGCAAGCCGTCGCGGATCGTGATCTCATCCTGGATCCGATAGGTGTGATACAGCGAGACGTTGAACCGCCCCTGGCCCGGCATCATGCCGCCGCCACGACCGCGTCCGCCGCCGCCCTGCATTCGCATCCCGCCGCCGGGAGGCGGACCGCCGGCGCCGGGGCCGCCGCCGGGGCCGCCCGGTCCGCGCTGGCCGCCGCCGCTGCGCGCGTTCATGCGCGCCATGGCCGCCGGATCCGGCTTGCCGAAGGCGGTCGAGAAGTTCAGGCCCCAGCGGATTTCCTGCTGCTCAGCCTTCTGGAAGTTCAAGGGCCGGGCGTCGATCGACACCAGGTTGCCGTCCAGGTCGCGCGTGAAGCGCTCGGGCAGGGCGGCTTCCAGTTCCGGCGTGATGGTCGGGAAGGAGGCGATGGAGCCTTCCGTCTCGGTCCGGGTGTAGTTGGCCGTGAAGCGCAGATCCTTGTCCTTCAGCGGGGTCAGGTTGACGCCGAACTTCAGGACGCGCTTGGTCTCCTCGGACAGGTTGGGGTTGCCGCCCTCTATGCGGACGATGTTGACCGACTGGCCGGTGGCGAAGTCGTAGACGGGCACGTTCGGGGTCGAGATCGTAGGGTCGTTCAGCTGCGACATCGACGGGGCCTTCTGCTCGTCGGCCCAGCTGGCGGTGAAGTTCACCGGCTCCCACGGCGACCAGTTCAGCCCGACCGTATAGGCCGACAGGCCGCCGAAGTCGGACAGATCTTCGTAGGCCAGGTTCAGATTGGCCGACAGGTCGCCGAGCGCGCCCAGCACCTCGCGGTCGCGGTTGGCGATAGGCAGGTTGAAGTTGCCCGAGGCACTGGTGCGGTCGCGCGACAGGGAGCGTTCGGAGAAGACGCTGGCCTGCTCTGCCTCGGAGAAGCGCAGGTTCTCGGAGTCCAGCGACTGGCTGTCGAAGCCGACCTTGAAGGTCGAGGTCAGCGATCCGGCCGGGCCTTCCCAGGCCGTGCCGTTGATGACGCCCTCGATGCTGGACTTGCTGGAGATGGAGCGCGCGGTGTCGAACGGATTGGCCGGCAACTGGCCCAGGTCGCCGAACGGGTCGATGGTCCCGGCCGTCACGCCCGCCTGCAGGGCGTCGTCGTTGAGGCCGCGGCCGGTGCGGGTCTTGGTCTCGGTGCGGTCGTAGCCGCCGTTCACCGTCCAGCGCCAGTCGCCCAGATAGCCGTCGACCAGGAAGCCCAGTTGGCCGGACAGGGTGTCGGTCTGCCGTCCAAGCGCGCCGGGTGCATCGATGTAGCGGTGCAGCAGCACGTCGCTGGCAAAGGGCGAATAGGGGCTGGCCGAGGGCAGGGCCAGGCTGAGGCCCGGCAGGCCCAGGTAGGAGAAGCTGGAGGTATCCTCCAGTTCGCCGCTGAGCGTCAGCGACATGGTCTGGTTCAGGTCGCGCACCAGGGAGCCGGATATGGAGCTGTTCTCACGCTTGGGCGACAAGGTGCGATAGGCGGTCAGGTCGTCGGTGCGGGGTCCGACGCCGAAGTCGGACAGGGCGGCGCCGCCCGCTGCACCCGCGCCGACCGAGGCCGTCGTCACGCTCTGGCCCAGCAGGGCCGACAGGGCGGGGTCGATCTCGCCGCCGCCGGGCGACGTGACGTTGCCCATCAGATCATAGGGCGTCCCGTCGCGGACGATGTTGCGCTCGGTCTCGAACAGGGGCGTGTCGCGCTCGTATTCCAGGTCCAGCGTCCAGCGCTGCTTGCCCGAGATGCGCAGGACGTTGCTTTCCAGGTCGGTCATGGTGCGGCCGCCCTGGTCGGGACGACGGGCGGTGACCTGCATGGTGACGGACCGGAAGTCGGCCTTCAGCACGAAGTTCACGACCCGCTGGTCGGCGCTGTAGCCATAGGAGAGGGCGGTTTCCTCGGGTAGGATCTCGGTGCGCTCGATGGCCTCCGGCGGGATGCCGCGAATCTCGCGGAAGCCCGAGATGCGCCGCCCGTTGACCAGGAAGACCGGCGAGCCGCCGCGCGAGCTGCGCGTCACTGGCTCCAGCAGGGTCATCAGCTCTTCGATGCTGCTGGCCCCGTAGGCCTTGATCTGCTCCTCGTCGAGGGTCAGTTCAGGTTCATAATCGCCCAGGGCCGCGCCGCGACGGGCGGTGGTGACGGCCTCCAGCGTGCCCAGATCGTAGGCGTTCGCGTCGACCTCTTCCTGCGGCACGGGGGTCGCGGTCTGGGCGGGCGTGGATTGCGGCGGAACGGCCGCCGCCGTGTCGGCAGGGGACAGGGAGGCGAGGGCGAACAGCAAGGCGACTGGCGACATGTCGAGTCCTAAAGACAACCGGGGAGTAGGCACGCTCGCGCTCGACGCCCTGTCTCGTCGATCGCATCGCTTCGAATAAAGAACGATGTGCGCCGAAAAGGGGCGCGTTCGCTCTTCAGGATTAAACTCCTGTAATAAGGGGCTTAGTCCTGTCCGAACCGACAAGACTCCAACGCACGAAGGGACGGAATCCGTCGGATTCCGTCCCTCGTTTTTTGCAGCGGCGAAGAAACCTAGAAGCGGGCGCGCACGCCCACCGTTAGGTTGCGCCCGCGCAGGGGCGCCGTCTCGGCCAGGAAGGAGGCGTGGTTGAACGCCGTCTCGTCCAGCAGATTGGTCCCGCGCAGGAAGATCTGCGAGCGCACTGGCCCCAGATCGACGTCATAGGCCACGGTGGCGTTGACCATGTCGTAGCCCGGCGTCTCCGTTTCGAAGGCGGCGATGTCGGTCTGCTTGAAGGTGCGGCTGTATTCGACGTCGCCCGACCACGGCCCCTGGAAGGCGGCCAGGCGCACGCCCGCCCGCGCCGCCGGGATGCGGGGCAGGTTCCCGCCGTCGCCCTTGAGCTCGCCCTCGACGTAGTCGCCGAAGACCGTGCCTGACAGCCACGGGGTGAACTGTTGCGTCAGCTCGCCCTCGATGCCGGTGAAGGTCGCGTCGGCCTGGCTGTAGCGGATCAGGCGGAAGTCCTCGTACTGATCCAGCGTCCGGGCGAAGATGTAGTCGTCGTAGACGTAGTGGTAGGCGCTGACCGAGCCGGTCAGGGAGCCTTCGGTCTTGCGCAGGGTCAGCTCGATCGAGTTGGCTGTCTCGACGTCCAGTGCAGCGTCGCCGATCTCATAGGTGTTGGTCGCAAGGTGGACGCCGTCGGCATAGAGCTCCTGGGCCGAGGGCGCGCGCTGCGAGCGCGACAGCGACACGGCGCCCGACCAGCCGGGGGTGAAGTGCCACACCGCCGAACCGGAGATGGAGAAGGGCTTGTGTTCGACGTCGGGCAGGCCGATGGCTGAGGCCTCCTGCCATTCCTGACGCAGGGCGCCTTCCAGGTGCCACAGGCCGATCTCGTATTCCTCCATCACGAACAGGCCGGTGTTCTTGGTCGTGCTGGGCGCCAGGAAGCTCTCTTCGCCGACGGCGGCGAAGTCGCTCTTGCTCAGTTGCAGGCCGACCACGCCGCGGAAGCCGGCGATCTCGCGGTGCTGGGCCTCGATGCGGCCGTCGTAGCCCTTGTTGGTGAAGGTGGTCGAGACGACGCCTTCCTCGAGCTCGCTGTGCTCATAGTCGGTGTAGCCGGCGCGCAGGCGCACGTTCTCGATGCCCGGCAGCGGGTCGCGCAGTTCGCCGCGCAGGTCGACGCGGCGGCTCTTCAGGCGGACCTCGGGAGCGGCGTGGTCGTGGTCGCCCTCATGCTCGTGCCCGTGATCGTCGTCGCCATGGCCATGATCGTCGTCGTGACCGTGGTCGTGGCCGCCGCCGCAGTGCAGGTGGTCGCCGTGCGGGTGGCAGCCCTCATATTCATGGCTGTGACCGGACAGACCATAGCGGCTGGTCTGTTCCGTATAGGCCGCGCCCAGATAGCCGCGCGACCCGATCCAGGAGGCGCCCAGCGTCGCCGTCGAGGTCTCGTTGTAGGAGCCGTCCAGGCGCGGTTCGTCCCAGCCGGGAACCTTGTAGTCGTCCGACTTGCGCGCCGCCGCCTCGACGCGGACGGCGAAGTTGCCGGCGCCCACCGTCATGCCGACCACGCCGGCTTCCTCGTTGTCGACCGAGCCGCGACGGTATTCGGCCACGCCCTCGCCGCCGTTCGCCGGGACGCGGGTCGGGATCTTCTTGTCCAGCAGGTTGACCGCGCCGCCGATGGCGCCGCCGCCGTAGAGCAGGGCCGCCGGGCCGCGCAGGATCTCGACGCCCTCCAGCAGCAGGGGTTCGCCGGACACGGCGTGGTCGGGCGAGACTTCGGAGGCGTCCATCAGGCCCGCGCCCTCGCTCAGCACCTTGACGCGGGGCGAGGTCTGGCCGCGCACCACCGGGCGGCTGGCGCCGCCGCCGAAGGTGTCGGAGTTGACGCCGGGAATGCTGTTCAGGGTGTCGCCCAGGGTCGATTGGCGCCGATGGACCAGATCATCGCCGCTCAGCAGGGCGACGTGCGAACCGACGTCGTCGCCTGCGCGGCCCAGGGGCAGGGCGCGCACCACGACCTCGTCCACCTCATAGGCGCCGGCGTCGCGGGCGGCGTGATCGTGCGGGTCGCCCTGCGACTGACGCTGCACGGCGTCCTCAGCGAAAGCGGGCGCAGCGGCGCCCAGGCTGGTCAGCGCCGCCGCCCCCGCGGCGGTCAGCAGGAAGGTCCGAAATCGCATGTCACGCATCCCCGTTACAATGATGTGAGGCTTGATATGTTATAGTATATCATTACGCAACCGCTCCCTTGACGATTTCGTCCTGGGGGAGCCTTCACAAGCCCGCGACGTTGCAGCAGGGTCGCTGCTTCAAGGGGGCCGCCATGACCAGATCCGCCACGTTCCAAGCCATCGCCGTGACCGCCGGGTTCGGGCTGCTGGCCGCCGGTTGCTCTCAGCAGAAGCCAGCCGAACCGACTTCGCCGATCGAGGCGCCGGTCGCTCAGAGCGCCGCCGCCGTGGGCTACGCCTGTGAGAGCGGCAAGACGATCGCCGTCGCCTATCCCGACGCCCAGACCGCCCGCCTGTCCTACGAAGGCAAGGACTATGTCCTGACCAGCGTGGTTTCCGCGAGCGGCGCCCGTTACGCAGGCCAGGGGCTGGAGTGGTGGACGGCCAGCCGGGGCGAGACGGAGAGCGGCACATTGAGCCGTGCAGGCCAGGGGGATCAGGCGGGCGGCGTCATCGTCGAGCGCTGCAGCCGTCCGGTCGCCGCCGTGGCCCCGCCGCCGTCGGGCGCGCCCTGCGCCGCCGAAAACCTCCGCCTGGCGGTCGAGGGCGGCGACGCCGGCATGGGGCATCGCCTCACCACCCTGGCGCTGCGGAACATCGGCGCCGACGCCTGCACCGTGACCGGCTATCCGTCCGTCAGCCTGCTGGACGACGAGGGCAAGCTGCTGACCAGCGTTCGGGCCGTGCAGGCGCCGGGCAATTATTTCGCCCAGGGTCGCGCCCCGACGCCGGTTGAAATACGACCGCAGCAAGCCGCCTGGTTCGACCTGGCCTGGACCGTCATCCCGCACGAGGACAAGGGCGAGACGACCTGTCCTTCGGCCAAGACCGTGCGCGTGACGGCGCCGGGCGCGACGACGGCGATCGCCCTGCCGCTGGCCTTCACGCCCTGCGGCGGGCAGGTTGAGGTCAGTCCCCTGCGGCCCGTCCTCGATGGTTCGGCGCAGCCTGCCTCGGTCGCCGCAAACTAGGGGTTCAAACCTGCTCGAATTCAGCGTAGCGGAGCAAACATGACCCAAGATACCAACCAAGCCTTCTATGACCGCGTCTCCGCCGAACTGGCCGACATCGACGCCCAGGGGCTGACCAAGCCCGAGCGCGTCATCGCCTCGCGCCAGGGGCCGGTGATCTCCGTCAACGGCCGCGATGTGCTGAACTTCTGCGCCAACAACTATCTGGGCCTGGCAGGCGACGAACGCGTCACCCAGGCCGGGATCGGGGCGCAGGAAAAGTGGGGCGCGGGCACGGCCTCGGTGCGCTTCATCTGCGGCACGTTGGAAATCCACAAGGAGCTGGAGCGCGCCATCGCCGACTACCTCGGCTTTGAGGACGCCATCCTGTTCGCCGCCGCCTTCGACGCCAACGGCGGCATCTTCGAGCCGCTGTTCGGAGCCGAGGACGCCATCGTCTCGGATAGCCTGAACCACGCCTCGATCATCGACGGGGTGCGCCTGTCGAAGGCCCAGCGCTATCGCTTCGCCAACTCCGACATGGCCGATCTGGAGGCCAAGCTGAAGGAGGCGCGCGCCGCCGGCGCCCGCAACATCATCATCGCCACCGACGGCGCCTTCTCGATGGACGGCTACATCGGCAAGATCGACCAGATCCGCGCCCTGGCTGACCAGTATCAGGCCCTGATCATGGTCGACGACTGCCATGCGACGGGTTTTCTGGGCGACAAGGGCAAGGGCTCGTTCGCCCATTGCGGCGTCGAGGTCGACTTCGTCACCGGCACCTTCGGCAAGGCGCTGGGCGGGGCGATGGGCGGCTTCATCTGCGCCCGCAGGAATGTCGTGGAACTGCTGAAGCAGCGCGCGCGGCCCTATCTGTTCTCGAATGCTCTGGCGCCGTCCGTCTGCGGGTCGTCGCTGGAGGCCATCCGCATCGCTGCGGGAGATGAGGGCGACAAGCTGCGCGCTCAGTTGTTCGCCAATGCGGCGCGTTTCCGTTCGGCCATGGCGGCGGCGGGCTTCGACCTGCTGCCGGGCGAGCATCCGATCATTCCGGTCATGCTGGGCGACGCCAAGCTGGCGCAGGACATGGCGGCGCGCCTGCTGGAGCTGGGGGTCTATGTCATCGGCTTTTCGTTCCCGGTGGTGCCGCGCGGTCAGGCCCGCATCCGCACCCAGATGTCGGCGGCCCACACCTTTGAACAGATCGACGCCGCCGTGGCCGCCTTCACCCAGGCGGGCAGGGAACTGGGCGTCATCTGACGGAGCGGGGCGTGGAAGTCGTGCTGGACGGTCGCTGTATCCGGAGCCGTGACGACTTCTATGCGCAGATCGAGCGGATCGAGGGCGTGCCTGACTGGTTCGGGCGCAACCTCGACGCCCTGTTCGATCTGGTGCTGGCGGTTCTGCCGGGGCCGCTGACGATCCGGTGGACCCATGCAGAGGCTTCGGCCAAGGCGATGGGGGCGGACTTCGGCATTGTCGTCGGCGTCTTGCGCGATGCCGAGGAAGCGCCGAAATCAGGCTTCAGACTGCGCCTGTGCAAGGGCGCGACAACAGAGTTCAGGGAGTAGGCCGATGGCGGACATGATGAAGGCTCTGGCCAAGACGAAACCGGCCGAGGGGCTGGAGCTGATCGATGCGCCCATTCCCGTTGCGGGCGATGAGGATGTGCTGATCAAGGTGCATCGCACCGCGGTGTGCGGCACCGACATACACATTTGGAACTGGGACGAGTGGTCCCAGAAGAACGTGCCCGTACCGATGATCACCGGGCATGAGTTTTCGGGCGAGATCGTCGCCATCGGCAAGGACGTGGATCGCCGCCTGAAGGTCGGCCAGCGTGTCTCGGCCGAGGGGCATGTCATTGACCTGAACTCCGAAGCGGCCCGCGCCGGTCACTTCCACCTGGACCCCGACACGCGCGGCATTGGCGTGAACCGTCAGGGCGCCTTCGCCGAATATGTGGTGGCCCCGGCGTTCAACGTCATCGAGCTGCCGGACGAGGTGCCGTATGAGATCGGCTCAATCCTCGATCCGTTCGGCAACGCCGTGCATACGGCGCAGCAGTTCGACCTGCTGGGCGAGGACGTCATCGTCACCGGCGCCGGCCCCATCGGCATGATGGCAGCCGCCGTGGCGCGTCATGCGGGCGCGCGCACCGTGGTCCTTACGGATATCAATGACTTCCGCTTGGATCTTGCACAAAAAGTTGCGCCGGGCGTGCGCACTGTGAACACGACCAAGGAAGACTTGCGCGACGTCATGCACGAGCTGGGCCTGAAGGTCGGCTTCGACGTGGCGCTGGAGATGTCGGGCTCGCCGATCGCCTTCAAACAGTGCGTCGACACCCTGATCATGGGCGGCGGCATGGCCATGCTGGGCATTCCCTCCAAGCCGATGGAGACGGACTGGGGCGCGATCATCCTGAAGGCCCTGACCATCAAGGGCGTCTATGGGCGCGAGATGTTCACCACCTGGCGCAAGATGCTGGGCCTGCTGAAGGCGGGTCTGGATCTGTCGCCGCTGATCACCCACCAGATGCCCTATCAGGATTTCGAGGCGGGCTTTGAGGCGATGAAGTCCGGCAAGTCGGGCAAGGTCGTTCTGAACTGGGCCGACTGATCGAGCGCTAAATCCCGACTTCGCAAAGGCGGGCGCGCAGGCTGTTGATCCAGTCGCGCGCCTCGTCACCACCCCACAGGCGCCAGGCGATATAGCCGGCCGACGGCTTGATGGGATCGGCCCAGTGGCGGCCGTGCCTGTCCACCGCGTGACGGGCGAAATAGCTGTACATCGATTTGATGTCGCGGTCGCTGAGCGGGGTGCGCGCCATCAGCTGTTCGGCGCGGCGCACGCCCACCTCGGTGCCGCCGCGTCTGTGCTGTTCGCGCAGGATCAGGCCGTCCTGCGCCGTTTCGGCGATGGCCGGAGAGGGCGTGCGGTCATCGTCGGAGAGAACGGGATGGTCGATCAGCATGGCGTATCCTGAAGCCGGGGCGTCGACCCCTCTTATACGACTTGACCTGATGACGGGGGCGGGGGACGAGCGGCCATGAATTATCGTCACAGCTTTCACGCCGGAAACTTCGCCGATCTGGTCAAACACGCCCTTGTGCTGTGGCTGTTGAAGGAGCGGCAGGCGCGCGGGCCTGTGAGCGTGCTGGACACCCATGCCGGGGCGGGTCTCTATGACCTGTCGGGCGATGCGGTCCGCTCGCGTGAGGCCGAGGCCGGAGTGGCGCGGTTGATGACCGCCGAGGCGCGGCCGCCGCTGATCGAGGCGCTGGCCGCCGAGGTCGCCGCGCTGAACCCCCAGGGCGGCGCGCGCTTCTATCCCGGCTCGCCGGTGCTGACGGCGCGAGCCTTGCGGGCTGAGGATTCCTATCGCGGCTTCGAGCTGAACCCGCCGATCGAGGCCTTGCTGCAGGAGGCGCTGGCGCCGTGGCCCAATGCGACGGGGCAGGCGGGCGACGGCTATGAGGAGGCGGTGCGCGCGGCGCGGGGGCTGAAGGCGCCGCTGGTGCTGATCGATCCGCCGTTCGAGCGGCCCGACGACTATGTCCGCTCGGCCGAGACGGCGGCGGCGGTTCTGGGCGCCGATCGGACGGCCTGTGTGGCGATCTGGACGCCGCTGAAGGATCTCGAGACCTTCGACGGCTTCATCCGGCGGCTGGAGCAGGCGGGGCTGTCGCGCGTGCTGGTGGCCGAGGCGCGGCTGCGTCCGCTGAACAATCCGATGAAGATGAACGGCTGCGCCATGACGATCGTCAACGCGCCTTCGGGCGCCGATGCGGCGGCGGCCGAAATCTGCGGCTGGACGGTTCAGGCGCTGGGCGATCCCGGCGGCCGGGCCGAGGTCTGGCGCGCGGGCTAGGCCTGGATGACCTCGCCCGGTTCGTAGAGGTGAGGCTCGAAGGTGGCGATGGCCAGGATCGGCCCCATGGCCGCAACGACCTGAGGGTGGCGCGTCATGGCCTTCCAGGCGCCGGCGCTGGCCCAGACGGCGTGATTGGCGGCGACCCGCCCGTTCAGTCCGCGATGCAGGGTGGCGGAGACGAAGCCGGGCAGGGTGGTCTGGATGCGCACAAGAGCGGCCAGATGCTCCATCAATTCGTCCAGATGGGGCGCGTTGCACTTGAAGACATTGATCAGGACGATCGGGTCTTCAGGCGGCGCATCGGCCTGGATTTCGGCTGAAGAGGGCATGGGCGGTTCGTCTCATTGCTTTCGCCTTCCTTCTACCGCAATCGAGGGGCTGACGCTTCTTCCTCCCTCGTCGATCAAGTGGATTTCATGACCGCCATCGCCATCCTCGAAACCGGTCGTCCGCCCGCCCCTCTGGCCGAGGCGTTCGGCGACTACACCGCCCAGTTC
Organism: Brevundimonas sp. NPDC055812; assembly: GCF_053616535.1. Taxonomy (NCBI): domain Bacteria; kingdom Pseudomonadati; phylum Pseudomonadota; class Alphaproteobacteria; order Caulobacterales; family Caulobacteraceae; genus Brevundimonas; species Brevundimonas sp. NPDC055812. Next base: position 80,707 of record NZ_JBSHDX010000003.1, on the reverse strand, counting down.
CGGGCCATGCTGGGCGAGGGCGCAACCACCCATCGATTCGACGTTCAGGCGGGGGAACTGCCGGAAGACCCGTCGGCCTTCGCCGGGACGATCGTCACCGGGTCGGCGGCGGGCGTCTATGAGGATCTGCCGTGGATCGCGCCCCTGTCCGCCTGGCTGCGCGACGCGCGGGGCAAGACGCGGCTGGTGGGCGTCTGCTTCGGCCACCAGATTCTGGCCCACGCCTTCGGCGGCCGGGTCGAGAAGTCCGACAAGGGCTGGGGCGTCGGCCTGCATCGCTATGACGTTCTGAGCGACGAAGTCTGGATGACTCCGGCGGCGTCGACCATCGCCATTCCGGCATCGCACCAGGATCAGGTCGTGGCCGCGCCTGCGGACGCACGCGTGCTGATCGCCAGCGAGTTCACCCCCTATGCGGGTCTGGCCTGGGGGCAGGACGCCATCAGCTTCCAGTGCCATCCCGAGTTCGACCCGGCCTTCGCCGCCCGTCTGACCGAAGGTCGGCGGGGACGCATCGACGACGCCCTGGTCGATCAGGCCCACGCCAGCTTGGCCCAGCCGAACGACCGCGCTGTGCTGGCCGACTGGATTCGGGCCTACCTCGGCGTTTCGGCTTGAACGGGGTCCTGGCGAGGCGCGCTTCATCGAACGGCGCTAAGCCTTAGGCAACTTCCGCAGGTCTAGAGTCGGGGGGATGGCCCCCGTACGTCTCGTGCCCCTTCTCCGTGCGCCCCTGATCGCTGTCGCCGTACTGGCGACGGCCGCGCCCGCCATGGCCGGCGTCGGACAGGCTGCGGAGCTGGCCCGCGCCGTGGAGCAGAGAGCCGGCCGCACGAATTTCGCGGCGCTGGAGGCCTTTGGCCTGGAGGCCATGAAGCGGCGCGACCGCGAGGGGCTGAACCGGCTCTATCACGTCGCGTGGACGGTTCTGAACCAGGGGGACTTCGAAGAGGCGACCCTCTGGAACAATCGCCTGGAGGCCCAGGCGCGGGCCCAGAACGACCAACGCTACCTGGCCATTGCGCGGCTGAACGCCCTGACCATCCGCTACGACCAGGGCGATCTGGCGGTCGAGAAGGAGATGGCGCACACGGCGCGGACGAGCCGCGACTGGTTCGTCATGGCTCATGCGGCCCGCTTGAGCGCCCTGGCCCTGATGGATCAGGACCGCATCGGCGAAGGCCTGCGCCTGCTGACCACGGCCGAAAGCGAGATCCCGGTGCATGACCCCTATGCCGCCACTGCGCGCGCGGGGGTCTGGGAAATGACCGGCATGGGCCTGATGAAGCTGAGCGACGTGGCCGGAGCGGCGGCGGCCTTCCGCCGTTTCGAGATCGACGATTCCAATCCCGACTATCCGCGTCCCGACTTCGACAGCCTCTATAATCTGACGCGGATGGCGCTTCAGGTGGGGGACCTGTCGAACGCGGAGCTTTACTATGCGGCCCATCATCGGCTCAGCCAGCGCGCGAACCTGGAAAGCCTCAGCGCCTATGACGCCGCCCTGTGCGCCTTCCTCGCCGATGCGCGGCGGGATTCGCGCGGAGTGCTGGACTGCCTGGCCCCGCACGAAGCGCTGATCGACGGCAAGGCCTTCCTGGCGCTCGACATCCTGCCGGCCAGGGGCGTGGCGCGCGCGCGGCTGGGCGATCTGGCAGGCGCGCGCAGCGACCTGGAGCGTCTGCGAGAGTTGGCTCCGAACGGCGGAGTCGATCCGACCGAACGCCTGCTTGAGGCCGAGCTTCTGTTCGCTTCCGGCCGGGCGGCCGAAGCTTTTGACGTTCTGCGCGAGTATCAGCGTCAGCGCGACCTGCACCTGTCTCTGCGATTCAGCGCGGGCATTCATCAGGTGACGGGCGACATGCAGGAGCAGTTGGCCGAGCGGCGACGTCAGTTGGAGACGGCCCGCGCCAACACCCAGCTGCAACACGCGGTGATCCGGGGACAGAACTGGATACTGGGCATAAGCCTCGCCTTCGCCGTGTCGGTCCTTCTGGTGGTGTTCTGGCAGAGGCGGCAGTCTCGTCGGCTGAAGAAGGCCCAACTCCACGCCGAGGCCGCGAACCGCGCAAAGAGCGAGTTCCTGGCCAATATGAGCCACGAGATCCGGACGCCGCTCAACGGCGTGGTGGCGATGGCCGAAGCCTTGGCCGGTCGCGATCTGCGCGAGCAGGACCGGGAGCTGGTGAACATCATCCGGTCGTCCGGCGTCACCCTGGAGCGATTGCTCTCGGACATTCTGGACGTCGCCCGCATCGAGTCGGGCAAGGTGACGATCGAGCCTGCGCCCTTCGACCTGGAGGAGGCGTCGCGTGACGTCTCCGCACTGTGGGCGCCGCTGGCCATGGGCAAGGGGGTGGAGCTGCGGCTGGAGTATGACCCAGCCTTGCCGCGCCGGGTGCTCGGCGACGCCGTGCGCCTGCGCCAGGTGCTGACCAACCTCGTCAGCAACGCGCTGAAATTCACCCAGGAAGGCAGCGTGACGTTGAAGGTCGCCCGGACAGAGGGGGACCGCGTGCGCTTCACGGTCCTCGACACGGGCATCGGCTTTGACGCCGAGTTCAAGTCGCGCATCTTTCATCGCTTCCAGCAGGAGGACGGCTCCATCACCCGCCGTTTCGGCGGCAGCGGGCTGGGGCTGGCGATTTCAGACGATCTGGTCCGGCTGATGGGCGGGGAGCTCGACTGCGATTCTCCGCCGGGCGAGGGCGCGCGCTTCTGGTTCGACCTGTCCCTGCCGACGGCGACAGACGAGGCGCCGAACGAGGCGGTTCGGGCCGCGCCGCCGCCGTCCATGGAACGTGCAGGCGCGCCGCGCGTGCTTCTGGCCGATGATCATCCGGCCAACCGCAAGGTGGTCGAGGTCATGCTCGAACCGTTGGGAGTCGAGTTGACGACGGTTGAGGATGGGGCCCAGGCTCTGGCCGCCTTCCGCGAGGGGGGCTTCGACCTGGTGCTGATGGACATGCAGATGCCGGTCATGGACGGACTGACCGCCACGACCGAGATGCGCGCCCACGAGCGCCGCATCGGCGCGGAGCCGACGCCGATCCTGATGCTGACCGCCAACGCCATGAGCGAGCATGTCGAGGCCAGCCATCGCGCGGGCGCCGACGGCCATCTGACCAAGCCGCTGAGCGTGGCGGGCCTGACCAGGGCGGTCGCGGAAGCCCTGGACCGGGCGAACGATCAGGTCTCGGCCTGAACCTCGGCGTTTAGGGCCACTTCACCACGGGCGGCATGGAGCTGAGGATCGACTCGACATTGCCGCCGGTCTTCAGCCCGAACATGGTGCCGCGGTCGTAGAGCAGGTTGAACTCCACATAGCGGCCGCGCCGGATCAGCTGTTCCTCGCGTTCCGCGTCGGTCCAGGGCTCCTGCATGCGGCGGGCGACGATGTCCGTGTAGGCCTTCAGGAAGGCCTCGCCGACGGCCTGGGTGAAGGCGAAGTCCCGCTCCCAGTCGCCGCTGTCGTGGTGGTCGTAGAAGATGCCGCCGGTGCCGCGCGGCTCATTGCGGTGGGGCAGGAAGAAATACTCGTCGCACCACTGCTTGTATTTGGCGTGCCAGACCGGGTCGAAGGCGTCGCAGGCGCCCTGCATGGCGGCGTGGAAGTCGACGGTGTCGGGGTGGTCGTCGCGGCGGTCCGCATCCAGCACGGGCGTCAGGTCGCCGCCGCCGCCGAACCAGGTCTTGGTCGTCGAGATCAGGCGGGTGTTCATGTGCACGGCCGGCACCCGCGGGCTGACCGGGTGGCAGATCAGGCTGATGCCGGTGGCGTAGAAGCGCGGGTCTTCCTCGGCGCCGGGCACGTTCTTGGCGTAGTCGGCGGGGAAGGTTCCGTGGACGGTCGAGCAGTGGACGCCGACCTTTTCGAACAGGCGGCCGCTCATCATGCCCATGACGCCGCCGCCGCCTTCCTTGCGGTCCCAGGGCGTGCGGACGAAACGGCCGGCCTCGCCGGCGAACAGTTCGGCGGGGGCGGCGTCTTCCAGCGCCTCGAAACCGGCGTGGATCTTGTCGCGCAGGGTCTCGAACCAGACGCGGGCGCGCTCGCGGCGCTCAATCATCAGGGCGGGGTCAGCTTGGATCATGAGGGCTTCAACCATGACGCGGCCTTTCTGAACAGTCCGGCGGGGTGCGCGGATGCGAGCCTGATGCCGCAGCGCGGGCGAGGGGGCCTTGATCCAGATCACAAGGCGGCCTGCGGAGGGGCGGCCTGCGGGGCGGTATACGGATGGTTCCCTCAGCGCCTTAGCTGTGCCAGCGTACCGCGCCCGTAGGAAGCGGCGCCGTGGGGCGACCGAGCGGGCCGAGTATCCAGGAGGGGAAACCATGATCCGCATCGCCCTGAACGCCAAACTGCGCGCGAGCCTGCTCGCCGCCGCCTCCGTCGCCGTCCTGGCCGGACCGACCGTGGCTCAAACTCAGCCGCAAGAGGCGCGGGTGATGCAGATCCTCAAGCGAACGCCTCTGGTCGATGGCCACAACGATCTGCCGTGGGCGCTGCGTCAGGGCTTCGGGAACGACCCTTACGGCGTTGATCTGAATGCGAATCTATCGACCTCGACGCGCCTGCATACCGATATCCCGCGTCTGCGCGCAGGCGGCGTGGGCGGCCAGTTCTGGTCGGTCTACGTTCCCGCCAGCATGGCGCCGGTCGACGCCGCCAAGGCCACCTTCGAACAGATCGATACGGTCAAGCGCATCGTCGCCGCCCACCCCGAAACCTTCGAACTCGCCACCACCGCCGACGACCTGGTCCGCATCCACCGCGCGGGCAAGATCGCCAGCCTGATCGGCATGGAAGGCGGTTACTCCATCGACGACTCCCTGGGCCTGCTGCGCGAATTCTATGATTCGGGCGCGCGCTACATGACGCTGACCCACTCCAAGAGCACGACCTGGGCCGACAGCGGCACTGACGCGCCGAAATGGAACGGGCTGAACGCCTTCGGCGAGGAGGTGGTCAAGGAGATGAACCGTCTGGGCATGATGGTCGACCTGAGCCACGTGTCCGAGGACACCATGGTCGACGCCATCCGGGTGTCCGAAGCGCCGGTGATCTTCTCCCACTCCTCGGCGCGGGCCGTGACGGCCCATCCGCGCAACGTGCCCGACGCCGTGCTGCGCCAGATGGCGGCCAACGGCGGCATCGTCATGGTGACCTTCGTGCCGGGCTTCATCAGCGAACCGGTGCGCGCCTGGGGCGCCGCCCGCGCGGCCGAAACCACGCGGCTGACGGCGCTGAATCCCGGCGATCCGACCGCGGTCAAGGCCGGCGTGGACGCCTGGGTTGCGGCCAATCCCGCGCCCAAGGCGACGATCGAGGACGTCATCGCCCACATTCAGCACGTCCGCGACGTGGCGGGCGTCGACCATGTGGGCCTGGGCGGCGACTATGACGGGGTGGACAGCCTGCCGGTCGGCCTGGAGGGCGTGGACGGCTATCCGCGCCTGTTGGCCGAACTGATGAACCGGGGGTGGAGCGAAGCCGATATCCGCAAGATCTCGGGCGAGAACCTGCTGCGCGTCATGCGCGCCGTCGAGCGCGTCGCCGCCTCGAAGGGGGCCGAACGCCCGAACTTGGCCAAACTGCCGGACGACGGCGCGCCGGAATAGGTCGAATCCTTCTCCCCTTGTGGGAGAAGGTGGCCGGCGAAGCCGGACGGATGAGGGGTGCGAGGAAACACCCTCCCAGCCTTCATGTTTGGACGGCCCGCCGACACCCCTCATCCGAGCCCTTCGGGCCCACCTTCTCCCACAAGGGGAGAAGGACTACCGCGTCGGCAGCGAGTGCAGCTGCCTTAGCGCCTCGTGCAGGCCGATCCCGGCGCTGACCGACAGGTTCAGCGACCGGGTTTCGGGCCGTATCGGAATGAAGATTCGCGCATCCGCCGCCGCGTGGACGTAGTCGGGCGAACCGGCGCTCTCCTTGCCGAACAGCAGGACGTCGTCGGGCTGGAAGACGAAATCCGTCAGAGGTTCGGCCGCGCGCGTGGTGAACAGCACCAGCCGTCCCGGCGCCCGCTCGCGCTGAAAGGCGTCCCAGTCGGAATGCCGCGTCATATGGGACAAGGGCCCGTAATCCAGGGCCGCCCGCTTCATCGCGCGGTCGTCGAAATTAAAGCTGGTGGGCTCGATGACGTGCAATTCCACGCCGAAACAGGCGCTCAGACGGATGCAGGCGCCGACATTATGGGGGATGTCAGGTTGAAAAAGGGCGAGACGCATTCTAAGGCCCTCATACGCGCGGGGCGGGGCCTTGTCGCGGCTTTTGTTGCGACTGTTTCGCAAATCGCTTCCGCGACTTGTCTGGGACGGACGAAACCGAGGCCGGACGGGCAGGGATTTGCCGTCGCATGATAGGGTTCCATTCGGTTGACGCTCCATGTCGGGGCGGCGGCCGGCGATGCAGAGGTGAAACGCGTGGCCGAATCGGTCGTGAATGCTGACGGGCCTGACGGCCAACACGGGGGTGGCGACGCCACTCGCCGCGACTTCATCCACATTGCGGCGGGCGCGGCTGCGGCCGGCGCCGGCGTGATGGTGGCGTGGCCCTTGATCAACCAGATGAACCCGGCGGCCGACACCCTGGCCCTGGCGTCGATCGAATTCGATCTGACCAAGGTTCAGGAAGGTCAGCAGGTCGTCATCAAGTGGCAGGGCAAGCCGGTCTTCGTGCGCTATCGCACCCCGGCCGAGCTGACCAAGGTCATCGACGAGGGCGCCGTAGGCAGCCCGCCGCAGACCGACGCCGAGCGCACCAAGGCCGGCCACGAGAAATATCTCGTCGTCATCGGTTCGTGCACCCACCTGGGCTGCGTGCCGACCTTCAACGCCGGCGACTACGGCGGCTGGTTCTGCCCCTGCCACGGTTCGCACTACGACGCCTCGGGCCGCATCCGTAAGGGTCCGGCGCCGCTGAACCTGATCGTGCCGAACTACGAATACATGTCCGACACCCGCGTGAAGATCGGCTGAGGACGGACAGAGGAACCATGAGCGATCACGAATCCACTTACGTCCCGAAAACCGCTGTCGAGCGGTGGATGGACACCCGCCTGCCGATCATTCGTTTCGGCATGGACTATGCGAACCTGCCGACCCCGAAGAACCTGAACTACTGGTGGACCTTCGGCGGCATCCTGGCGATCTGCCTGATGACGCAGATCATCACCGGCATCGTCCTGGCCATGCACTACACCCCGCACGTCGACATGGCCTTCGCCTCGGTCGAGCGCATCATGCGCGACGTGAACGGCGGCTGGCTGATCCGCTACGTGCACGCCAACGGCGCGTCGATGTTCTTCATCGCCGTCTATCTGCACATGCTGCGGGGCCTCTACTACGGCTCCTACAAGGCGCCGCGCGAGATGATCTGGATCGTCGGCTGCGTCATCTTCTTCCTGATGATCGCCACCGCCTTCCTCGGCTATGTCCTGCCGTGGGGCCAGATGTCCTTCTGGGGCGCTGAGGTGATCACCAACCTGATCGGCGCCATTCCGGTCGTCGGCGAGCCGATCCTGATCTGGCTGCGCGGCGGCCCGGCGATCGACAACGCGACGCTGAACCGCTTCTTCTCGCTGCACTACCTGCTGCCGTTCGTCATCGCCGGCTGCGTGGTGCTGCACCTGTGGGCTCTGCACGCCGCCGGTCAGAACAACCCGGTCGGCATCCTGATCCCGAAGGACCGCGCCAAGAAGGACATGCTGCCCTTCCACCCGTACTTCACGGTCAAGGACGGCTTCGCGATCATCCTGTTCCTGATCCTGTTCGCGGTCTTCGTCTTCTACAACCCGAACGCCCTGGGCCACGCCGACAACTACATTCCGGCCAACCCGCTGCAGACCCCGGCGCACATCGTGCCTGAGTGGTACATGCTGCCCTTCTACGCGATCCTGCGCGCCATCCCCGACAAGTTCGGCGGCGTGGTGGCTATGTTCGCGGCGATCGGGGTGCTGTTCGTCCTGCCGTGGCTGGACACGTCCAAGGTGCGCTCCATGCGCTACCGCCCGACGATGAAGACCTTCTTCATCATCTTCCTGTTCGTCTGCTTCGGCCTGGGCTGGTGCGGCGCGCAGCTGCCCGACGCTCCGGTGATCGGCAGCTTCAAGACCTTCACCCTGATCGACGGCGACCTGAACTCCTACCTGTGGCTGACGCGTTTCCTGACGGCCTACTACTTCGTCTTCTTCCTGGTGCTGATGCCGGTCATCGGCCTGCGTGAGAAGCCGCTGCCGATCCCGGCGACGATCTCGGAGCCCGTGCTCCCGTCGACCGCAGCCGAGAAGGCGTGAGCGCGATGATGAGCAACGAGAAAAAGACCGTGTCCTTCCGCAAGATCCTCGTCTCCGTGACGGCCGCTGTCGGCCTGGTCGCCATCGCCGCACCGGCGATGGCCGCCGGGGGCGCCAAGCATCCGCGCGACGGCGGCTTCAGCTTCGCCGGGCCGTTCGGCACCTTCGATCAGGGCCAGCTGCAACGCGGCTACAAGGTCTATCGCGAGGTCTGCGCCTCCTGCCACGGCATGGACCTGATGCACTTCCGCAACCTGGGCGACAAGGACGGCCCGTTCTGGAATCCGAAGTATCCGAACCCGAACGACAACCCTGTCGTGAAGGCTCTGGCCAAGGAGATCCAGGTCGCCGACATCGACTCGGAGACGGGTGAGGCCCTGATGCGCGACGCCACCACGGCCGACCGCTTCCCCAACCCCTATCCGAACCCGACGGCGGCCGCTGCGGCCAACGGCGGCGCCATGCCGCCGGACCTGTCGGTCATGGCCAAGGCTCGTCACGACGGCGCCAACTACATCTACTCGCTGCTGTCGGGCTATTCGGCCCCGCCGGCGGGCCTGAAGATGACCGAGACCCAGCACTACAACCCCTATATGGCCGGGGACATGACCCCGTTCTGGACGGGCGAGGGCCATGTTCCGCCCGGCGGCTTCATCGCCATGCCGCCGCCGTTGAGCGCGGGCCAGGTCACCTATGACGACGGCACCGAGGCGACGGTGGATCAGATGTCCAAGGACGTCGCGGCCTTCATCGCCTGGACGTCCGAGCCGAAGATGGTCGAGCGCAAGCAGATGGGCTTCGGCGTGCTGATCTTCCTGCTGGCCTTCGCGGGCGTGACCTACGCCAGCTATCGCCGCATCTGGAAGGGCGTCGCCCACTAAGGCGTCCTCTCCTTGCAGACGAAACGACCCGCCGGAGCGATCCGGCGGGTTTTTTTCATGGGCGGCCTCCGCGTCAGCGGGCGAGGGCGGTGCAGCGGATCAGGCGCTGGGGCGCTTCGTCGGGTCTGTCGAGGCGGATCAGCCGCAGCGTCTCGTTCGTCGCCTCGAACCGGACTTGCCGGGAGGAGCGCCCGCTTCCCGTCTCGCAGTCGAGAAGGGCGTCATAACCCTGGCCGCGCTCGTCGATGGCTTCGATGACGCAGCGCAGTCCCCGTCCACGCAGATCGGTGGTTGTGATCTGAAGCGCAGCCTGATCGCCGGGCTGGGCGCAAGTTTCGGCCGTGGGCGCCCAACGGCCGATGAAGCTGGTCGCGCCGGCGCCGCGCATAAGCGGCTCCATCCCCGGCGGGCGCTGTGGCGGAGGCGCCGAAGTCCCCGGACCCTGTATGGGCTGGGCCGGCTCTGTGGGCGGGTTGACCTGGCCCGGCGGGTCGCAGGCCGTCAGCAAGGTCGCCAGCACGACAAGCAAGGGGGGCGAAGAGCGCTTCATCCCTGGCTCAACGTGCGGACAGGCGAGGGCGTTGCCGCCCTGCCTTTTGATGCGTCAACGCCGGGCCGCCGCGCTGCGGTCGCGGACCTGGCCGAATTCGGAGGTCGGCTTCCAGGTCGGCCATTCGTCGCCGTTGGCCAGGTCCAGGCCCAGGCGATAGAGCAGGGTCAGATTCTCGACCGCCGAGCGCAGATCCCAGTCGGCCGACCACTCGTCGCTGGGACGATGATAGTCGGCGCCGAACTTGGCTTTCCAGGCCGCCAGACCCGCCTCGCGGCCGCCCTCGACCCAATCCACCCCGTGCCAGGGCATCAGGGCGGGCACGCCCGCGCGAGCGAACGGGAAGTGGTCCGAGCGATAGTAGAAATTCTGTTCCGGCTGGCCGTCGTCGGAGACGTAGCGGCCTTCCTGTTCAGCCAGGGCCTGCAGGTCGTCCTCGAGGCTGTTCTGGCCCTTGCCGAAGATGGGCACGTCGTGGGTCGGACCGCTGAGAGGCAGCATGTCGATGTTGATGTCGGCCACCGTCGTCTCCAGCGGATAGACCGGATCGGCGACATAGGCGTAGGCGCCCAGCAGGCCCATCTCCTCGGCCGCCATATGGGCGAAGACGAGGGTGCGCTTCGGCGTCGGGGCGGCCTTCAGCTGGCGCGCCATCTCGACCACGCCGACCGTGCCCGAGGCGTTGTCCCAGGCGCCGTTGAACACCTTGTCGTCGCCCGCCGTGTTCTCATTGACGCCGACATGGTCCCAGTGGGCGGAATAGATGACGACCTCGTTCGGGCGCTCGGTCCCGGTGATGCGCGCCAGCAGATTGTGGGTGCGCAGGATTTCGACCGATTCCTGAGCCGAAGCGGTGATCCGCGTCTCCAGCGCGAAGGCGCGGAAATCGCCGGTCTCGAGGCGGGGCTTCAGCGACGCCAGGTCCACGCCCATTTCGGTGGCGACGTCGCGGTTGACGGCGCCGCTGAGGGTCAGTTCGGCCGAGCCGGGCGTCAGGGTGCGCGTGCGTTCGGCGCCGGCGGTCTCGCGCCGCCAGGCGGCCGAACCGGCATCGCCGTCGACGATCGTCAGAACGGCCACAGCGCCGCGCCGCCTGGCCTCGTCGGCCTTATAGGCTGCGGACTGGTAGGTGGTGGCGTAGGGGCCGTTGAACAGTTCGCCGTCGGGCTCGCCCGCCACGACCAGGACGACCGCGCCGGTCACGTCCAGATCGCCGTAGTCGTCCCAGCCCCGCTCGGGGGCATGGATGCCGTAGCCTGCGAAAACGACGGGCGCGTCGATCACCCGCCCCACGGCCGCATCGTTCATCGCCCGCAGGGTGAAGTCGGTTCCGGCGGTCAGGGCGCGGCCCGTCGTGGCCGCTCCGGCCCAGGTCAGGGCGGGCTCGCCCTGGGGCGTCAGACGCTTCAGGTCGATGACTTGCAGCCACTGGCCGTTCGGACCGCCGGGCTCCAGCCCCATGGCTTCATACTGGGCCTGCAGCCAGTCCAGCGTCTTCTTCTCGCCCTCCGTGCCGGGATAGCGGCCCTGGAAGTCGTCGGCGCTGATGACGCGGATCTCGTCGGACAGGCGCTGGGCCGAGAAGTCCTGGGCCGAGGCGGCGCCCGCGACGAGGATCAGCGCGGCGGCGGCGACGCCGCGAATGAAGCGATGGTGCATGGCGTTTCCTTCGGCCTTCCCCACGAGGCCGTTCCCTATAGTCTTAGGGCGGCCCCTTGCGAGGCCGCCCCTTACATTTTCGTCATGTTCGACCGACGGGCCGGATCAGCGGCGCTGAGCGGCGCTCTTGGCGCGTTCCGGGCCGAACTCCGAGCCGGACTTCCATTCCGGCCAGGTGCGGCTGTTGGCCAGATCCTGGCCGACCTTGAACATGACCTCCAGGTCCTGGAGCATGCCGGAATAGTCCCAGTCGGATTCCCATTCGTCCGCCGCCTGGTGATAGCGGTTGGCGCGATAGTCGGCGGCGCGCGCCAGACGCGGCTCGATCGGGGCGTCGACGAACTCGCCCGTCGAGGACAGATAGGCCATCGGCACGCCCTTCTTGGCGAGCGGGAAGTGGTCGGAGCGGAAGTAGATGCCCGCCGCCGCACCGGCGTCGCCGACGAAGCCGCGCCCTTGCGCCGCCGCCGCCGCGATCACCGGCTCGTCCAGTTCTGAATGGCCGTAGCCGGTCACGCCCAGCTTGTTCATCCGACCGAAGACGGCGGCCGAGTCGATGTTGAAGCCGCCGACGGTCTTCTCCACCGGGTACAGCGGGTTGGCGGCGTAGAATTCCGAACCCAGCAGGCCGCTTTCCTCGCCCGTGAAGCTGATCATGACGATGGTGCGCTCCGGCCGCGGTCCGGCCGACCATTGGCGCGCCATCTCCAGCAGGGCCGCCGTGCCCGAGGCGTTGTCGATGGCGCCGTTGAAGATGCGGTCGCCGTTGGCGTCCGGCTCGCCCATGCCGATGTGGTCCCAGTGGCCGGTGTAGAGGATGGTCTCGTCCGGGTGGGTCGAACCTTCCAGCTTGGCCACGACGTTGTGGGTGACGATGCGTTCGGACTTCACGTCCATGCGGGCGTCGAGGGTCGCGCCGGTCAGTTCGACGGGCTGGAAGTCGCGGCTGCGCGCCTTGATCTTCTCCTGCTCGAAGTCGAGACCCGCGCGGCGGAACAGATCGACGGCCAGATCACGCTGGATCCAGCCTTCCATGGCGACGCGCTCGGCCGACGGATCGGCGCGAACGATATCGAACTGCGGCACGCCCCAGGAGTTGGCGACCGTGGTCCAGCCGTAGGAGGCGGGCTTGGTCTCGTGGACGATCAGCACGCCGGCGGCGCCCTGACGGGCGGCTTCCTCGAACTTGTAGGTCCAGCGGCCGTAGTAGGTCATGGCCTCGCCGCCGAAGGTGTTCAGCGACGGGTCTTCGAAGTCGGCGTCATTGACCAGGACGACGATCACCTTGCCGCGCACGTCGGTCTTGAAGTCGTTCCACTGACGCTCGGGCGCGCTGATGCCGTAGCCGACGAAGACCAGCGGCTTGTCCTTCAGGTCGACGTCGTCGGAAGGCAGGCGGGTCGTCATGGTGACTTCCTGGCCCTGCGTCAGCGGCTGGCTCCAGTCGCCCAGCTTCAGCTGACCCGAGACGTTGGAGACGGTGAAGCGGTTCAGGCCGACGGCCTGGGTCCAGCCGCCGTTCTCGCCGCCCGGCGCGAAGCCCGCCGCCGCATACTGGCGGCTCAGATAGTCGATGACCTTCTGCTCGGCCGGGGTGGCGATGCCGCGCCCCTCGAAGCTGTCGTCCGACAGGACGCGGATGTCCTCGGAAATGCGCGCGGCGTCGAAGGCGGGCGCGGTCTGGGCGACGGCGCCGCCGGCCAGCGAGGCGGCGAACGCCAGAACGGCGATGGACGTTGAAAGACGCATACAGTCTCACCTCTCGGAGAATTCGATGGCGGGACCGTAGTGAGCCGGATCGCGGGAGTCGACAGCCAAGCGCCGCGTCGACGGCGCCTGGCTGGGACAGGGGCGGAGGATCAGACGGCGGCCAGAGCCTGGTCTAGGTCAGCGATCAGGTCGTCGATATGCTCGATGCCGACGGACAGACGCACCGTGTCCTCGGTCACGCCCGCCTTTTTCAGTTCGTCGGGCGACAGCTGGCGGTGGGTGGTCGAGGCCGGGTGGCAGACCAGCGACTTGGCGTCGCCGATGTTGACCAGACGGGTGAAGATTTTCACCGCGTCCTGGAAGCGGGCTCCGGCCTCGCGGCCGCCCTTGACGCCGAATGTCAGCAGACCGGACGCCTTGCCGCCGAAATACTTCTGAATCAGGGCGTGATCCTTGTGCTCGGGAAGGCCGGCGTAGTTGACCCAGTCGACCTTGGGGTGGGCCTTCAGCCATTGGGCGACTGCGGTGGCGTTCTCGACGTGGCGATCCATGCGCAGGGCGAGCGTTTCCAGCCCCTGCAGGATCAGGAAGCTGTTGAACGGCGAGATGGCCGCGCCGGTATTGCGCAGCAGAACGGTGCGCGCCCGCCCGATGAAGGCCGCAGGGCCGAAGGCCTCGGTATAGACCACGCCGTGATAGCTGACCTCGGGCGTGTTCAGGCGCGCGAAGCGGTCCTTGTGCTCGGCCCAGGGGAAGGTCCCGCCGTCGACGATTGCGCCGCCGATGCTGGTGCCGTGTCCGCCGATGTACTTGGTCAGGGCGTGGACCACGATGTCGGCGCCATGCTCGATCGGCCGGGTCAGGTAGGGCGTCGGCACGGTGTTGTCGACGATCAGCGGCAGGCCTTGCGCGTGCGCGGCGTCCGCAAGCGCGGCCAAGTCCACCACATTGCCGAGCGGATTGCCGATGGATTCGCAGAAGACCGCCTTGGTCCGCTCATCCGTATTGGCCGCCACCGCCGCGATGTCGTCGGCGTCGATGAAGCGCACCTCGATGCCGTACTGAGGCAGGGTGTGGGCGAACAGGTTGTAGGTGCCGCCATAAAGGGCGCCCGTGGCGATGATGTTGTCGCCGGCCTCGGCGATGGTCAGGATCGCATAGGTGATCGCCGCCATGCCTGAGGCCACGGTCAGGGCCGCGACGCCGCCCTCTAGCGCCGCCAGACGCTGCTCCAGCACGTCGGACGTCGGGTTCATGATGCGGGTATAGATGTTGCCCGCCACCTTCAGGTCGAACAGGTCGGCCCCGTGCTGGGTGTCGTCGAAGGCGTAGCTGGTGGTCTGATAGATGGGCACCGCCACCGACTTGGTGGTCGGATCGGGCGCATAGCCCGCGTGCACGGCGAGGGTGTCGAACTTCATGGCTTCCCCGGGAGCTTTCGACGCAAGGCGCGCCGATTCACACCAGCCTTAGCAAAGCTCGCCGCGAAATGGGATTTCAGTTTTTCTGCGAGAGCGGTCAGATTTTCTGGCCGCCCCGCATGATGACGTCAGTTGTTGAAAAGGAAGTGCATGACGTCGCCGTCCTTGACGACGTAGGCCTTGCCTTCGGCGCGCATCTTGCCCGCTTCCTTGGCGCCCGCTTCGCCCTTCAGCGCGACGTAGTCGTCGAAGGCGATGGTTTCGGCGCGGATGAAGCCCTTTTCGAAGTCGGTGTGGATGACGCCCGCCGCCTGCGGCGCCGTGGCGCCGACGGGGATGGTCCAGGCGCGCGCTTCCTTCGGCCCGACGGTGAAATAGGTCTGCAGGCCCAGCAGGTCGTAGGCGCCGCGGATCAGGCGGTTCAGGCCCGGCTCCTCCAGACCCAGGGTTTCGAGGAACTCGGCCTGTTCGGCGTCGTCCAGCACGGCGATCTCGGACTCGATCTGAGCCGAGATGACCACGGTCTGGGCGTTGTCCGCCTTGGCGCGCTCGGCGACCTTGGCCGACAGCTCATTGCCCTCGGCGGCCGAGCCTTCCTCGACGTTGGCGACGTAGAGGGCGGGCAGGGCGGTCAGCAGTTGCAGCATGTCCCAGGCCTTGCGGTCTTCCTTGGACACCTCGGCCAGACGCGCGGGCTTGCCGTCGCGCAGCTTTTCGAGCGCGGCGTCGATCAGCTTCAGGTTGAGCTGGGATTCCTTGTCGCCGCCCTTGGCGCGCTTCTCGATCTGGACGCGGCGACGCTCCAGGCTCTCGAGGTCGGCCAGCATCAGCTCGGTCTCAATGATCTCGAGGTCGGAGAGGGGATCGATGCGGTTCTCGACGTGGGTGATGTCGTCGTCGATGAAGCAGCGGGCCACGAAGGCGATGGCGTCGCAGTCGCGGATGTTGGCCAGGAACTGGTTGCCCAGACCCTCGCCCTTGGAGGCGCCGCGCACCAGACCGGCCACATCGACGAATGTGATGCGAGCGGGGATGATCTCCTTCGACCCGGCGATGGCGGCCAGGGCGTTCAGCCGGGCCTCGGGCACGGCCACGTCGCCGGTGTTCGGCTCGATGGTGCAGAACGGATAGTTGGCCGCTTGGGCCGCCGCCGTCTTGGTCAGGGCGTTGAACAGGGTGGACTTGCCGACGTTGGGCAAGCCGACGATCGCGACTTTCAGGGCCATGGTATTCCTCGTGAGCGCGAGCCTTTAGCCGGTTCGGGCCGGTTTGTCAGGCTCGCGCCGCCAAGAGAGGGTTTTACTCCTCCGAATCCACCACCGGCGGCTGCTTGACGGCCGCGTGGACGCCGATGGGACCGGCCTTCTCGAAGGTCAGGGTGAAGGAGGCGACGCCGCCGTCGACCAGCGGATCGCGCAGACCCATCAGCATGATGTGATTGCCGCCGGGCTTCAGCTCGACCGGGGTTCCGGCAGGCAGGGGCAGACCGTCGGCCAGGTGGCCCATGCTCATGACCCCGTTCTCCATCTTCATCTCATGCACCTCGGCCGACTGGGCCAGGGCGGTCGAGACGCTGACCAGACGGTCGTCGGAGCCCGCGGTCAGGGTCAGGTAGCAGCCCCCGACCTTGGCGCCGTTGGGCGTGGGGCGGCACCAGGCGTCGGCGACTTGAACCGTGCCGGGGGCGACTGTGGCGTCCTTGGCGGCTTCGGTCGACTTCTCGGCGGGCTGGCCGCAGGCGGCGAGCGCGAGGGTGGCGGCCGACAGGGCGGTCAGGGCGAACAGACGTTTCATGTTGAAGCTCCTTATCAAGAGGCTGCGACGGGCTTGGACCCGGCGAACGCACGCACCGCTCGGTCGAGCAGCAGGGCGGCCACGAGGCTCAGTCCCGTCAAGGGATAGAGGATGGACAGGGGGATGACGATGCAAAGCACGACAATTCGCGCGCGGGGGTCGGGCGGCGGGGGCGGGGCGCCGACAAGGCCGCGCGACAGGCTGGGCGGACGGCGCTTCCACCACATGATCAGCCCGCTGATCGCCAGCAGCCAGACGGCGATGCAGCCGATCAGCATGACGATGCGGTTGATCCAGCCGTATTGCATTCCCTGATGGACGGCGATGCCCCACTCAAAGCTCTTGGCCATGACGCCGAACTGGCTCCAGCGCAGGTCGGCCTTCACCGCTCCGCTGGCGCCGTCGACATAGAGGCTGCGGGCGTCCTCGGCCTTGCGGGTCTGGCGGGCGACGGTCCAGGCGAGTTCGGAGGATTGGGGGATGCTGACGGTGAAGGGGCGGGGCAGGTCCTGTTCGCGCGCCGTCTGAAGCACGCGGTTCAGGCTGGGGGCGACGGCCGGGCCGTGATCATGTCCGTGTCCATGCGCCGCGTGGCTATCGGCGGGCAGGACGGCGTTCTCCAGCGTCCAGCCCACGCCCGCCGGGGCGTCGTGAGGCTTGGCGTGGCTCCAGGGGCTGGCGGCGGCGGGCGCAGGCGGACGGCCCAGACCCGTGCCGCGCATGACGCCCATGAACTGATCGCCCCAGACGGCCGACCACGGCATCCCTGTCACCGCAAGGAAGATGATCACCCCGCCGACATAGAAGCCCGTCAGGGCGTGGACATCGCGCCAGAAGGGGCGGCGGCGGGCGTCCGTCTCACGCGGCCGCAGCACGGCGCCGGTGCGGCGTCGGGGCCACCACAGATAGAGGCCGGTGGCGCACAGGATGATGGCCCAGCCCGCGATGATCTCGACCAGAATGTTCAGCGCTGTGCCGATCGGGCCGCCGAACAGGCTGAGGGAGTGCAGCTTCTTGATCGTCTCGGTCACGCCGCCATAGGCGGTGACGCCGGTGACCGTGGCCGTATGCGGATCGACGAAGACGGTGCGCTTGGCGCCGTCGGGCCGGTCGACGCGGACGCGCACGGCCTGATCGGCGCGGTCAGGGACCAACACATTCGCCGCCCGGCCTTCGCCTGCAAGCGCGGCGGCGGCCAGCCACTGATCGGGATCGGCCTGCTGCGAACGGGCCGGAATCTCGATCATGGAGCGATAGAGGACGTGGTCGATCTCGTCCTTGAACAGATAGAGTCCGCCCGTCAGCGTCAGCAGCATCAGGAACGGCATGACCAGCACCCCGGCGTAGAAGTGCCAGCGCCAGACGGCCCGATAGGCGCCGGACATCACGTCCGGCGCCTTGGCCTGTATTAAGGCGGAACGGCCCATCAATAGGCCATCCGCAGGCCGACGGAGATCGAACGGCCCTCGCCGGGGAAGAAGACGGCCGTCTGCGCCAGGCTTGCGTCTGTCACGGCCGAAAACTCGCCGACGTAGCGTTTGTCGGTCAGGTTGCGCGCGTCGATGTAGATCGAGGTGTTGGCGTTGACGTTGAATCCGCCGGTCAGGCCCAGCACGGCGTAGTCCGGCGCCTTCATGGTGTTGGCGTAGTCGACATAGGGGCTGGACATCCGCCACTCGACCGACGGGGTGACGAAGACGCCCGTCGGGTGGCGCCAGGTCAGCTCGGCGCGATACTGATGCTGCGGCACGACCGGCAGGCGGTTGTCGCCCCAGCGCGCGTCGCCGTCGAAGCGGAAGTCGCTCCAGTTATAGACCTGACGGAGCATCAGCGATCCGTCCGCTAGTTCGAGCGGCAGGGTCCAGTCCAGCCCGGCCTCGATCCCCTGGTGGATGGTCTTTTTGGCGTTGAAGGTGGCGGCGGGGATGTCGGGGCTGGTGATGAAGTTCAGCATCTCGCCTTCGATCCGGCTGCGATAGGCGACCAGATCCCAGGCCAGAGGGCCATGACGGCCGCGCGTGCCGATCTCGCCGGTCCAGGCGTCCTGAACCTCGACCGGGGTGAAGCCGGTCAGCGGCGCCTGCACCAGGGCGCCATAGGTCGGCGGCTCGACCGAGCGGGTCAGGTTGGCGAAGACCTGGGCGCCGCTTTCCGCTTCCCACAACAGGCCCATGCGCGGCGAGAACCACTCATAGTCTCGGCTGGCGTTATTGGCCGGGGTCATGCGGTCCAGATAGTCGCGCGTGGCGCGCCCCCATGAGCCGCCCGCGACCAGGGCCAGTTGGTCGGTAACGAACAGCCGTCCCTCGGCGAAGACGTCCAGCCCAGAGGCTTCCTGACGCGCATCGGCGGTCTTGGCGCCGCGCTGGCCCGCCAGGTTCACATAGCGCAGGGCCTCGACCTCTCCCTCGCGCCACGAGAAGCCGTAGAAGGCGTCGGCGCGCAGGCCGCCGACATTGCCCGTCCAGTCGATGCGGGCGAAGGCGCCGCGCGTGGCGCTGTCCTGATCCAGCACCTGGAAGATCGGGTGGTACAGCGACTTCTCCCAGCCCCAGACGGCGCCCTCGAACAGGGTGGATTCATTGAAGCGCCAGCGGGTCTGCAGCGTCAGCCGTTTGACCGTCAGATCGCGGGCCTGATCGCCGGACAGGGCGCTGGCGGAGGCCTTGCGCGGCTTGTTCAGTGCTTCTTCCAGGGTCAGGGAGCCGGGCATGTCCTGTTTGATGTCGGCGGCCTGGGCGATCAGGCGCACCTCGCGGTCCTCGCCGAAGGAACGGCCCGCATTGACGGTTAGGCGGCCTTGCGACTGTTTGCTGTGGTCGCGCCAGCCGTCGCCCTGCATGGCCGTGGCGGCGGCGTAGACGTCCCAGTCGCCATAGGTCTCGGCGACGGCGCCGTGTGCACGCACGAAGCCGTAGCTGCCGCCCTCGACCTGCATCAGGGCGCGCTGGCGGGCGGTGCGGCCGGTCGGTGTGACGAGGTTGATGGCACCGCCGAGTTGCGCTCCGCCGAAGCGCAGGGTGTTGGCGCCCTTCCACACCTCGACATAGCGGGCGCTGAGGGAATCGACGCTCTGGAAGTCGGAAAAGCCGTCAGCGTCGGCGAAGGGCACGCCGTCCTGGGCGAACAGGACGCCGCGCTGGTGAAAGCCCTGGGCGATGCCCGAGCCGCGGATGGAGAGGCGGCTTTCCTCGCCGTATCGTTTCTGGGCCAACACGCCGGGCACGTTGCGAAGAGTGTCGGAGAAGCCCTGGACGAAGCGATCGGAATAGCTTTCGGCCGACACCACGGCGACGGCGCCGGGGGTGCGGCTGAGACGGTCGCGCGCTTCGGCCACGACGGTCGGGTCTTCGGCGTTGCGGCGGCCGGTGACGATGATGCTGTCGACGACGGTAGGGCTGTCACCACTCGGAAGGCTGTCAGCGTGAGCAAGGGCGGGCGCCAGGCAGGCGCCGATCAGCAGGGCGCACGGCGCCGCAGCGGTCTTGAGAGACATGGAATTTGTATCCTGAAAACAGATGTACGGCCGCGCAGGCCTTCAAGCAGGCGCGCGGCGTCGATGGGTCTGGTTTTCAGGCGTGAGGCGGGGCGCGCGACGGCGGGCGCGGCGGGGCGCGGGCCGGGGGCGGAGGGCTGGCGATGAAGGGGGTGTAGACGACGGCCTGGGCCAGGCGCACGACCGGCGCCGGTTCCGGCGCGGCGGGCGCGGGCAGGGCGGCCAGCAGAGGCATGACGCAGGCGGCGCACTTGGCCCCCATATGCTCCTTGATCGGGCCGTCGACGCCGCCGGACTGGATGGTCTGGGGACCGTCGGCCGAGCAGATGACGATGGGCTGGCCGGGCGTGGAGGCCGCCAGCGCCGCGAACGGCATCAGGCTGCCGATCACGATGGCGAACGTCGCGGCCAGGAAGGCCAGCGAGCGCCAGGTCGACCAGTTTTCTGCCTGAGAGTGGGTCACGATGCCTGACCCTTAAGCCTTCCCACGCGGGGAAGCTAGACCGGCCGGGGGCGACGCGGGGTCGCGCGACGCCTCGACAATGCCGCTTTTCCCGTGCCAGCGTAGCGGTCGGACAGTCATCGAGGATACGCATGATCCGCGCCATCGGACCTTTCGCTCTCGCCCTGCTTCTCGCGGCGCCCGCAGTCGCGCAACAGGTGGAGGAGGGGCCAGGCGGTCCCGACCGCGTGTCTCTGACCGTCTATAATCAGAACATCGCCCTGGTGGAGGACGTGCGGAACCTGAACGTGCCCGCCGGCCGTTCGCGTCAGGAGTTTCCGGGCGTTTCGGCCAGCATCCGGCCCGAGACGGTGGGGCTGTCGGGGCGCGGTCTGTCGGTGGTCGAGCAGAACTTCGACTATGACCTGCTGACGCCGGGCAAGCTGATGGAAAGCGCTGTCGGCAATGAGATCGGCATCGTCCGCACCAACCCCGGATCGGGCGCGCAATCGACCGAGCGCGCCCGCGTACTGGCGGCGAATCAGGGCGTGGTGCTGCAGATCGGCGACCGCATCGAGGTGCTGCGCGACGACGGCGTGCCGACGCGCGTCATCTTCGACCGGGTGCCGCAGAACCTGCGCCCGCGCCCGACGCTCAGCGTGACGCTGGACGCCGAGGGGGCCGGTCGCCGCGAGACGACGCTGTCCTATCTGACCAGCGGTCTGACGTGGAAGGCGGACTATGTCGCCCGTTTCGACGAAAAGGCGGGCAAGCTGGATCTGACCGGCTGGGTGACGCTGACCAACAACTCGGGCGCGACCTTCAGCAACGCCCAGACGCGGGTGGTGGCGGGCGATGTCAATCTGATCGGCAACCAGGGCGGCTATAATCCGCGTCCGCCGGTCCGTGTGTCCAATACGCGCGGCAATGGGACCCAGTCGGGCGGGCAGGGCGCGCTGGCCGACGTCTATGTCTATCCGCTGCCCGAGGCCGTCACGGTCGCCAACAACCAGACCAAGCAGGTCGGCCTGATCGACGCGGCGGGCGTGCCTGCGACCAAGCGCTATCTGCGGGTCGTCGACGGTTTCTACAGCGCCGAGGAGCCGATCGCGGCCGAGGTCGGGGTCATCTTCGCCAACGAGTCGGGGAACGCGGCGCGCGCCCTGCCGGCCGGCGTGATCCGCGTCTATGTGAAGGATGAGGCGGGCGAGCCGCGCTTTATCGGCGAAAGCCAGGTCGACCACTCGCCCGCCGGGTCCGAGATCGTGGTGACGACAGGCGACGCCTTCGACGTGACTGTGCAGCCGCGTCTGGTGTCGTCCGAGCGGGTGTCCAAGCGGTTGGTCGATTATTTCCGCACCCGCTATGCGATGGAATACACGGTCCGCAACGCCCGGCCTGAGCCAGTGACGGTCGAGGTGCGCCAGCGTGGTCTGGGCCGCGACACCGAACTGACGGACCAGAGCATCGAGGGCGAGATGCGCGACGCCCGCACCGTTGTCTGGCGCGTGCCGGTGCCCGCCAACGGCGAGACCAAGCTGACCGCGACCATCACCACGGGCGGCTGATCTCATGCGCCGCCTTCTGGCGATCACAACAGCGCTGAGTCTTCTGGCGCCCACGGTCTGGGCGCAGACGGAAAGCGTGTCCGCGCGTCCCGATGGGGCGACGGTGGTGATCTATCGCGACCGGCCGGTCGATACGGTCGCCCTGATGGAACAGTCGCGCCAGTCGTGGAACAGGCTGGACCGGCAAGGGCTGGCTCTGATCGTCGAGACGCGCACGGTCGATCTTCCGGCGGGCGAGGGGATCATCCGCTTTCGCGGACTGGCCACCGGCGTCGTGCCGCAGAGCGCGGTGCTGGAAGGCCTGCCCGCCCATGTGGTCGAGCGCAACGCCGACTTCGACCTGCTGTCGCCCGCCAGCCTGATGGAGAAATCCATCGGCGAGGTGGTGCGCGTCGTCCGCACCAATCCCGCGACCGGCGAACAGGTAGAGAAGGCCGCCGTGATCCGCGCGGGCGCCCAAGGGGCGGTGCTGGAGATCGACGGCCGGTTCGAGGCGCTGGACTGCTCGGGCCAGACCGAGCGGGTCGTGTTCGACCGCATTCCCGAGGGGCTGGGCGATCAGCCGACCCTGTCGGTGCGCACGCGCGCCGAGCGGGCGGGGCGGCACACGGTGACGCTGGCTTATCTGACGACGGGGCTGCAGTGGTCGGCCGACTATGTGGCGCGGCTGGACCCGACGGACGGCACGCTGGATCTGACCGGCTGGGTGACGCTGGCCAACTTCGGCGGCACGGGCTTCCCCGACGCGCCGGTGCAGGTGGTGGCGGGCACCCTGAGGAAGGATGCGGGCACCACGCCGGTCGAGCCGCTGGTCCGCTATCAGCAGAACCAGTGCTGGCCGCAGGGGACGACGACGCTTGGGTCCGGCGAACTCGCGAACTATGGGGCGGCTCCTCCGGCGCCCCCTCCGCCGCCTGCGCCTGCTCCGATGATGCGGATGGCGGTTCAGGAAGCGGCAGCCGATATCGTCGTCACCGGCAGCCGTGTGGCGCGTCAGGGCGAACTGGGGGACTACAAGATCTACACTCTGCCTGAGCCGACGACGGTCGCCGCGCGTCAGACCAAGCAGGTGCGCTTTCTGGAGCGCGAGGGCGTGACCTATGAGCGGGTCTATCGCGCCGGAGTGCTGAACGCAGACGAGGAGGCGCAGCCTACGGCCATCGTCATGAAGCTGCGCAACGAGGAGGGCGCCGGGCTGGGCGTGGCCCTGCCGGGCGGGTCGGTGGCGGTGATGCAGCCGGACGGCGCGGGCGGCGTATTGTTGGCCGGTCAGGATCGGTTCGAGGACAAGGGCGTGGGGCTGCCGGTGCGGTTGGCCTTCGGCGAATCGCCGGACGTGCGGGTACAGACGCGGCTGGTGAAGTCGGGCAGGTCGACGCGCGGCGCCGTCACGACCGAACGCACCGAAGTCGAGACGACCGTCACCAACGCTCGTTCGGAGCCCGTGACGGTCGAACTGGTCGCTGACGCCGCCATGCAGCGCGGCTTCCGCATCCGCAGCCAGTCGGTGCGCAGTCGGGTGGACGACACCGGCTATCCGGTGTGGACGCTGAGCGTGCCCGCGAACGGCGCGACGACGCTGAAGGCGGCATGGACGACGACGGATTGATCGACCCTCTCCCAGCGGGAGAGGGTTATTCGCCCTTGGCCGCCTGCCTGGGGCTGAACTTCGGCGCGGGGGCCAGGCGCATGACTTCGCCCTGATAGCGTTCGTCGTCGCCGTTCACCGCGAAGGGCAGGGCGTCGGCGCAGGCCTGCAGCAGCGCATCCAGCCACGGCTTGTCGGCCTTATGGAAGTCGCCCAGGACGTGGTGCATGACCAACTGCGGTTCGCCAGGATGGCCGATGCCCATGCGGGCGCGGCGGAAGTCGGCGCCCAGGTGGCTGATCAGGCTGCGCACGCCGTTCTGGCCCGCCGCGCCGCCGCCCTTCTTCATGCGGAAGCGGCCGGGGGCCAGGTCGATCTCGTCGTGGAAGACGATGACGTGCTCGGGCTTCACCTTGTAGAAGCGCGCCGCCTCGCTGACGGCCCGGCCGCTCTCGTTCATATAGGTCTGGGGCTTCATCAGCAGGACCTTGGTCCCCTCGACCTCGCCGTCGGCGACGATGGACTGGAACTTGGCGCGCGCGGGGCCGAAGCGCCAGCGGTTGGCGATCTCGTCCACGGCCATGAAGCCGATGTTGTGGCGGTTCTTTTCGTATTTGGCGCCGGGGTTGCCCAGGCCTGCGATGATGATCATGCGGTCCTCATGCCCCGTGCTTCAGGCAAAGAAAAGCCCCGCCAGGCGAACCGGGCGGGGCTGTGTCTCGCTGTTCAATCCCCTCAAGCAGCCCTGCGTCGCGCGCAGGGCGATAGGGGAAGAAACGTCAGGCTTCTTCGGCTTCGCCTTCGACGGTGGTGTCGCCGGCGTCCGACTGGCCAGCGGCCGAATTCTTGATCGCAGCGATCATGAAGTCGCGGTCGGCGATGGTCGGCGCGGCGCCTTCCGGCAGTTGGATGTCCGAGATCCGGATGTTCTCGCCGATCTCGCGGCCCTTCAGGTCGACGACCAGTTCCGACGGGATACGGTCGGCGCGGACCATGATCTCGACGGTGTGGCGCACGACTTCCAGCATGCCGCCCTGACGGGTGTAGGGAGCTTCGTCAGCGTTGATGAAGGCGACCGGGATTTCGATCTTGATCTCTTCCTTGGCGCCGACGCGCATCAGGTCGAAGTGCAGCGGACGGTCGGAAACCGGGTCGAACTGGATGTCCTTGGCGATGACCGGCTGCGATTCCTTGCCGTGCTTCAGGGTCACCAGGTGGCCGATCAGCTTGCCGGTGTACAGCGACTTGCGGAATTCACGCTCGTTCACGGAGATGGCCACCGGGGCCTTGTCGCCGCCGTACAGGACGCCGGGCACAGCGCCTTCGCGACGCGCGGCGCGGGCGCCGCCGGTGCCCACGTTCTCGCGGACATCAACGTTCAGAATGATCTCGGCCATCGGGCTCGCCTTCAATACAAGTAAACGCCTGCGCGGAACCGGGTCCCGCGCGGCGGGGTCATGAACCCTTCGAATTCAAGAGCGCGGGCTATTACACGGAACACGGGGCGGACGCAACCGCCCCGGCCGCGCCCGCGGCGATAATCGACCTCAGCCGTGCGGAGAGGCGGAGGGTGAGGACTGGTTTTCCGCCTGGGCCATCGGCGTAGGCGCGCCCGCAGGCGGCACGGCCACGGTGATGGTCGGCATCGGGCCCGTATATTGGGCCGTGCACTGGGCCAAGTCGCGCACCACGTGACGGCCGGCGCAGAAGATGTCCTCATAGTTCGGCCTGGACGCGGCCAGACACTGGAACAGCATCAGCTTGGACATGCTGAAACAGAACTCATTGTTCGATTCGGTCGTCAGGGCGTCGGTGTTGGCCTTGGCGTCCTCGCCCGCCGCGCCCAGGGCCGCCAGGGCGGCGATGGCCAGGGAGTTGACGATGGCGGGGGTAAAGGGGGCTCCGCGCTGAGCGGCGGCCAGGTTCAGCCCCGAGCCGCTGTTGGCGGCGGCGAACAGGCGGGCGCTGTCCTCGGCCGACGGCAGGCGCGGCGTGGCCGACAGGGTCTTGGCTCCTTCCAGGCGGCCGTCGCGGTTTGCGACGGGCTGGGTGGCCCAGCGACGACGCGGATCGGTGCGCTCCTGAATGGTGTAGGCGTCGCCTTCCACCGCCTCGGCGAGGGCGGTCATGGTCGCGGCGTCTTTGCCCATGGTGCTGGCGATCAGGCCGGCGGCCGATTCGGCGCCCGGCAGGGTGGCCGCGTAGGCGGGATCGGCCACGATACGCGCCACCATCTGCTGGCGCTGGGCCGGGTCGGCGGCGTACTGGCGCACGCTGGCGACGTATTCAGGCGATTGCAGGGCCAGGATGGCGCCATAGGCGATCATGCCGCGCGACAACTGGCCGGCCTCGACGGCGGCGCCCTTGCGGACGGCGGCCTGGATGGATTCGGCGTCGGGGAAGCCGGCCTGGATCGACCCGACTTCACGCACGAAGGCCACATAGACTGACGCGGCTTCAGCCACGCTCTGATTCAGAGCCAAGGCGGGGGGAGGCGGCGGCGGAGGCGGAGGCGGCGGCGCTTCCGGTTCGGGCGTCGAACAGCTGGCCAGGACGGCGGCGGCGGCGACAGCGGCGACGGAGAGGCCGCGGCGCAAGAAGGCCTGGGGCATCGGCGGTCTTCCCTTGTTCTTAAGCGATACGCACTTGGAGGGGCGTCCGAGGCGCGCGGCGCCCCAGACTACAGACCCTTATATCGCGGAGGGAATGGTTAGCCGAACCTTAATCGAACAGCTTTGAGACCGACTCTTCGTTGGCGATCCGCCGAATAGCCTCGCCCATCAGCGGAGCCACGGACACGCGGCGAATCTTCGAGCACTTCAAAACTTCGTCAGGCTGTTCGATGGAGTCGGTGATCACCAGCTCCTTCAGGGGGCCGTTGGTGACGCGATCCACGGCCGGGCCGGACAGGACGCCGTGGCTGATGTAGGCCGAGACCTCGGTTGCGCCGCGATCGATCAGCGCCTTGGCGGCGTTCACAAGAGTGCCGCCCGAATCGACGATGTCGTCGAACAGGATGCAGCGGCGGCCTTCGACGTCGCCGATGATGTTCATGACCTCGCTCTCGCCCGCCTTGGGGCGGCGCTTGTCGACGATGGCCAGGTCGGCGTCCAGGCGGCTGGCCAGCGAGCGGGCGCGCACCACGCCGCCGACGTCGGGCGAGACGATCATCAGATCATCGCCGCGCGGATAGTTTTCCTTGATGTCCTGGGCCAGCACCGGCGTGGCCACCAGATTGTCGGTCGGGATGTCGAAGAAGCCCTGAATCTGGCCTGCGTGCAGGTCCATGGTCAGGACGCGGTCGGCGCCCGCACGGGTGATCAGATTGGCGACCAGCTTGGCCGAGATCGGCGTGCGGCCGCCCGTCTTGCGGTCCTGACGGGCGTAACCGAAGTAGGGCATGACCGCCGTGATGCGCCGGGCCGAGGCGCGCACCAGCGCATCGGTCATGATCAGCATTTCCATCAGGTTGTCGTTGGCCGGATAGGAGGTCGACTGGATGATGAAGACATCCTCGCCGCGCACATTCTCCTCGACGACGGCGAACACCTCATTGTCGGCGAAGCGTTTCACCTGGGCCTTGGTCAGCGGCATGTCCAGGTGCGAGGCGATGGCCTGGGCCAAGCTCCGGTTCGAATTGCCTGCAAGCAGCTTCATTGACCGGTCATCCTTTCGCCGTCATCGCCCCGCCAATAGTCGCGGACGCGTTTCTGGACGCGCTCTCTAGGCGGCGAACGGGGCGGCGTCCAGCCGTGTTCCGGTCGTATCTTCGATTTCAGCCGATTGGCTTGGGCGCGGGCGCTGTTATAGAGGACGCATCCTGCTAACGAGGGCGCGTGTCGCGTGTCCGCGTCCCGAAGGCATCTTGATGAGGTCGCCCTTGCTCGCTTCGAAGTCTCGTACCGGCCTGACCCTGTTGACGGTCGCCGTCGCGGCCCTGTCGCTCTCTGCCTGCGCCGGCAACAAGCCGCGCCAGAAGCTGGCCTATGAGGAGCGTCCGGTCGAGGCTCTCTACAACACCGGCTATCAGCGCCTGCAGTCCAAGCGCTGGATGGACGCCGTCGACTACTTCCAGGAAGTCGAACGCCAGCACCCCTATTCGGAGTGGGCGCGTCGGGCGATCCTGATGCAGGTTTACGCCTATTATCAGAACAACAACTATCAGGACGCGATCGCGGCGGCTGACCGCTTCATCGCCCTGTTCCCTGGCAATCCGTCAGCCAGCTACGCCTTCTACATGAAGGCCGTCTGCAACTTCGAGCAGATCGTCGATGTGGGCCGGGACCAAGGCTATGCCGAGGCGGCGCTGGCGGGGCTGCGCGACGTGGTGCGCCGTTATCCAGGTTCGACCTACGCCACCGACGCGCGGGTCAAGATCGACATGGTCAACGACCAGCTGGCCGGCAAGGAAATGACCGTCGGCCGCTATTATCAGCGGGCCAACCAGCCCCTGGGCGCTCTGAACCGCTACAAGACGGTCATCAACAACCCCGATTTCCAGCGTACGTCGCACACGCCCGAGGCCCTGTATCGCCTGGTCGAGGTCAATCTGAGCTTGGGCCTGACCGAGGAGGCGACCCGCAACGCCGCCGTCCTGGGCCACAACTTTCCGGGCAGCCCCTGGTACGCGGAGGCCTACGCCCTGCTGAACGAGCGGGGCCAGAGCCTCGACGTCAAGCCCGAAGGCAAGCGCGAATCCTGGCTGCAACGCCTGATCCCCGGCGGCGCCTGATCCGGTCGCAGAAAGGAGCGCGGGGCGTGATTAAGGCGCTGCGTTCCTGTTCTGTTTCCGGCTAGGATGCGGCGAAACCTCGAATCAGATCGCCCATGCTGACCACGCTCTCGATCCGCGACATCGTGCTTGTCGACGCCCTGGACCTAGAGGTCGAGGCGGGCCTGACCGTGCTGACCGGCGAGACGGGGGCGGGCAAGTCCATCATTCTGGACGCCCTGGGCCTGGCGCTAGGCGCGCGCTCCGACGCCGGACTGGTGCGCAACGGCGCCAAGCAGGCGTCCGCCACGGCCGTCTTCACCGCCCCGGATGACGAAGCGCTGATCGCCCTGCTGTCCGAGCGGGGCTTCGAGGCGGCGCCGGGCGAGGAACTGATCCTGCGCCGCGTGGTGTCGGCCGACGGCCGCAGCCGCGCCTATGTCAACGATCAGCCGGCCGGGGTGGCGGCCCTGCGCGAGATCGGCGCCCTGCTGGTCGAGGTGCACGGCCAGCATGAAACCGTCGGCCTGCTGGACTGGAAGACGCACCGCACCCTGCTGGACAACTATGGCGGGCTGCAGCCGCAACTGTCGGGCGTGGCCGGGGCGGCCGAGCGTCTGAAGGCGGCGCAGGCCTGTCTGGATGAACTGGAGGCTTCCGCCGCCGAGGCTGCGGCCAAGGCTGAGGAGATCGCGCTGAATCTGGCCGATCTCGACGCCCTGGATCCCAAGCCCGATGAAGAGACGGAACTGGCGGGCGAGCGCGCCATTCTGGGCGCGGCGGAAAAGGCGGTGGCCGATCTGGCGGACGCCCGCAACCTGTTGGGCGGCGACAAACTGAGCCAGCGACTGGCCTCAGCCCTGCGCGCGGTGGAGCATGCGCGCCAACGGGCCGTGCAGGCGGGCGCCGAGGGGGAAAACCCCATCATCGCCAAACTGGGTCTGGCTGCTGAAGCGGTCGACCGCGCCCTGGTCGAGGCGACCGAGGCCGTGGCCTGCGTCGACGCCGCCGCCGACGCCTTCGACTTTGAGCCGGGCCGTCTGGACAAGGCGGAGGAGCGGCTGTTCGCCCTGCGCGCCGCCGCTCGCAAGTTGAACACCCCGGTTGAGGCTCTGCCGGCGCTCCGGATGCGCCTGCGTGAACAACTGCGTCTGATCGAGGACGGGGAAGAGGCTCTGACCAAGGCCCGACGCGACGTCGCCGCCGCGATAGAGGCCTATGATGTGGCGGCCCTGCTGCTGACCTCAGCGCGCGAGGCGGCGGGGGACCGGCTGGTCGCCGCCGTCATGGACGAACTCGGCCCGTTGAAGCTGGAGCGCGCCCGCTTCCGGGTGACGCTGGAGCTGATCGAGGGGCGTCGCGGCCCGCTGGGCGTCGAGACGGTGCGGTTCGAGGTGGCGACCAACGCGGGGACCGCCTTCGGCCCGCTGGATACGGTGGCCTCGGGCGGGGAACTGGCGCGCTTCGCTCTGGCGATGAAGGCGGCTCTGGCCAGCCGCGAGGACCAGCGCCAGCCGGTCATGATCTTCGACGAGGTGGACCAGGGCGTCGGCGGCGCCGTGGCCGAGGCCGTAGGCGGACGCCTGCAACGCCTGTCGCGCGGGGCGCAGGTGCTTGTCGTGACGCACAGCCCGCAGGTCGCGGCGCGCGGCCACGCCCACTGGAAGGTCCGCAAGGCTGACGTCGAGGGCCATACGCGGACCTCCATCGACGTGCTGGAGGAAGGCCCGCGTCAGGAAGAGATCGCGCGGATGTTGTCCGGCGCCGAGATCACCGATGAAGCGCGGGCGGCGGCAAGAGTTCTGATCGGCTGACCTCTTCCTTCTCCCACAAGGGAAGAAGGAGGACTCAGACCCCCAGGATCCAGCCTTCTTCGCTTTCGACCTGGGCGATCAGGGCTTCGTCCGCGCCGGCAGGCGGTGCAAAGGCCTTCTGCAGGTCGCCCGCATCGTCCATGCGGGCGAAGGCTTCGGCGGCGGCGCGGACCTGGGCCTGGGTCTTGTATTCCTTGACGCCCTCGGCGTTCACGCCGCGCCTGGCTTCATAGAGGGCGGGCCAGACTTCGACGACGACGGCCGACAGAGGCTCGATGTCGGCCTCGGTCAGTTCGCGCCAGCCTGTGCCGAAGGGCCAGACGGCGGCCGAGGCGCCCAGAGTGTCCAGCAGGCGGCGCAGCATGGGAACGCCGACCAGGGTCAGGCCGCCGATCGCGCCGGCGCCGTGCATCTGCCAGACGCTCTTGGGCGGCAGCTTGTCCTTGCGCGCGGCCAGTTCCGTGGCGCGGAACTCGGGGATGTCGGCGCCGGCGCCTTCGGGCGGCTTGGTCGTGGTCAGCCAGCGCTGGGCCTGGCTGGCGGGCGCGCCCCAGAAGGGCCAGGGCTCGTCCGTCATCAGGCGGTTCATCTTGGCCGCGACCTGATAGCGGTTGTTCGAGTTGTCGGCCTTGTCGACGATGTTGGCGGCCAGGAACTTGCCCATGGCGTCCCACGGGCGGCCGTCCAGCTTCAGTCGCGCGGCGGTCCCGGCCGGGAAGCCGAAGTCGAAGTCGAAGCCCACCAGCACGCGGTCGCCGCGCTTGCGGTGTTCGGCCAGCAGGTCGGCGATCAGCTTCTCGCCCTCGGCGCGCGTGGCGACGTTATGCGTCTCGGCATACAGGCGGAAGCGCACGTCGCGCTTGGCGACGCCGATCCACAGGGTCTGTTCGCCCAGCTTCTTGCCCTCGGCGGCGGTCCAGTTGGCGATGATGTAGGCGTCGAAGAGGCGGGCCACGGGGGCTCCTGAAGAAAGAAGCAAAAAGAGAGACGAGGGGTTCTAGCCGCCCGGACTCAAGCCGTGAAGGGCGATCAGCGTTGCATCAGGGCTTCGACGTGCGACAACCAGCGGCGCCCCAGCCGCAGGCCCTCGCCCGGAGAGCGGGCGCCGCTGGTCTTTTCGGCCTCGGAGGCGGGGGCGGTGCGAGAACCGTTCCACAGGGCCAGTTCGAACTCGGCGTTGTGGGGATCGCTGAAGATCAGCCGCAGCACGACCAGTTCGGCGTCGGGCGCGTCCAGGTCGATCTCCTTGCGCATCTGGCCGCGCAGGACGCGGGCGACGACATGGCCGTCGACGATGATCTCGGCGCCCAGCACCTCTTCAAAGGCGTAGACCAGCCCCATGGCGCCCCGGTTCCACAGGACGACCAACTGCCCGCCGTCGAGGTCTAGTCCGGCGGCGCGGCCTTCGTGGGCTGACAGGGCCACGGTGTCGGCCGGGGCACCCAGCGCCTTCTTCATCGCCCGTCGCAGTCGCCGTTCGGACTCCATCCACCAGGAAAACAGCAGGACGCCGGTGGTCAGGAAGGCGGCGATCAGGGCGATCAGCAGAATGGCCCTGAACGTGTCGCCCATGGATCAGGCCTCCAGATCCAGATCGACCACGACGGGGACGTGATCGCTGGGCTTTTCCATGTCGCGCGCGTCGCGGTGCGTCTCGATGGCGCGGAAGCGGTCGGCGGCCTGGGGCGACAGCATGGCGAAGTCGATGCGGATGCCGTGGTTCCTCTGCCAGGCGCCCGCCTGATAGTCCCAGAAGGTGAAGGTTCCGGCCGGTTCGCGGCCCAGTTCGTGGGAATCGGCCAGGCCCAGCCATTTCAGCGCGCGGAAGGCTTCGCGGCTTTCCGGTTGGAACAGGGCGTCCTCGGCCCAGGCGGCGGGGTTCTTGGCGTCTTCGGCCTCGGGGATGACGTTGTAGTCGCCGCACAGGGCCAGCGGTTCCTCCAGCGCCAACAGTTCGCGCGCGTGGTTCTGAAGGCGTTGGAACCAGGCCAGCTTGTAGGCGAACTTCTCGGTTCCCAGTGGATTGCCATTGGGCAGGTAGATGGAGGCGACGCGGATCGGGCGGGGCGCTTCGATCAGGGCTTCCAGATAGCGGGCCTGTTCGTCCGTCTCGTCGCCGGGCAGGCCGCGCCGCACATCCGACAGCGGGTATTTCGACAGAAGGGCGACGCCGTTGTAGCTCTTCTGGCCGTGAGTCTCGACGTTGTAGCCCAGGTCTTCGAAGGCTTCGCGCGGGAACTTCTCGTCCACGCATTTGATCTCCTGGAAGCAGGCGACGTCGGGATTGGCGGCCTGAATCCACTCCAGCACCGTGGGCAGGCGGGCGTTGACCGAGTTCACGTTCCAGGTGGCGATGCGCATGGGACGCAAGGCTAAGGTGAGCCGCTTCATTCGGGAAGAGGGGCGGACAAAACAAAGACGCCGCCGGATTGCTCCGGCGGCGTCTGAAACTTCAGGCTGAAATCAGAGTCAGCTGTTCGGCGCAGCGGCCGGAGCCGTGGTCGTCAGCTTGCAGCCGCCGCCGACTTGCTGAGCGGTGGCGCAGGGGTAGACCTGCTGCACGGCCTTGGCCGTGTCGAAGCGAACGATGACGCCGTCAGCGCCGTTGCAAGCGGCTTCATAGAAGGAGCCGTTGGCGTTCTTGCCCATGTAGCGCGCCTGGCTGACGTCGCAGGCGGCGGCTTCGGAGCCGGCCAGCCAGCCCTTCAGCGTGGCGACCTGCTCGGCCGGCGTGGTGAAGCGGCACGTGGCGTTGGCCGAGACCAGCTCCATGCAGGAGGAGACTTCCCAGCCTGAGGCGGCCTTGTTGATCTGGGCGCCTTCGACGCCGGCGCAACCGACTTCATAGACGACGGCGCCGCCGGGCTTGGCGCCGATGATGGAGCCTTCGTCGACGGTGCAGGCCAGGCCCGCTTCCTTGGCGAAGGCGGTGATGACGGCCATGGCGTTATCGTTGGCCGGCAAGCTGCATTGCGAGCCCACGTCGGCTTCCGGATCACGTGCACGGGCCTGTTCGGCCGAATAGGCCAGCACCATGCAGTCCGTCGCTTGAGGCGGGGTCGAGGTCAGCAGCAGGTAGCCAGGACCTGCGGCGCAGGCGACCTCATACAGCGACTCCTTGTTGGTCGACTGGCCCAGCAGTTTGGACTCGGTGATCTGGCAGTTGGTGTTTGTCGCGGTCAGCACGCCCTGGGCCCCGGCCTGGATTTCCTCGGCGCTGGGAGGCTGAGGCGCGCGATTCGGTCGCGTCCGTCCACGTGAGACGCGCCCTCCGGCGGCTTCGGTCACCTGCGGACCGTCGGGGTCTTGGGGAGTTTGCTGGGCGAACGAGGGGGCCGCGAGGCCGGAGATGAGGACCGCCGCGCTCAGGGCGACGAAGGTGCGGGCATTGCGAGACACGGGGACGCTCCAATTGAACAGAGAGTTTATCCCTGACCGCCAGTTCAAGCCCGGTCAAGAATGGACGCCATCGAAAAGCCTCTCTAAAAGGACGGTTGCAATTGGAGACGGACTTGGCTGACGGCGACACCCTGACAAGTTCCCGGACGGAGCGCGGGCTGAATTATCCCTTTGAAGCCGCGCCGGCGCCCGGCGAGGCGACGCGTGTCGCGCCCGGCGTGCTGTGGTTGCGCCTGCCGCTGCCCATGGCCCTGAACCACATCAATCTCTACGCCATCGAGGATGGAGACGGCTGGGCCATTGTCGACGCCGGTCTGGCCACGGATGCGTCGCGCGAAGGCTGGAGCAGGACGCTGACCGGCGTCCTGGGCGGCCGCCCCGTCACCCGCGTCATCTGCACTCATATGCACCCGGATCATATCGGCCTTGCCGGCTGGCTGTGCGAACAGTTCGATGCGCCGCTGCTGATGTCGCGGACGGAGTATGTGACCGCGCGACTGCTGATCGGCGACGAGGCGTTGGGGCCTCCGGCGAGCGCTGAAGCCTTCTATCGGGCGGCGGGATGGTCGGACGAACAGGTGGCGCGCTGGCGGGACGGCTATGGCGGGTTCGGCCGCATGGTTCAGGATTTTCCGCGTGATTACCGCCGGGTGCAGGACGGCGAGATCCTGAGCATCGGCGGTGATGAATGGCGGGTCGTGATCGGCGAAGGGCACAGTCCGGAGCATGTCTGCCTGTGGCGCGAGACGGACGGCGTCTTCATCGCGGGCGATCAGATTCTGCCGCGCATTTCCTCAAATATCTCGATCTGGCCGACGGAGCCGCAGGCCGACCCGCTGGGCGACTGGCTGCGCTCGCTGGCGGCGCTGAAGGACAGGCTGCCGGGCGATCTGCTGGTGCTGCCTTCGCATGGGGAGCCGTTCTACGGCGTGACCTTGCGGCTGGAGGCGTTGATGCGCGGGCATGAGGTGGCGCTGAAGCGGTTGGAGAAGACGCTGCGGACGCCGTGTCGCGCCGTGGACGTGTTCGGCGCTTTGTTCGCCCGGCCGGTCGGCGACGCCGTATTGGGCATGGCGACCGGCGAGGCGCTGGCGCACCTCAACTATCTCGAACGCCAGGGACGAGTCCGCCGCGTGCGGGACGGGGATGGCGTGGATTGGTGGAGCCTTTCGGAGACAGGCCAATGAGCGAACATATTCGGACCCAGTTGGACGGCGGCGTCCTGACGGTCGTCTTCGACCGTGCGGACAAGAAGAACGCCATCACCCAGGCCATGTATACGGCTCTGGCCGATGCGACGGAGAAGGCGAGGGCCGATGACGCCGTGCGCGTCATCCTGTTCCGCAGCGAGGGGGATTCCTTCTCGGCGGGCAATGACATCGCCGACTTCATCGCCATCGGCCAGACCGAGGGCGATCTGGTCGAGATGGGGGTGTTCCGCTTCCTGAAGGCGCTGGCCGATCTGGACAAGCCCGCCGTGGCGGCGGTGCGCGGCCGGGCGGTGGGCATCGGCCTGACGCTGCTGCTGCATTGCGACATGGTGGTGGTGGCCGAAGACGCCCTGCTGTCCGTGCCCTTCGTCAATCTGGCCCTGGCGCCGGAGGCTGCGTCTTCGCTGTTGCTGGGAGCCACTATCGGCCACCAGCGCGCCTTTGAACTGTTCGCCCTGGGCGAGGCGATCGACGGCAAGACGGCTCTGGCCTGGGGTCTGGCCAACCGTGCTGTTTCCGCTGATCAGGTTGATGCGACGGCGGCGGAACTGGCGGGCAAGCTGGCGGCGCGCGCGCCCAACTCGATCCGCAAGACCAAGGCCCTGATGCGCGACGCTGAGCTGCTGTGGGCGGTGATGCAGCGCGAGGCGCAGGCCTTCGGTTCGCAGATGCGCAGCCCCGAGGCGATGGAGGCCTTCATGGCCTTCAGCCAGAAGCGCGCGCCGGACTTCTCCAGGCTGGGCTGATTTCGCGCCATTTCGCCGAAGATCGCGATTGATTCGGGGGGCGCGGGGGACTAGGGGCCGCGCATGAACGCCGCGTCCGCCTCCGCCCCGCCTGACGACCCGCAGTTCGCGGGGGCGATCACGCGTGAGACGACAACTGATGCGGCCGCCGTCGACGCCCTGGTCATCGCCGCCTTCGGCCCCGGCCGTTTCGCCAAGACGGCCGAGCGGCTGCGCGAGCGCGCGCCGCTGACGACCGGGTTCTGTCTGTATGAAGGCGGACGCCTGATCGGCTCGGTGCGACTGTGGTCCATCATGGCGGGCGAAGCGCGTTCAGTTTTTCTGGGCCCCATCGCCGTGGACAAGGCCAGCCGGAGCACCGGACTGGGCGGTGAACTGGTGCGCGTCTGCATCGAAGAGGCGAAGAGGCTGGGGCTGGACGGCATCCTGCTGGTCGGCGATCCGCCCTATTTCTCGCGCTTCGGGTTTAAGCCTGCACCGGACGCCGTGCTGCCGGGGCCGGTGGATCAGCGCCGGGTCATGTGGCTGCCCTTCACCGAGACGGCGCCGGTCGGAGCCGTTCGGCCCGACGCCTGAGCCGGGCGCGGCCTTCCTTTGCGGGGCGACGCGTCCCATAGTTCAGACATGACGAACCCACCGACATCGTCCGGCTCTGGCCTGACTAGCGTGGCCGAGGCTGCGCGTCAGGTGCCGGGGCGGGGACTGCCGCCCGTGCATCTGTGGCATCCTGAACATTGCGGCGAGATCGACATCCTGATCCGCGCCGACGGGGTGTGGATGCATGAAGGCTCGCCTATCGGACGGGCTGAGCTTGTGCGGCTGTTCTCGACGGTGCTGAGGAAAGACCCGGACGGCTATCATCTGGTCACGCCGGTCGAGAAGCTGAAGATCGCGGTCGAGGACTTGCCGTTCCGCGCCGTGGCCGTGCGCGACGAGGGCGCGGCGCTGGTCTTCACCACGGATCAGGGCGACGAGGCTGTCGCCGGTCCCGAACACGCCATCATTGTCGAGACGGACGCGACGACGGGCGAGCCGGCGCCGCGCGTCCGTGTGCGCGGCGATCTGTGGGCGCGGATCGCCCGGCCGGTCTTCTATGAACTGGTCGAACGGGCGCAGGCGGAAGACGGCCGACTGGCCGTGCGGTCGGGCGGCGTGGCGTTTCCGCTGGGGCCGGAAGGGGCGGGGCTTTGACCTGTGTCGGGCTGAAGGCCCGGCTGCAACAGCGATTGGACCCGATGTCGGCGTGGTCGCCCGAGCGGGCGGCGGTGCGGTCCGACTATGACCTGAACCCTGATTTCAGCCGTCCGAAGGTCAAGCTGAGACCGGCGGCGGTGCTGATCCCCATCATCGCGCGCGAAGACGGCCCCAGCGTCCTGCTGACCCGCCGATCCGACAGTCTGGCCAGCCATACGGGGCAGATCGCCTTTGCGGGCGGACGGCTCGATCCGGGCGAGACGGCGCTGGACGCCGCCCTGCGCGAGGCGTGGGAGGAGATCGCGCTGGATCCCGCCGTGGTCGAGCCGCTGGGGCTGGGCGATCCCTATGAGACGGGCACTGGGTTTCTGGTGACGCCGGTGGTGGGCTGGCTGACGGCGCCGCCGGACGTCACCCCGTCGCCCGCCGAGGTGGCCGAGGTGTTCGAGGCGCCGTGGGACTTTCTGATGGACCCGGTGAACCATCGCCGCGACTATTACGATCAGGAGAACGGGCCGCGCCGCTGGTTCTGGGCCATGCCCTATCGCGAGCGCTACATCTGGGGCGTGACGGCGGGCATTCTGAAGGGGCTGTTCAACCGGCTCTATGGCGAGGAGCCCGCGCCGCATCAGGCCGCTGAGGCTGACGCGACCGAGCGCGTGGAATGAGCCGCGTCCTTTCAGGGCAGGACTGGCTGACGGCCAGCGCGACGCAGGCGGTGATGGCGGCGCTGGCGGCGGCGGGCGGGACGGACTGCGCCCGTTTCGTCGGCGGATGCGTGCGCAACGCCGTGCTGGGCGCCCCGATCGACGATGTGGACATCGCCACCGTCCTGACGCCCGAGGCGGTGGTCCGGGCGCTGAAGGCGGCGGGCCTGAAGAGCGTGCCGACCGGCATGGAGCACGGCACGGTGACGGCCATATCGGAGCGCCATCCGTTCGAGATCACCACCCTGCGCCGGGACGTCTCGACCGACGGACGACGCGCCACGGTCGCCTTCACCGACAACTGGGCCGAGGATGCGGCGCGGCGGGATTTCCGCCTGAACGCGCTTTATGCGGATGCGGAGGGGCTGATCCTCGACCCGACAGGCGCGGGGTATGAGGACGCACTGGCCGGACGGATCGTCTTCGTCGGCGAGCCGGAACAGCGCATCCGCGAGGACTATCTGCGCATCCTGCGCTTCTATCGCTTCTTCGCCTGGTACGGGCGCGGGGCGCCGGATGCGGCGGCGGTCGAAGCCTGCGCCGCTCTGGCCGAAGGGGTCGAACGGCTGTCGGCCGAGCGAGTGTCGAAGGAGTTGCTCAAGCTGCTGGCCGCGCCCGATCCGCGCGCGGCGGTGCGGCTGATGGATCAGGCAGGGGTATTGGGGCGGGTTATGCCGCAGCCGAAAAGCCTGACGCTGTTCGAGGCGATGGTCGGGGTCAGCACGGACCCGGTGCTGCGTCTGTCGGCGCTGTTGCCGGATGACGCGGAGGCGGTGCGCGCGGCGGCGCTGAAGCTGCGGCTGTCGAACGTTCAGAGGGACCGGCTGGTCGAGGCCGTCGGCGAACAGATTGATCCGGCGATGAGCGAGGCCGAGGCGCGCGCCGCCGTCTGGCGCACGGGGCGTCAGGCGGTCGAGGATCGTCTTTATCGCGTATGGGCGGCGGGCGCGGACGCCGTGACGGTGCAACGCCTGCTGACGCTGGCGGCGAACTGGTCGCCGCCGAAGCTGCCGGTCGGAGGCAAGGATCTGGCGCGACTGGGTCTTCAACCAGGGCCGGAGACGGGGCGGCTGCTGAAGGCCTTTGAGGAGAGCTGGATCGCCGACGACTTCCCCGACCACGGGCACGAGGCGCGGCTGGAGGCCCTTATGGCTCGGCTCGGCTGAGGCGCACAATCACCGGGCGGTGGTCCGAACCGGTCTTCTGGCCCAGCCGCCGCTCGACCAGGGCCAGATCAGGCGAGCGCCAGACGTGGTCGATGGTGATGCCGAGGAAGGCGGGCAGGGCCGAGGGCCAAGTGCCGGGCCAGGCGGGGGCGGGGATCAGGCCCGTCTCAGCCTTGATCTGACGACCGATGCGGCCGCTGGAGACGCTGTTGAAGTCGCCCGCCACGACGACCGGCCCCTCCAGCCCGGCGCGCAGTCCGGCCAGCCGTTGCGCCTGACTGATCTGGCCGTAGGGGTGCTGGAAGGGCCAGGGCCGCGTCATGTGGACGGCGATCAGGCTGACCGGCCCCAGCGGCGTCTCGGCCCGGGCGACCAGGGCGGCCAGGCCCTGACCATCGGCATCGCGCACACGGCGCAGCGGCAGACGCGAGGCGATCACCGAGCGCGCGGCGCCGCTGGGCCTGTCCTTGCGCGGCGTGCTGACCCGGTGCGGATAGGCGGTCAGGATCGTGTCCAGTTGCGCGGCCGGGGCGTCGCCCAGCTCGATCAGCATGACCACGTCGGCGTCGGCCTGTTCGATGGAGCGGGTGATGGCCGCCACGTCCTCGTTCCGCGCCCACAGGTTGGCGGAGTAGACGGTCAGAGTATTCGACCCAGCGGGGCGGCCTTTCTCAGGCGTCCATTGCGGCCAGACGGCCAGAAGCAGCAGCCCCGCCACGCCTGCGCCCAGGGCCGCCATGCCCCACAGGCGACACAGCAGGAAGAGGCCGCACAGCACGACGGTCGTGATCAGGGCCGGCGCGGTGAACTGGGTCAGCAGGTCGGGCAGGCGGTGGCCGATACGGCTGAGCGCCGAGACGGCGACCAGGCCGGGCGGCGCCAGAAGGGCCAGGGCGGCCAGTCGCATCAGGGCCTGGGTCAGGGTCATGCAGCGACCTTCGGTGAACGCGTGGGGAAGCGTCGGTTAGCGCGTCGGCGCCGGACCTGTCGAGCACGGCTTCGTGCGTCCAAATGCGCGGGCGCGGCGCAGGGCGATAGCGCGCCTGATGCAGCCAATCCCTGAAAATTCCCGGCTTTGGCGTGAACTCGCGCGGATCGGCGCGCCGAGGCCCGTCGCCTGACCAGACTGCGGTCTCAACCTTTGGAGACCGCCATGAGCGATGACGCCAGCGCGCGGCTGGGCCTGCCTTATCTGGCGGCCGGACAGCTGCAGAAACACGTGACCCTGAACGAGGCCCTGACCCGTCTGGACGCCCTGATCCAGACCGCCGTGGCCAGCCGCACGGTCAGCGATCAGCCCACTGATCCGGCCGAGGGGGCGCTCTATATCCTGCCGGAAGACGCGACGGGCGATGCGTGGGCGGCGCACCCGGCGGGCAGCCTGATGCGGCATGAACGGGGCGGCTGGCTGCCGGTCCCTGCGCCGGACGGCCAGCTGGTCGTGGTGCTGGACAGCGAGGAGATTCTGGTCCGGCGCGCAGGCGTCTGGACGCCCCTGTCCTTCGGCCTGCCCGAAGAGATCCAGCAGATCACCCGCCTGGGCGTGAACACCACGGCGGACGCGACGAACGTCGTCGCCGTGCGGGCCAACAAGGCGTTGTGGACCGCGCTGGAGAGCGAGAGCGGCGGCGACGGCGATCTGCGCTTCACCTTCAACAAGCAGACGGCGGGCGACGTCCTGTCTCTGTTGTTCCAGAGCGGCTGGGGCGGCCGGGCAGAGCTGGGGTTGGTCGGCGATGACGACCTGCGGCTGAATGTCAGTCCCGACGGCGGCGCCTGGCATGAGGCGCTGCGGATCGACCGCAGCACGGGCCGCGCCTGGTTCGGCCAGGGCGCGACGCGCCGCGAGACGACGGTGCTGATGACCTCTGGAAGCTGGACCCCGCCGAACTGGGCGCGCTGGATCGAGGTCGTTTGCGTGGGCGGAGGCGGCGGAGGCGGGGCCGGTCTGGCGGGAGCGTCCGGCGCCGTCCGGCATGGCGGCGGAGGCGGCGGCGCGGGCGGCGTCATGACCGCCTTGTGGCCGGCTGTGAATCTGTCGGGCGCGCTGACGATCACGGTCGGAGCGGGCGGAGCCGGGGGCGTCGGCTCCGGCGCCGGGGGCGCGGCGGGCGGCGCGAGCCTGGTGAAGACCGGCGCCCAGACTCTGCTGACAGGCGAAGGCGGTCGCGGCGGCGCGGGCGGTTCTGCGGCGTCGGGGACCGGCGGCGCGGGCGGCGGCGGCGCGCCGGCCTCCAACGGGGGCGGAGCTTCTTCCGTCTCGGCGGCCGGCGGGGCCGGGCAGGCGGCGGCGCGTCCCGACGGCGCCGGCGGTGGCGGCGCGGGCGGCGGCCTCAGCGCAGCCAATGCGGCCCAGCCCGGAGGGGCAGGCGGCGCTGGCGCGATGCTGCTGTTGAGAGCGGCGGGCGGCGCAGGCGGCGCGACGGCCGGCGCGGCGGGACAGGCGGCGCCATGGCCGGACCTGCACTGGGCCGGAGGGGGCGGCTCGGGCGGCGGCGCCCAGGCTTCAGGCGCCGGCCATGCGGGGGGAGCCGGCGGCCTTCATGGCGGCGGCGGAGGCGGCGGAGGCGCAGGCGTGACGGCGGCGGGCGCCGGCGGGCAGGGCGCGGCCGGCGTGGTCTGGCTGACGGCGATCGGGTGAGCGCCATGATCCGACGTCTGCACCGCATCATCGACGCCGAGGAGCCTTTGTCGCTCGGCGAATTGGAGCCGCTTCTGGACGAGGAGGTCTGGGCCGCGCCCGAGCGCCTCTCGGCCGACGACTGTTTCGACCACCTGGGCAGCGACTGGCGAAGCTCGGCCGCGCCTCATGATCCGGAGGATGAACGATGACGCCTGATCACAGGGACGAGCCGGGCGGCGTTCTTCTTGAACCCCCTGCCGTGGAATTGGCCGAGGGCCGCTGGCTGTGGCGACGCCTCTATGTCTATGCCGCCAGTCTGGCGCTGTGGCAGCTGTTGCGGCTGGCGGTGACGCGGGCGACGGCCGCAGATCTGCCGCGCATCGCCGAAGGGCTGATGGGACTGATCGCCCTGATGCTGCTGCTCTATCTGGTGGCGCCCAGCGCACAGCAGATCGTCAATCTGGCGCGGTTGCGTGCGGGGGGCAGGCCATGACCTTCCACCTGTCGCAACGGTCGCGAGAGCGGCTCAGAGGCGTCCATCCCGATCTGGTCGCCGTCGTCGAGGCGGCGATCGGCCGGACGTCGGTGGACTTCATGGTCACGGAGGGGCTGCGGACGTCCGCGCGCCAGGCGGAGCTGGTGCGGGCCGGGGCCAGCCGGACGCTGAACTCGCGTCATCTGACCGGTCATGCGGTGGATGTGGCGGCCTGGGTCGATGGTCAGGTCCGCTGGGACTGGCCGCTGTATCCGCGCATCGCCGAAGCGTTCAAGGCCGCCGCCGCCGGCACGCCCCTGATCTGGGGCGGAGACTGGCCGCGGCTGCGCGATGGGCCGCACTTCGAACTGGACCGGAGGGCCTATCCATGAGCGGGCGCCTGTTTCGCGCCCTGACGCCGCTGGGCTGGCTGGCGGCGGCGTTGGCGGTCGCGGCCTTGCTATCGGCTCTGGGCGGAGGTCTCGGCCTTCGCTGGGACCTGCTGCGTCTGCAGGCGCGTCGGCTGGAGGCGACTGAACAGCGCCTGGAGCAAGCCCGATCCCAAGCGGCCGCACGCCGTCTGGAGGCCGCCGCGCGCGGCCGCCAGATCGAGAGTCTCGA
The DNA here is from genome assembly GCF_053616535.1 of Brevundimonas sp. NPDC055812. Lineage (NCBI taxonomy): Bacteria > Pseudomonadati > Pseudomonadota > Alphaproteobacteria > Caulobacterales > Caulobacteraceae > Brevundimonas > Brevundimonas sp. NPDC055812. The sequence continues at coordinate 38,631 of NZ_JBSHDX010000003.1, read as the reverse complement.
CGCTTTTCACCGCAACACCCTGGCTGTGACGGAAGCGACCGTTGCGGCTGAAACCAAAGCGAGGATCGCCGATGACGCCGAAACGCCTCTGGACCCTGCTCGCGCTGAGCGGTTGCGCGGGCATGATCGCGAGCTGTGCCGTCTCTCGCCCGCCGTCGCCGGTTGCGCCGCCCCGGTTGATCCTGGCTGAGACGGCGACGCTGCCCTGCGAACTGGCCGTGCTGCCTGAACGACCTACGGCGGCGGACCTGGAGGCGGCCTATGTGCGGCGCGGCGCAGAGCTGGTCCGTTGCGACGCCGCTCGGCGTCTCGCTGTCGAGACGCTGGAGGCCGAGCGCGTTCTGATCGACGCCTGGGCCGACCGTCATGACGCAGCCGGAACGATACTGCCGGGCGACTAGGCAAAAAACGCCGGGTCAGGAGGCGGTCGGCAGATTTTGCCGGGCCGATGAGAGTATCTGCCGAAAATACATTCCTGAAAAAACAAACAGATAGACCAATTTCGAGCTTCAACCCGGCTGGCCCGCGCCTTGCGACAGGAACACCCGAGCAGAAAGCTCCCGGCAGCCAAAATGGCGTCGGACATCGTCGAAGACAAAGGACAGCCAAAATGGCTAACAGCATCAACACGAATGCTGGGGCTCTCATCGCCCTGCAAAACCTGAACGCGACCAACCGTGACCTCACCGTCACGCAAAACCGCGTGAACACTGGCTTCAAGATCTCCACCGCCAAGGACAACGGCGCGATCTTCGCCATCGCCACCAACCAACGCGCTGACATCGCCTCGCTGGACGCGGTCAAGAACTCCGTCGCGCGCGGCCAGTCGCTGGTGGATGTCGCCCTGGCGGCCGGCGACACTGTCGTCGAAGCCTTCAAGGAACTGAAGAACATCGCCGTCGCCCTGGAAACCGTCGAAACCGGCAGCGCCGCCGAGACGGCCTATCAGGCTGACTACGACGCTCTGGTCGGCGAAATCGACTCGGCCATCGAGGGCGCGTCGTTCGACGGCATCAACCTGTTCTCGGCCGGCGCGGTCACGACCGTGCGCACGGGTCTGGAATCCACGTCGACCTATGACGTGGGCTTCGCGGCCGCCGTCACCTCGGGCGTCACGGCCGGCACCTACGCCACCGCCGACGACATTCAGACGGCCATCGAAACCTTCACCGGCAACCTGGCGACCCTGGGCACCCAGTCCAAGTCGCTGGAGCGTCAGAATGTCTTCGTCGGCAAGCTGCAAGACGCCCTGGAAGTCGGCGTGGGCAACCTGGTCGACGCCGACCTGGCCAAGGAAAGCGCCCGCCTGACGGCTCTGCAGACCAAGCAGCAGCTGGGCGTGCAGGCGCTGTCGATCGCGAACCAGTCCAGCTCGATCCTGCTGGGCCTGTTCCGCTAATCCGACGCGGTTAGGGAAGGGGCGGGCCTGTGGCTCGCCCCCTTTCTCGCATCGTTTGAGACGGGAGGCGCGGCAGGTCCGCGCGGAAGGATATGGCTGACAATGTCGCAGGCGTTCCCAGCGTAACCTACCTGGATCGCGAGCCGCAGGGCGCCGTGATCGAGGCGCAGTCCGTCGTTCAGGGCGCGCCGGACGCCACCGAGGAGGCGGGGCGGTACCGGTTGACGATCGAGCGGGAGTCGACCGGCTATGTCTACAAGACGCTGGATCGCGTGACGGGCGAGGTGATCCGCCAGTTCCCACGTGAAGAGGTGCTGAAATTGCGCCAGAGCCCGGCCTATGACGTCGGGAAGATCATCAAGACCGAGGCCTGAGACGCGCGGCGTTCACGGCCCGACGCTCCTCGGCGACGCCGGGCGGCGTTAACAGGCGTTGCGGACGCGTTAACCATACGCTCAGGAATCAGCGTCATTACTACTCGCCAGAATCGGATCTGAGGCGAGAAAGCCATGACCAACAGCGTAATCACCAATGCGTCGGCGCTGATCGCGCTTCAGAACCTGAACAGCACCAATTCCAAGCTCGCCGCCACCCAGAGCCGGGTGAACACGGGCCTGAAGGTGCAGGGCGCCAAGGACAACGCCGCGACCTGGGCCATCGCCCAGAACCAGCGCGCCGACATGAGCGCGCTCGAATCGGTCAAGACCAGCCTCAATCGCGCCACCTCCCTGGCGGATGTCGCCCTGGCGGCCGGGCAGCAGATTTCCGACATCCTGGTGGAACTGCGCCAGAAGGCCACGGCGGCGGCGGACCCGTCGGCCTCCGTCGCGACGCGCAAGGCCTATGACGACGAGTTCCAGGCTCTGCTGACGTCGCTGGGGTCGTTCGCGGCCAACGCCTCGTTCGACGGCGAGAACATCCTCGATGGAAGCTCGACGACGGCGCTGGATTTCCTCGCCAACGCTGACGCCTCCGAAACGATTTCGATGAATCGTCAGGACCTCACCCTGGCCGGACTGTCGTTGACCGGTCTCGATCTGACGGACGAAACCAACGCCACAGCGGCTCTGACGGCTGTCGAGACGGCCCTGACCGACGCCAGCGCCAGGCTGGCTGAACTGGGCGCCCAGTCGAAGCAGATCGAGAAGCACACGATCTTCGTCACCAAGCTGATGGACTCGCTGGAGGTCGGCGTCGGCAACCTGGTCGATGCGGACATGGCGCGCGAAAGCGCGCGCCTGCAGGCCCTGCAGGTTCAGCAACAGCTGGGCGCGCAGGCGCTGTCGATCGCCAATCAGGCGCCGCAGATCATCCTGTCGCTGTTCAAGGGCTGATCGCGACCCTAGCCCAGCCTCCGGTGCGCGCCGTGTCCCAGCGACAGGGGCGGCGGCCGACGGCGGGTCGGTCGGGGGATAAGGCCGTAGAGGCTCATCAGCCTCATCAACATCCAGCGCACGCGTGACATGGTTTCACCTCGGCTGTGACGAGGCGGAGAACGAGGGCGCTGTGCGGCGGTTCCTGGCGACTGTTAAACAGTTCGTTACCGTGGCGGGCGACACTGCCGGACGGAGGTGCGCGTGGCGGCGATCAACAACAGCTATCTGCTCGGTCTTTTCGGCGTCGGAACCGGTTCCGGCGGCCTGCCGGCGACTGCGCCCGCGCCCAAGCCCAAAACCCAGCCGACGGCGCCCTGGTCCTTGGGGGAGAAGGAGAAGCCGACTCAGTCGGACCTGCTGCGCTCGGCCCTGAGCGGTCGAAAGCTGGTCAATGAAGACAACGCCGTCCTTGACGTCAAAGGCGCCTCATCGGGCGACTATCGCAAGATCTTCGCCCTTTATCAGGGTCTGACCATGCTGGAGGCGCTGGCGACGCGGGCGGGAGAGCGCGGGGTCGGGCGGCTCGAATCAGAACAGCTGTCGCGCCGCTTCACCTCAGGCATGGCCGAGGTGAAGGATTTCCTGACGTCGGCCCAGTTCGACGGCGTGCGTGTCGTCCAGGGCGTCTCCGCGACCCAGAGCCAGTCCACCGCGGCCGTGGCGCGAGATAATTCCAAGTATCTGACCGGTCCGATCCATGACGGCGCCCTGACCGACGAGGTCGCCGCCTTCCAGGGCGACGTGCGTTTCGGCGTCACGGTGAAGACGATGGCGGGCAGCCAGACGGTCGACATCGACCTGGCCGAGATGGGAGCGACCCCGCGGACGATGGACGCCGTGCTTCAGCACATCAACGGCAAGCTGGAGGCGGCGGGCGTGCAGACGCGCATCCATCGCCAGATGATCGAAGCGGAACCGCGCACGGTGAAGGCGGGCGACAAGACCATCACCTTGCCGGCCGGGCCCACGCGCTGGGGCCTGACGGTCAGCGGAACCTCGGTGGAGACGATCAGCTTCACGCCCGCCGAGGCTCGCGATTCGATTCAGGTGGTTCAGGGCGTCGGCGGCAAGGGCGGGCACGAGGTCCTGAAGTTCGATCCCGACGGCAATCCGGTCGCGGGTTCGGGCGAGAGCTTCTGGGTCGAAGGGCGCAGCGGCGTTTCCAGCCTGCCCGACGGCGTCGAGACGGTGCGGGCCAGCGCGGCCGGGCCGGACGGTTCGATGTGGATCGTGGCCGATGTCAGCGCCGGCTCCTCGACCCAGCCGATCAAGGGACAGGCGGACGTCGTCCTGATGAAGCTGGATTCGGCCGGCAATGTGGTCGTCAGCCGGGCGCTGGGCGCGGCCTCAAAGGCCAGCGGCTACGCTATCGCCGTGGATGCGGACGGGCGGGTGGCCGTGGCCGGATCCGTCGTCGGCGCCCTGGTTCCGGGGGAGGCCGGCGCCTCGGCCACGACGGCGGATAGCTTCGTCACCGTCTTTGATGCTGACGGCCGCGAGCAGTGGACCCAGAGGCGCGGCGCCCGGGCCGAGGACGAGGCGACGGCCGTCTCCTTCGGCGCAGACGGCCGGATCTATGTGGCGGGCCGGGCCAGGTCGGCCATGCCCGGCGCCCTGGCGGTGGGCGGCTGGGACGGTTACGTCCAGGCCTTCAGCGAAAGCCAGGTTCACAGTCTGGCCCCGATCACGGCGACGGCGACCGGCGCGGCCCAGTTCGGCACGGCGGGCGATGACAACGTCCAGGCCATGACCGTCGACGGCGACAACCTCTATACGGCGGGGATCGAGAACGGCGCCTTCGTGCTGCGTCACTTCCGCATCGGTCCGACCGGCGCGCCCGAGCTGCTGGGCGTTCGCGATCTGGGCTCCGCCTCGGGCGGCGAGATCGCCGGACTGGCGGTGGCTGACGGACGGCTGATCGTCTCCGGCGCGACGCGCAACGGCGCCTTGAATGCGGGGCAGATCGCCAATGCTCACGCCGGGGGGCAGGACGCCTTCGTGGCCACGCTGTCCACGGACCTGGCCGCCTCGGGCGCCGATCGCCTGACCTATTACGGCGGCGAGGGGGACGACACGGCCGCCGACGTCAAGGTGCATGAGGGCAAGGTCTGGCTGACCGGGATTTCGGATCGCGCCATCGGCGCCAAGACGGAAGACCCTTCGCGCGGCTATCTGGCGCGGCTGGATGTCGAGACCGGCCAGGTGGAGTGGACCCAGACCTGGACGGCGGCTGAAGGTCAGGCCAGGCCTCTGGCCCTGACGGTGTCGTCCGGCGGCGCCAGCGTGCTGGATCGGCTGGGCCTGCCGCAGGGCGAGATCGATCAGAGTCAGTCCAAGGCCCTGGTCGACGCCACGGCGGTGCGGGCCGGCGACCGTTTCTATGTGCAGAATCCCGTGACGGGTCGGCAGACGGCCGTGACCATCGAGGCCAAGGACACGCTTCAGTCCCTGGCGCGCAAGATCGAGATGGCGTCGGGTCGTCACCTCAAGGTCACCATCAAGACGGATCGCGACTATCTGACCGGCATGGACGGCGACACCCGCGTAACCAGCGGCGGCGTTCAGCGTCTGTCGATCACCAGCGCCGACGGACGCGCCGGAGCCGTGCTGACTCCGGGCGAAGCGGGACGCGACGCCCTGGCGGGCCTCGGCCTGACGCCGGGCTTCATCGGCAAGACGGCCGACGACAAGATAAAGACCTTCGGCGTGGATCTGTCCCCCTTGCTCAATCTGTCGGACGCCGATTCCATCGCCAAGGCGAAGGATCAGGTGCAACTGGCGATCAAGGCCATGCGCGACGCCTATCGCGCCCTGTCGCCCGAGGCGTCGAAGCCGGCGATCACGGGTCAGGCACCCGCCTATCTCCAGGCTCAACTGGCCAACTACCAGGCTGCGCTGGCGCGACTCACAGGCTAAGCCGGGGTGAAGGGCGCTTTCGGTTGACGGCCGTGGGGCGGACGGGGTTAGTGGGGCCTTCGTTAGCGTTGAGAGCTGCATGGCCCTTTCCAAAGACAATCGCACGGTCTTGATCGTCGGCGCCGGCCTGGCCGTGGTCGGAGCGGTGGCGGCCGCCCTGGTGTTCAGCGGCGGGCGCGGCGGACCTGTCGAGGCGCCGCCGGCCTCCAAGGGCGGTCTGACCATCGACGTGGCCGAGGCGCCCACGCTGGAGCCGACGCGCGAGCTGCGTTGCTTCGTCGATGGACAGTTCGTCGGCCTGGCCACCCTGGCCGACTGTGCGCGAAAGAACGGCGTGGCCACCAGCGCCCTGGACGTCGGCCTGGATTCGACCGGCTCGCTGGTCGCGGCGCCGACGGCGTCCTTCGCGCCTCCGCCCGAGGTTCCGGCCGTGACCCTGGCGGAAACGCCTTCGGCCGGCCAAGGCGGCGACGCCGGCGCCGCGCGCCCGGCGACCGGCTCGGGCACGGCCTGCCTGCGCCACACCGGCTCTGAATGGCGTCAGGTGTCGGGCGACATGAGCCTGGCCGCCTGCGTTCAGGCTCTCTACTCGGGCACCTGCGTGCGCCCTGGAGAGGCGAACTACGGCCGCTGGGGCGACACCACCCTGCGGCTGGTGCCGCGTCGCGTGGAGCAGTCCACCGACAACAACCGCTTCCGCACCCTGGCCCAGCAGGACCGCAACTGCCAGTTCCCGGAGCTGTGACGAGGATGCGTTTTTCCCTCATCGGACTGGCCGTCGTGCTGGGATCGGCCGCCCTGGCGGCCTGCAGCGCCCCTCAGCTTCAGGCCCCCTCGGACAAGGGCGTCTGCTATCACGTCGGCGAACCGGCCGGCGGCGCGCCTCGCTTCAACGTGGTGGCGCGCGACCAGCCGCAGATCGAGTTCTGCGCCGCGCGGCTGGAAGAGATGCGCCTGAAATTCCTGAGCATGGGCGGCAGCAACAATGAGATGGTCGGCGCCTATCAGGGGCAGTTCATCTTCATCGATCGCACCGGCGTCAAATTCAGCAAGAGCCTGGACGGTCCGCGGTTCTTCGCCTTGGCGCGGACCGGCGACGGCCGACTGGCCATTCCCGGCGCCATCCAGCGTCAGATGGACGGCCGCCCGATCGCTGTGGCCCCGAACTAATCCACCCCGCGTGGGGTGAACGAAACTAGAACATCTCGTCCGTTTCGGCTAAGGAGCGGACGACAAGACGAATAAAGGACATCGGTCATGGCGGGCAGCGTCAACAAGGTCATTCTGGTCGGCAACCTGGGTCGCGACCCGGAAATCCGCTCTCTGAACAACGGCGACCGCGTCGCCAACCTGCGTATCGCCACCTCGGAGACCTGGCGCGACAAGGCGACCGGCGAGCGCAAGGAGAAGACCGAGTGGCACTCGGTGGTCATCTTCAACGACAACATCGTCAAGGTGGCCGAAAACTATCTGAAGAAGGGCTCGACCGTGTACGTCGAAGGCTCGCTGCAGACCCGCAAATGGACCGATCAGCAGGGCGTGGAGAAGTACACGACCGAGATCGTGATCCAGCGCTTCAACGGCCAGCTGACCATGCTGGGCGGCCGCGGCGACAGCCAGGGCGGAGGTGATCGCGGCGGCTACGGCGGCGGTCGCGACGACGACTATTCCTCGGGCTTCTCGACCGGCGGCGCCAACAAGCCTTCGGGTCCGAAGGAAAGCTACGACCTGAACGACGACATTCCGTTCTAGACCCGGGCGCGAAAGGGCGCGGCGTGGGGCAGGGGGCCTATAGCTATCGCGACGACCCGGCTGTGCCGTCCTTCCCGGACGACCGGCCGCTGGTCCTGTTCGACGGCGACTGCGCCCTGTGCTCCCATTCGGCGCGCACCCTGCTGAAGCACGGACCCCGGTTCCGCCTGGCGTCGACGCAGTCGGCGTTGGGGCAGGCCTTGTTGTTGCACTACGGCCTGTCGCCGGATGATCCCTCAACCATGCTGGTGATAGAGGACGGGCGCGCCATCGGCCGCTCGGACGGCGTGCTGCATCTGGCGGCGTCCCTGCCGTTTCCCTATCGGCTGGCGACGGCGGGGCGGCTGATCCCCCGGTCGATGCGGGACGCGGTCTATGGCTGGGTCGCGCGGCATCGGCGGCGCTTTCCCGGTCAGGCCTGGTGCGCCATGCCGCCTGAGGGCGTGAACATGACGGATCGGGTTCTGGGGTGAGGTCATCATGAGCGGGCGTGTTCTGGTCCTGGGGGCCAACGGCTTCATCGGCTCGCATCTGGCGGCGACCCTGTCGGTCGCGGGTTGGACGGTGCGGGCCGGAGCGCGACGACCCGCTGAATCCGCCCGCCGCGCGCCGGCTTTCGAGTGGGTTCAGGCTGACTTCGCACACCTGACATCCACAGAGGCCTGGGCGCCGCTGTTGGACGGCGTCGACGCGGTGGTGAACTGCGTCGGCGTGCTTCAGGACGGGGCGGGCGACAGCACGACGCTGGCCCATGTCGAGGGGCCGCGCGCACTCATTCAGGCTTGCGAACGGGCGGGCGTGCGTCGTCTGATCCATGTTTCCGCCGTGGGCGCCGATGATGCGGCGGGCACCGCCTATGCCCGCACCAAGGCTGAGACGGAGCGACTGGTCCGTGCCTCCGATCTGGGCTGGCTGATCCTGCGCCCGTCGCTGGTGGTGGATAGGGCGGCGTTCGGCGGAACCGGCCTGATCCGGGCGCTGGCGGCTTTCCCGCTGTTCAGTCCGGTGGTGGGCGGCGATCAGCTTTTCCGCCCCATCGCCCTGTCCGATCTGGGCGAGGCGGTTGTGGCGGCGCTGAAGCCCGGCGCGCCCGTGCGTGAGACCTTCGACATGCCGGGGTCGGAGGCGGTCAGCATGATCGAGACGGTCCGGCTCTATCGCGGCTGGCTGGGCCTTTCGTCTGCGCCTGTGGTGCGGGTTCCGCGCGTTCTGGCTGGCCCTGCGCTGATGATCGGCGACGTGTTGGGACGACTGGGCTGGTCCTCGCCCATTCGCAGCACGGCGATCCGCCAGATGGATCACGACGTGTCCGGCGTCGACAGCGGATGGGCCGAACGCCTGGGCGTTCGGGCGCGGGGTTTCCGCCGTTTCTTGGCCGAAACGCCCGCCTCGGTTCAGGATGTGTGGCACGCGCGTCTGTGGTTCGTGCGGCCGGTCGCCGTCCTGACGCTAGGGCTGTTCTGGCTGATCACTGGCCTGATCAGCTTCGGGCCGGGCTGGAGCGGGGCGATCGCCGTGCTTCATGAAGGCGGTTTCGGCCGCTGGGCCGGGCCGATCGCCTGGTGGGGCGCACTGCTTGACGTGGTGCTGGGGCTGGCGCTGTTCGTGCGGCCGTGGACGGCGCGCGCAGCGATCCTGATGTGTCTGGCCACGGTCGGTTATCTGATCGCCGGGACGCTCAGTCTGCCGCACTACTGGATCGACCCTCTGGGGCCGTGGCTCAAGGTGCTGCCGATGATGGCCCTGTGTCTGTTCGTGGCGGCGACGGACGCGAGGCGCTGATGTTGTATCTGACCCTGAAGATCATCCACATCATGTCGGGGGCTGTGCTGTTCGGCACGGGGGCGGGCATCGCCTTCTTCATGCTGCGCGCCCACATGAGCCGCGATGTGGCGACGATTGCTGCGGTAGGGAAGATCGTGGTTCTGGCCGATTTCGTCTTCACCGCCAGTGCTGTGCTGGTCCAGCCAGTCAGCGGCCTGGGCTTGATCTACCTGCAGGGATACGCCCTGACCGAGCCGTGGCTGCTGGCGGCCTACGCGCTTTATGTTCTGATCGGCGTCTGCTGGCTGCCGGTGGTGTGGATGCAGATGAAGATGGCGCGTCTGGCCCAGACGGCGGCGGATGCGGGCGAGGCGCTGCCCGCCGCCTATCACCGCCTGTTCCGAGGCTGGTTCATCCTGGGCTGGCCTGCCTTCGCCGGGGTCGTCGGCATCTACTGGCTGATGGTGGCCAAGCCAGCTTTCTAGCGCGCGAAGCGGCCTTTCTCGGCGGCGTCGGCCAGGGCTTGGCGGACGGCGGCGGTCAGTTCGTCCATGGTCTGCACCTGACGCACGCCATAGGCGCGGGCGGTGATGTCGACGTTGCCCTTGCGCCAGAAGCCTTCGGGGGCCAGCACGATCAGCTTTCCGCCGCGCGCGTGCAGGCCCATTTCCAGCAGGCTGATCGGGCTTTGCGCGCCCGGCGCGAAATACATGACGATGACGTCGGCGCTTTCCAGCGCGGCCAGCTCCCACTCGACCTGACGACGGAACTCGGGCTCGTCCGCCTCGGGCCGCCAGGCGGGGTTCCAGTCGGGACGGCGAGGGTTCAGGACCGTGACGTCCATGTCCGACAGCGCGCGCGTCAGCGCCGCCTGCCAGTCGGGCGCGCCGCCCATGTCGATGCTGCCGCCCAGAAAGACGCGGGGCCGGGCGTCGTCGATGGGCAGGGGCTGGGGCGAGATCACGACCGTCGGTTGGGCGGTCGCGGGCGCGGCGGCGATGCAGGCGGTCAGGACGGCCAGGGAGGACAGTAGGGCGGACAACAGGGCAGGGCTCTTCATCGTGCCTCTATAGCGGGTTCGCGCGGGCGAGGCAGGGGCGACGGCCAGGGGTGAGGCAGGGTAACCTGTGGTCATGCTTCGTGAGAGGCAAAAGGTCGCGCCCTGTGGCAAGCATGGAGGCGTGTCCAGTTCATCCTCATCCCCGCACGCGCTGACGCCGCTCGAGATCGCCGCCATCGTGGCCGTTCTGGTCATCTGGGGCGTGAACAACGCCGCCGCCAAGGTCGCTACCGAGGTGCTGCCGCCGCTGATGACGGGCGCCTTGCGCTTCGCCATCGCCGCCGCTTGCCTGGTCTGGTTCGTGCGGCCGCCGTTTCCGAACTGGAAAAGCCTGCTGATCATCGCCGTGGTGGGCGGGCCGATCCACTATGGCCTGATCTACCTGGCCTTCTGGCTGGCCAATGACGTCAGCCCGGTGACGGTTTCGACCCAACTGTGGATTCCGCTGACGTCGCTGTTCGCCTTCCTGCTGCTGGGCGAGAAGATTTCGAGGATGGCGACGATCGGCCTCGTGATCGCCTTCCTCGGCGTGGCGTGGATGACGCTGGATCCTCATGCGCTGCAGGACTGGAAGGCGATTCTGGTGGGGGCGCTGGGCGCTTCGGCCTGGGCGCTGACAACGGTGATCGCGCGGCGCACCACCTCCATTCCGCCGCTGAAGATGCAGGGGCTGCTGGCGCTGATGGCCTTTCCGGCGCTGACGCTGGGCTCTGCCCTGTTCGAGAGCGGCCAGTGGGAGGCCGCCAGGGCGGCGACGCCGCTGGTGTGGGGCACGCTGCTGTGGGCCGGGTTGATCTCGTCGGTGTTCGCCACCAGCCTGGTCTTCTGGCTGGTGCAGCGGCGCGAGGCCGGGCGGGTGACGCCCTATCTGCTGGGCTCGCCGCTGGTGTCCATCCTGATCGGCTGGCTGTTCATGGGCGACGTGCTGACGCCGCAGATCCTGACCGGCGTGGCGATCGCCCTTCTGGGCGTCGTGACGGTGGCCTTGGGGGAGCGCGGCCTGCGCGCCGGCGCTCCCGCCAAGGTTTGAGGTTGCTTACTGTGCCTTGATGACGGCGCAGGCCACGCGGTCGCCCGCGCCGCCGATCGGCTGGCTGGAGTGGTCGTCGGCGTTGGCGTGGATCACGAGGGCCGAGCCGTCGTCGTCCAGCAGCCACTGGCCCGGACCCTTGTCCACCAGACGGGCGTGGGTGGTGAAGACTTCTGCGTTCACCGCGCCCTTCGCGTCAGCAAAGACGTTAGGCAGGTCGCCGTCGTCCGGACCCTCTGCGTTCAGCAAGCCGTGCGGCTTCTGGGGATCGCCGTGATTGATGTGGGCGCCGGCCGAGGTGAAGGGCGCTTCGCACTGGCCTGTGGCGTGGATGTGGATGCCGTGCCAGCCGGGCGTCAGGCCTGTGGCTTCGACCTTGATCAGCAGGCCGGTGGCCCCTTGCGTCAGGGTGGCCTTGCCGGCTTCCGCGCCCTGGGCGTTGAGGATGGAGACCTGGGCCGTCTGGCCCGGCGCAGCACGCTCGGCGGCCTCGGCCGGGGCTGCGGGCGCGGCCTCCGAAGCCGGCGGCGTCGCCGGGTTCTGGCTGCAGGCGGCCCCGGCGACGAGCACCATGGCGAGGGCGCTGGGGACGATCAGTTTCGAAGTGGCTAAACGCATGGCTTTCCAGTCCTTTTCGACATGGGGATTTCAGCGGCGTTTCTTTGCCACCACGGCCCCCGGGTGATAGAAACCGGAACAGCGGATCACGTTCCGATTCCGGCCATTTAAAGCCTGATTTCATTGACCGACGACAGCTATCATAACGCCGCCCCCTCGGCGCCGGGCGATATTTCGACCATCACCATCGAGGATGAGCTGAAACGCTCCTACCTCGACTACGCCATGAGCGTGATCGTCAGCCGCGCCCTGCCGGACGCGCGCGACGGCCTGAAGCCGGTGCATCGTCGCATCCTGTATTCGATGCACGACCTGAACATGACGCCGGAGCGCGCCTATTCGAAGTGCGCCCGCGTGGTCGGCGACGTGCTGGGCCGGTTCCACCCGCACGGCGACGCCTCGGTCTACATGGCCCTGGTCCGCATGGCTCAGGACTTTTCCATGGGTCTGATGCTGGTCGACGGCCAGGGCAATTTCGGCTCGGTCGACGGCGATATGCCCGCCTCGATGCGTTACACCGAGGCCAAGATGGCCCCGGCCGCCGTGGCCCTGTTGACCGATATCGAGAAGGACACGGTCGACTTCCAGCCGAACTACGACGAGAAGGAGCTGGAGCCCGTCGTCCTGCCGGCGCGGATTCCGAACCTTCTGGTCAACGGCGCGGGCGGCATCGCCGTCGGCATGGCGACCAACATCCCGCCGCACAACCTGCGTGAAGTGATCGACGCCTCGGTCGCCCTGCTGGACGATCCGAACGTGTCGGACGACGCCCTGCTGGACATCGTGCCGGGGCCGGACTTCCCCACCGGCGGCGAGATCATGGGCCGCACGGCCCCGCGCAATGCGCTGCGCGACGGGCGCGGCTCGGTCATCGTGCGCGGCAAGGCCTCGGTCGAAGAGATCCGCAAGGATCGCGACGCCATCATCATCACCGAACTGCCCTATCAGGTGAACAAGCAGACTCTGATCGAGCGCATCGCGGAAATGGTGCGCGAGAAGCGTCTGGAAGGCATCGCCGACGTCCGTGACGAGTCCGACCGCCTGGGCATGCGCATCGTCATCGAGTTGAAGCGCGACGCTTCGGGCGATGTGATCCTGAACCAGCTGTATCGCTATACGGCGCTGCAATCCTCGTTCGGCGTCAACATGCTGGCGCTGAACCATGGGCGGCCCGAGCAGATGGGCCTGCGCGCCCTGCTGGAGGCCTTCCTCGACTTCCGCGAGGAGGTGGTGGTCCGCCGGGTCAAGTTCGAGCTGGCCAAGGCCCGCGACCGCGGCCACGTCCTGGTCGGTCTGGCCGTCGCCGTCGCCAACATCGACGAGGTCATCCACATCATCCGCAGCTCGGCCGACCCGGCCGAGGCGCGCGAACGCCTGCAGGCCAAGGCCTGGCCGGTCGGGGACATGATGGCCCTGGTCGAGCTGATCGCCGACCCGCGCACCGTGCTGGTGGAGGGCGACAAGATCCGCCTGACCGACGAACAGGCCCGCGCCATCCTGGCCCTGACGCTGTCGCGTCTGACGGGTCTGGGCCGCGACGACATCTTTGGTGAGGCGCGCAGCCTGGCCGACACCATCCAGGGCCACCTGACCATCCTGTCGGACCGCGCCAACGTCTTGGCCATCATCCGCGAAGACCTGCTGCTGGTCAGGGAGCAGTTCGGCGTGGACCGCCGCACCCTGATCGGCGAAGGCGACGCCGAGATGGAGGACGAGGACCTGATCCCGCGCGAGGACATGGTCGTGACCGTCACCCACGGCGGCTACGTCAAGCGGGTGGCGCTGAACGCCTATCGGACCCAGCATCGCGGCGGCAAGGGCCGCAGCGGCATGTCGATGAAGGACGAGGACGCCATCACCGGCGTGTTCAGCGCCTCGACCCACACGCCGGTCCTGTTCTTCGCCACCAACGGCAAGGCCTACAAGCTCAAGACGTGGCGCTTGCCGCTAGGCAATCCGCAGTCGCGCGGCAAGGCCTTCGTCAACCTGCTGCCGATCGAGCCGGGCGACAGCATCATGAACGTGCTGCCCCTGCCTGAGGACGAGGCGACCTGGGGCGACTACGACATCATGTTCGCCACCAAGTCGGGCGACGTGCGCCGCAACAAGCTCAGCGACTTCGCCACGGTGAACCGCGCGGGCAAGATCGCCATGAAGCTGGAAGACGGCGACGGCATGGTCGGCGTCGGCCTGTGCACGGCCGAGGACGACGTGCTGCTGACCACGGCGCTGGGCCGGGCCATCCGTTTCAAGGCCGACGACGTGCGCGTGTTCAAGGGTCGCGACTCCACCGGCGTGCGCGGCATCCGCCTGCAGGACGGGGACGAGGTCATCTCCATGGCCATTCTTGGCCGGGTGGATGCGTCGCCGGAGGAGCGGGCCGCCTACGTCAAACACGCCAACGCCATGCGCAAGGCGCTGGCCGGGGCCGACGCGGAAGACGAAGCCGTCACGGTCGAGGCGGACGACGAAGAGGCCGGCGACGCCGCCCTGTCTGTCGAGCGCATCGCCGAACTGGGCGCGGCCGAGCAGTTCATCCTGACGGTCACGGAAACCGGCTTCGGTAAGCGGTCCTCGGCTTATGAGTACCGACGCACGGGTCGTGGCGGGCAGGGGCTGACGGCTCACGGCCTGGGCGGTCGCGCGGGCACGCGCCTGGCCGCCGCCTTCCCGGTCGAGGAGTCGGACGACCTGATGCTGGTCACCGACGGCGGCCAGATGATCCGCACCCCGGTCAGCCAGGTCCGCATCGTCGGTCGCTCCAGCCAGGGCGTGACCATCTTCCGCACCGGCAAGGACGAGAAGGTCGTTTCGGTCGAGCGTCTGGCCGATTCCGGTGGCGATGATGAAGGCGGCGAGGCGGACGACGCCCCGGCGATCGAGGGCGGCGAGAGCTGATCCTGCATGGCCGTCGCTCCTGAACTCTGGATCGACGGCCGTCCCGCCGGCCTTGAGGATCTGGGCCGTCAGGCCCTGTTCAACTACGGCGCCCTGACCTCCTTCCGCGTGGAAGGCGGCGGGGTGCGCGGGCTGGACCTGCATCTGGAGCGTCTGAACCGTTCGGCGATCGAACTGTTCGGCGAGGCTGTGGCGGAAGATCGCCTGCGCGATCAGATGCGGGCGGCGCTGGCCGGACGGACCGAGGCCTGGCTGCGCATCAGCCTGTTCTCCGGCGAACTGTCCCTGCGCCAACCGGACTGGATCGGCGCGCCGCAGGTGATGATCAGCGTCTCGGCGCCGCCATCGCCCCTGCCGGACGGGGTGCGCCTGCAAAGCCAGACCTATGCTCGCGAGGCGCCGCATCTGAAGCACGTCGCCACGATGGGCCTGTTGCGCGCTCGGCGCCGGGCGCGGCTGGCGGGTTACGACGACGCCCTGTTTACGGACGATGAGGGCCGGATTTCCGAGGGCTCGCTGTGGAATATCGGCTTCATCCGGGGGGATGCGGTGGTCTGGCCGGATGCGTCCATGCTGGACGGCGTGGCCCAGGCCCTGATCCGCGAGGCGCTGGACCGCGCCGGATCGCCGCAGCGGATCGAGGTCGTGCGCCTGTCGGACCTGTCTCGCTTCGACGCCGCCTTTTTGTGCAACAGCGCCACGCCGGCTGCGGAAATCGTGGCCGTCGACGCCTATGACTTCCCCGGTTCGCCGGGCGTAATTCAGCGTATCGGCGAGCATTGGCGATCACAGCCGCGTCAGAAAATCTAGGCCGTTCATTTCGCACCTGCTAAACGGACCCAAACGATGGGGAGGCCGCCGGCCATGCGTATCGGACTTTATCCGGGCACCTTCGACCCGGTGACCAACGGCCATCTCGATATCATCGGGCGGGCGGTCAAGCTGGTGGACCGACTGGTCATCGGCGTGGCCCAGAACGACGACAAGGGTCCGCTCTTCTCCACCGCCGAGCGGGTCGAGATGATCAAGGCCGAGGTCGCGCGCTTCAACGCGGACATCGAGGTGCGGCCGTTTTCCAGCCTTCTGATGCACTTCGCCGAGGAACTGAACGCCAGCGTCATCGTGCGCGGCCTGCGCGCCGTCGCCGATTTCGAGTATGAGTTCCAGATGACGGCGATGAATCAGCGCCTCAACAGCGACATAGAGACGGTGTTTCTGATGGCCGATCCGCGGCATCAGGCCATCGCCTCGCGACTGGTGAAGGAAATCGCCCGGCTGGACGGCCGGATCGACAGCTTCGTCAGCCCGGCGGTCGCTGCGAGCGTGTTGGCCAAGGTCAAGAAGGGTTGAGGTCGGGTTTGAAGATCAAGTCTGTGATGACGCTGGCGGCGGCGACCGCGCTGCTGGCCGGTGGAGCGATGGCCCAGTCGGGCGCCCAGTCTGGCGACTGGCGCACCGTATCGCCCGAAAATCTGTGGGTGATCGACACGGCCAAGGGGCGCGTGCTGGTGGAGTTGGAGCCGCGCGTGGCGCCGAACCACATCGAGCGCATCCGCACCCTGACCAACCAGGGGTTCTATGACGGGCTGAAATTCCACCGGGTCATCCCGAACTTCATGGCTCAGACCGGCGATCCCCAGGGCACCGGGGCCGGCGGCAGCGAACTGCCGGACCTGAAGGGCGAGTTCACCTTCCGGCGCGGCCGCGACAGCGGCTTCGCTCCGGTCGAGAACAGCGGCGCGGGCCTGCGGGGCGTCATGGGCTCCATCCCCATCGTGACCCAGCCGGACGCCCAGATGTTCGTCACGGCCGACTTCAAGACCTCGGCGCAAGGGCTGTTCTGCCCCGGCGTGGCGGGCATGGCGCGCGCCGGTTCGCCCGACAGCGCCAACAGCCAGTTCTTCCTGATGACGGGCCAGAACGATAATCTGAACGGCGGCTACACGGTGTTCGGCCGGGTGGTGCAGGGCCTGGATGTCGTGCGCGCGCTGAAGGCGGGCGACGAGGCCCAGGACGGCGCCGTCGGCCCCGACGCCGATGTCATGACGCGGGCGCGTCTGGCCTCGGCCATGCCGGAGGCCGAGCGTCCGACGATCCGCGTGGCCGTGCCCGGTTCTGCCCCGTTCAACGCCGCCGTCGAGGCGGCGAGGGCCGAGAAGGGCGCATCCTTCAACATCTGCGACGTCCAGCCGCCCGTGCAAGGCGGCTGAGCGTCGCGCGTCGCGCCGGGGAGGGGCGAGGCATGAGGCAGGGATTTCGGATCACCGGCGCGGCCCTGGCGGCTGCGCTTCTGGCAAGCGTGACGCCGGCTTCGGCTCAGGACACGACGCCGTCGCCCAGTGAGGCGGCTCCAGCGATCGCCGCTGACGACTGGCGCACGGCGGCGCCCGACAATCTTCTGGTCATCGACACCAACAAGGGCCGCATCCTGGTCGAGATGACCCCCGAGGCGGCGCCCGGCCACGTGGCCCGCATTCGCCTGCTGGCCAAGGCGGGCTTCTATGACGGCCTGCCCTGGCACCGTGTCATCGACGGCTTCATGGCCCAGACGGGCGATCCGCTCGGCACGGGCGAGGGCCAGAGCTGGCATCCCGATCTGAAGGCCGAGTTCACCTTCCGCCGCGACGCGCAGACGCCCTTCGTCGCCGTGGCCGCCCCGGCGGGCGCCCGGATCGGCTTCGTCCAGTCCCTGCCGGTCCAGACCCAGCCGGACGCCGTGATGGCGACGACGCCTGACCGCAAGGTGCACGCCTGGGGTCTGTATTGCCCCGGCGTCGCGGGCATGGCGCGCGATGACGCGCCCGACAGCGCCAACAGCCAGTTCTTCCTGATGCGCCATCCCTATCCGGCGCTGGACAAGCGCTACACCGTCTGGGGGCGGGTCGTGTCCGGCCTCGACGTCGTGCGCGCCCTCAAGTTCAGTCCCAATCCGGACGGCATCGTCACCGATCCGGATCGCATGACGCGCGTGCGCGTGGCGGGCGATCTGCCCGAGGGCGAGCGCCCGTCGGTGCGTGTCTTGAGCACGAGCAGCGCGCCGTTCCGCGCCCTGGTCGAAGACACGCGGGCGGCGCGGGGAGCCGACTTCTCGGCGTGCGACATCGAACTACCGGTCGAGGTGAATTAGCGGGCTTGGGCGTCCCTTCTCCCCTTGTGGGAGAAGGTGGCCCGATAGGGCCGGATGAGGGGTCTTTCAACGCTGGAAGCGGAATACGGGTTAACGTCCCGCAACCCCTCATCCGTCAGGCTTCGCCTGCCACCTTCTCCCACAAGGGGAGAAGGCTGTTCTATTCGACGCCGCCACCGCCTCCGGCGCGCTTGCGTCGGCGCCGTCGGCGCGGCTTCGGCTGACGGTCTTCGCGCATCTTTTGCAACAACAGGCCTTCGCGCAGGCCGCGGTCGGCCACGCGCACCCGTTCGCACGGCCAGGCGCGCTGTACGGCTTCCAGAATCGCCGCGCCGGCCAGAACCAGATCAGCGCGGTCCGGTCCGATGCAGCTTTCCGCCGCACGTCCGGCGGGACCGAGGGCGATCAGGCGGTCGGCGGCCTTTTCGCAGTCGCCGCGCGTCATCCACAGTCCGTCGACCAGATCGCGCTGATACCGCCTCAGACCCAGGTGGATCCCGGCCAGGCTGGTGATGGCGCCCGAGGTGCCGACCATATGGCCGCGCCCGGCGCCGACGCGCGTCAGGAAGTCGGGGCCTTCGGGGCCGCCCGCAGCGATGGCGGCCCCGAAGTCGGCGACCATGGCCTCATACCATTCGGGCGGGCTGCCTTCGGGTTCGGGGTGGCGTTCGGCCAGGCTGACCACGCCCAGCGGCGCCGACATCCAGGCTGCGGTCTCGAAGCCGCGCGGCCCCTTCATCAGCCAGGACAGTTCGGTCGAGCCGCCGCCCACGTCGATCACCAGCACCGCCTCGGCGCGGGGGTCGAACAGGTTGAGGCAGCCCGCCACCGACAGGGCGGCCTCTTCGGCCGGATCGATGATCCTGAGCCGCAGGCCGGTGCCGTGTCGCACACGCTCCACGAAGGCGGGGCCGTTCTCGGCCATGCGGCAGGCCTGGGTGGCGACGGCGGTCAGGCGCTTGGGATCGACGCCCTTGCGCACCAGGCGTTCGGCGCACAGGGCCAGGGCGTCGTAGGCCCGGTCCATCGCCCGATCGTCCAGACGACCGGTGCGCGACAGGCTCTCGCCCAGGCGCACGATGCGGCTGAAGGAATCCACCACGCGGAAGCCGTCACGCGACGGGCGCGCGATCAGCAGGCGGCAATTATTGGTCCCCAGGTCGAGCGCGCCGTAGAGAGGCGCTTCTCGATCGAAAGGCCCGCTGTTGCGGGGCCTTCGAGGCAGGGACCGCGTGTCGCGCCGTCCGGGCGCGCCAGGGGTCTCCGGCATGGGCCGAGTTCTCATGTGGGCGGTCCGAAGCGGCGCCCGTCCGGAACAGGTTAAACCGCACCGGCCTGTTGCGCCAAGCCGTGATGTGCGAGGGCCGTCCTTGAAACTCCTAGCGGCGGCGTGGACTGAGGATGTCGCCCAGCCGATCCGGCGTGCCCGGAATCCGCTCAAGCCGCGGGTAGCGCAGCCCGTCGTGATAGTCGAAGTCGACGGTGCGATAGCGGTCTGCGTTCTTGAGCAGCAGGCGGATCGGCGCGTCGGCTCCCTTGGCGGCCGTGACGGCGTCGCGCAGTTTTTCGGCCGAGGCGGCGACGTCGTTGACGGCGACCAGCTCCCAGCCCGGTCCGATGTCGGCTTCGAAGGCGCGGCCGCCCCACCGGACGCCCGTCAGCTTGTTCGAGGCGGACAGGGTGAAGCCCAGGGAATACTGGAAGTCGTTGGCCCAGCCCGACTGGATGCGCTTCTCCTCGGCGGTCAGGCTGTCGGTGTAGGTCAGGCGGTAGCCGCCGCGCGCCAGCCCGTCCAGCGGGGCCTTGGCGTCCGGCCCGTTGGCGTCGAGGCGCGTGCGCAGGAAAGTCGCCCAGTCGTGCGGATGGACGGCGTTCAGGCCTGCGACCACGTCCTCGAACACATAGCCGCGCGGGGCCCAGGAGCCGTCGTCGCCGCCGAAGAAGCCCCTGGCGAAGTCGTCCAGCGACTTCTTCCCGTCGGTCGCCTCGCGGATCAGGGTGTCGGCGTCCAGCCAGATCAGCAGGGCCTCTCGGTAGTAGTCGCCGGTGCCGCGCATCCACGAGGAATAGGGGTTCGAGGTGCGATAGCCGAGCAAGTTGTGGTTGTTCGTATCCTGCAGCGGACGCCATTCGCGTCCGGGCTGGTTATCGTAGAAGGCCGCGACCTCGGCGAAGCTGGTCAGGATGTCGGTCTTGGAGGCCAGCCCCGAGCGCGCCGTCAGCACATCGCCCCAGTATTCCGTCTGGCCCTCATAGACCCACAGCAGGGTGTTCTGGGTCGGGATATTGTGGTTGGCCGTCAGTTCGTCGGCGGGGCGCTGGCGCTTGCCGTTCCAGGCGTGAGTGAACTCGTGCGGCAGAAGGCCGACGGCGCCCAGGCTCTTGCCCCAGTTGGTGAAGAAATCGGCCGGGACGGAGTTTTCTGACGAGCGGTGATGCTCCAGCCCGATGCCGCCCAGCTTGGCCGTCGCCGCCAGCAGGAAGTCGTAGCGGTCATAGGGGCGGGCGCCGAACAGACGGTCGGTCTGCGTGACCAGATTTTCGAACCAGCCCAGTTGCTCGGCCGTGGGGGCGAGATCCTTGGCCGTATCGGCGACGATGTTCAGGTGGACGGCGCCTTCGCCGTTCCCGCGGCGGGGGTCGATGGCGATGCGCTGGAAGTGGGCGCCGCCGAACAGGGGGCTGTCGATCAGGGTGTAGAGGTCGGTCGGCGCAAAGGTCGCCAGGCCGTCGACGAAGCTTTCGGTGTCGAGGGCGACGCCGTATTTCCAGCCCTGCTGCAGGCGGATCGACGGGGCGAAGGTGATGCCGGTCGAGCGATAGCCCGCCGGATAGAGCAGGGCCTTCTCCCACTGCAGATTGACCATTTCGGGCGTCATGACGACGCGCCAGGTCGAGTTGTCGGGCTGGGTCAGCCACTGGAAGTCGACGGTGATCTCGCTGACGCCCTGCGGCACCTCGATGTGGAAGGCGTAGGGATCGATGGTGTCGCGCAGCCAGTCGATGCGCTGTCCGCCGCCTTGGACGGTGACGCCGGAGAGCAACTGGATCGGGCCGGTGGCGGCGTGGTTGCCCGGCAGGAATTTCGGATAGAGCAGGACCAGAGGGCCGGGCGTGACCGGGATGGTCTGGCGCACGCGGACGATCTTCTTTTCGACGTCGGTGGCGTCGACCTCATAGCGGATGACGCCGGGATAGACCTCGGCCGTCGGTGCCGGGATCGGCGGCAGGGCGCGGGGCAGGGCCAGGGGCGTGTTCTGCGGCGTCGGCGCGGCGGGCGCCTGCGGTCCGGTCCAGTCCTGGGCGAGGGCGGTCGAGGCGGCCGAGGTCAGCAGCAGGGCGAGGGCGGCGGCGGGCAGGCGTCGAGTCAGGGTCATGTTGTTCTCGTAACCCTTCTCCCCTCGGGGGAGAAGGTGGGCGGCGGAGCCGCTCGGATGAGGGGGCGGTTTCAGCAGGCAGACCGGCTTACGGAGGCGCGCGAAGCGGACGCCCCCCTCATCCGTCTCGCTCCGCGAGCCACCTTCTCCCCCGAGGGGAGAAGGCGGTTTTGGCGGTGTTCTCTATCGACGACGCGGGCTCAGGATGTCGCCCAGCCGGTCGGGCGTCCCCTCGATCCGCTCCAGGTGCGGGTAGCGCAGGCCGTCGTGATAGTCGAAGCGCACCGTCTTGAAGACGTCGCCGTTCTTCAGGATCAGCTCGATCGGCTCCGACGTGCCCTTGGCGGCGGTGACCGCCTCCTTCAGCACATCGGCCGAGGCCGCGCGGCCTCCGACGGCGACGACTTCCCAGCCCAAGGTCAGGCCCTGTTCGAACGCCGGGCCGCCCCACAGGACTGAGGTGAGCTTGTTCGACCCGTTCATCATGAAGCCGAGCGAATAGGTGAAGTCGTTGCGGTCCAGCTCCTTATACAGGGCGCCCATGTAGCCGGACGGCTCCTCCTTGAAGACCAGGCGGTAGCCGCCCCGTTCGATGCCGTCGAGCGGGCCGCGCGAGCCGGGGCCGACCGCGTCCAGTCGTTCGCGCAGGAAGGCGGCCCAGTCGTTGGTCTGCACCCCGTTCAGCGTCGATGTCACGTCGGTGAAGGTATAAGGGGCCGGGTCCCAGTTCCCGTCCTCGACACCGAAGAAGGCCTTGGCGAAGTCGTCCAGCGACTTCTTCCCGCCCGTGCGCTCGCGGATCAGGGTGTCGGCGTCCAGCCAGATCAGCGAGCCCTCGCGGTAATAGTCCTCGCTGCGCTGATAGCTGCTCCACGGCTGTGGGCGGCGCTGGCTGATGATGGGGTCGTTGGTGGTGTCCTGCATGGCGCGCCACTGGCGGCCGGGGATGTTCTGGAAGCTGGCGGCGGTCATGGCCAGCACGTCCAGCGCCTGCTGCTTGCTCATCAGCCCCGCGCGGGCCGTCAGAACCAGACCCCAATACTGCGTCTGGCCCTCATAGACCCACATCAGAGAGTTCTGCAGCGGCTCGTTCAGATTGGGCGTTAGCTGGTCGGCCGGGCGACGCCATTTGCCGTTCCAGCTGTGCGTATACTCGTGACCCAGCAGGTCGCGATCGGCCAGGGTCGCTTCGCGGTCGGTGAAATACTTCACATCGGCGCTGTTCTCGGACGAGCGGTGGTGCTCCAGGCCGATGCCGCCCAGCTTGTCCGTCACCGCCAGCAGGAAATCGTAGTGGTTGAAGTGGCGCGCGCCGAACAGGCGGTCGGCCTGCTGGACCAGGCTGCGGTGCAGCTGGATATGCTCGTCGCTCGCCTCCAGCATCTTGGCCGTGTCCGCCACCACGTTCAGGCGCACCGGCGAGCGGCCGCCCGGATCCAGGTCGATCTGGCGATAGTGGGCGCCGGCGAAGACGGGGCTGTCTGCCAGATGCTCCAGCGTGATGGGCGCGAAGGTCGCCAGGCCGTTCTCGAAGCTGACGGTGTCCAGAGCGGCGCCGTAGTTCCAGCCCTGGGGCAGTTTCAGCGTCGGCTGGAAGGTGATCTGGCGCGAGTAATAGCCCGCCGGATACAGCAGGGTCTTGTCCCACTGGACGTTGACCATTTCCGGGGTGACGGTGACGCGGCCCTGGGCGCCCTCGATGGGCGTCAGCCACTGGAAGGCGGCCTGGACCTCGGTGACGCCGGCGGGAACTTCGATCTGATAGGCCCAGGGCTGGACGGTGTTGCGCACCCATTCCAGCCGCTGTCCGCCGGCGGTGAAGGTCAGGCCGCCGACGTTGGCGACCGGGCCGACCGGGCCGTGATGGCCGGGAATCCACTGCGGATAGAAGAGGATCAGCGGGCCGGGGCCGCTGACGGGAATGGTCTGGCGCACCTGGATCAGGCGGCGGTCGATGTCGGTGGCGTCGACGTCCAGCCTGATGACGCCGGGATAGGCCTCGTCCTTGGCTGTCGGGATCGGCGCCAGGGCGACGGGCAGGGCGGGCGTGCCGACCTGCGCCAGAGCCGAACCGGCGCTGAACAGCAAGGCGGAGGCGCAGGCGGTGACAAGCAGGCGGGTGGCGGGACGCATCATCAGGGGGACTTTCCGGCAAGGCGGCGAGGACGCGGCAGATCACTGCGCGTCGAGGCTATGGTCAAGCCCGACGTGGGCGGATGAATTCGCCGTCATGTTTGGGTCGTCTGCGCGCAGACGGATTTCGCCGGCTGCGATTGCGTACTAGCGTGACGGCGGCATCACAAGGCGAGGGCGATCACATGGACGGGAAGCGGATTCTGGCGAGCGTCGCCGCTGTGCTGGCGATCTCGGCGTCATCGTCGACAGGCGCGGCCCAGATGGCGCCTGATCGCGCCCGCCACGAACCCGTGATCGAGACCGGCGACGTCGACCGCTTCTATGCGCTTTACGACAGCGCCGCCGGGCGCCCGACCGCAGATCAGCTTCAGGCCTATCTGGATGAGGGCTCCGCTGGTCTGACGCACCTGGCGAAGGTGCGCAGGGTGACCGGCGCGAGGATGGCGGACGCCATGGCTGCTCGGCCCGAAATCTATGTCGAGGCGCGGGCTTGCGCCGACCACCTGCCGCGCGTCCGTGCGCGGGTCGCCGAGGGGCTGGCCCGCTTCATCGATCAAAATCCCGAGGCGCAGTTTCCGTCGGCGACCTTTGTGATCGGTCGCGGCCGCCCGGTCGCGGTCGGCAGTCCGGTGGATGGAATCCAGGTGGGGTTGGAGGCGCTCTGCGCCACCGACTTCATCAATCCCGATATCGAAGACCGGTTCGTGGGGGTTCTGATCCACGAATATGTTCACACCCAGCAGGCGCCCGAACTGACCGAGAAGGAGCAGTTTACGGTGCTGGAGGTGTCGATGGCGGAGGGCGTCGCGGAGTTCGTGACCGAACTGATGATCGGCGCGCCGGCCTATGCCTATCTCGCGCCGCAGACTCGAGGTCGCGAACTCGAGATCGAGACCGCCTTCGTCGCCGATCAGGACAAGACCGACCTGTCGGCCTGGGTCTACAATTCGACGCCTGAGAAGCCGGGGGACCTCGGCTACTGGGTCGGCTACCGGATCGCCAAGGCCTATTACAGGAACGCGCCGGACAAACACGAAGCCTTGCGGCAGATCCTGCAGATCACGGACGTCAAGGCGTTCATGGCGGCGAGCGGTTGGCGGCCCGGCATGGACCTGAGTTAGTCCGCCGGATTCACTTCCAGCAGTTCGACCGTGAACCGCAGAGCCGAGTTGGCCGGAATTTCCGTCCCCATCCAGCGCGAACCGTAGGCCAGGTCGGCGGGGATGACGAACTCATAGGTCTCGCCCTCGCGCATCAGGGCCACGCCCTCGGTCCAGCCCTTGATGACGCGGTTCAGGGGGAAGGTCGCTGGCTCGTTGCGCGAATAGGAGCTGTCGAACTCGCGCCCGTCGATGAAGGTGCCGCGATAGTGGACCTTGACCGTGTCGGTCGCAGTGGGTTGCGCGCCCTCGGGGTTGGCCTTGCTGACGAGGCGATATTGCAGGCCGGACTCGGTCGAGGTCCAGCCGCGACGCTGGCTGTTCCACATCAGATAGGCGGCCTGGCCGACCTCCCAGTTCTCCTGGGTCGCGGGGCCGACCGCCTCTCGCAGGCCGGGATAGCCGACATCCGGCGTCGAGGCGCAGGCGGCCAGAGACAGGGACAGCGATAGGGCGGCGAGAGCGGGCAGGGCGATGTGCTTCATAAGGCTAGGCTTATCACGCTGATCGAAACTGTCGACTGGGCGTGTGAAGGGCCTTTATTTCGCCGAAGAAGGGCGTATATATGCGCGCTCCGCAGATTCCATGAATCCCGCGCGAAAGCGCCGAGGCCCGGTTTGTCGCCCTCCGACCGGTGCGAAGGCGTCGCCCCTCCCCAAGGGGGCGGATACATCCAGGCGTCCTGATCCGCATGCGGATCGAGGGTGGGCGCCGAGAGACATTTACGGTCACGGATCGCCGGTCGGCGCGCCGTGGCTGCTGCATTGAGAGCGGGCCTCGCAAGGGGCCGCGATTGGGAAAACAGAATGGCCAAGTCCACCGACGGTCTCGCCTTGGGTAAGATCGCTGCCGCCACGTCGTTCACCGGCAAGAAGCGCATTCGCTACAGCTTCGGGCGCATCCCCGAAGCCGTGCAGATGCCGAACCTGATCGAGGTTCAGCGCGCTTCCTATGAGCAGTTCCTGCAGCGCGAGTCGCGCCCGGGCCTGCGCAACGACGAGGGCATTGAAGCGGTCTTCAAGTCGGTCTTCCCGATCAAGGACTTCAACGAGCGCGCCGTCCTGGAATACGTCTCCTACGAGTTCGAGGACCCGAAGTACGACGTCGAGGAATGCATCCAGCGCGACATGACCTATGCCGCGCCGCTGAAGGTCAAGCTGCGGCTGATCGTCTTTGAGACCGAGGAAGAAACGGGCGCCCGTTCGGTCAAGGACATCAAGGAGCAGGACGTCTACATGGGCGACATCCCGCTCATGACGGACAAGGGCACCTTCATCGTCAACGGCACCGAGCGCGTGATCGTCTCGCAGATGCACCGTTCGCCGGGCGTCTTCTTCGACCACGACAAGGGCAAGACCCACTCCTCGGGCAAGCTGCTGTTCGCCGCCCGCGTGATCCCGTATCGCGGCTCGTGGCTGGACTTCGAGTTCGACGCCAAGGACATCGTCTATGTCCGCATCGACCGTCGCCGCAAGCTGCCCGCCACCACCTTCCTCTATGCCCTGGGCATGGACGGGGAAGAGATCCTCAAGACCTTCTACGAGACGGTTCCGTACGAGAAGCGCGGCGAAGGCTGGGTCACCCCCTACAAGCCGGAACGCTGGCGCGGCGTGAAGCCGGAGTTCGACCTGGTCGACGCCGACACCGGCGAAGTGGTCGCCCCGGCCGGTCAGAAGATCAGCGCCCGCGCCGCC
The DNA here is from genome assembly GCF_053616535.1 of Brevundimonas sp. NPDC055812. Classification (NCBI taxonomy): domain Bacteria; kingdom Pseudomonadati; phylum Pseudomonadota; class Alphaproteobacteria; order Caulobacterales; family Caulobacteraceae; genus Brevundimonas; species Brevundimonas sp. NPDC055812. The sequence continues at coordinate 12,324 of NZ_JBSHDX010000003.1, read as the reverse complement.
AAGAAGCTGGCCGACGGCGGCCTGAAGTCGCTGTCGCTGGCGGCTGACGCCCTGCTGACCAAGTATCTGGCTTCGGACGCCGTCAACTTCCAGACCGGCGAGATCTACGCCGAGGCGGGCGACGAACTGGACGCCGCCACGATCGAGCTGCTGGAAGCCAACGGCTTCACCACCATCGACGTGCTGGATATCGACCACGTCACGGTCGGCGCCTACATGCGCAACACCCTGCGCGTGGACAAGAACACGGGCCGCGAGGATGCCCTGTTCGACGTCTATCGCGTCATGCGCCCGGGCGAGCCGCCGACGCCGGAAGCGGCCGAGGCCATGTTCAACTCGCTGTTCTTCGACGCCGAGCGTTACGACCTGTCGGCCGTGGGCCGGGTCAAGATGAACATGCGTCTGGAAACCCCTGAGGTTTCGGACGAAATCCGCGTCCTGCAAAAGGACGACGTGCTGAAGGTGCTGCAAATCCTGGTCGGGCTGAAGGACGGCCGCGGCGAGATCGACGACATCGACAACCTGGGCAACCGCCGGGTCCGTTCGGTGGGCGAGCTGCTGGAAAACCAGTACCGCGTCGGTCTGCTGCGCATGGAGCGCGCCATCAAGGAGCGCATGTCCTCGGTCGATATCGACACGGTCATGCCGCACGACCTGATCAACGCCAAACCGGCCGCCGCCGCGGTTCGCGAGTTCTTCGGTTCGTCGCAGCTGTCGCAGTTCATGGACCAGACCAACCCGCTGTCGGAAATCACCCACAAGCGCCGCCTTTCGGCGCTTGGCCCGGGCGGTCTGACGCGCGAGCGCGCGGGTTTTGAAGTCCGCGACGTTCACCCGACGCACTATGGCCGCATCTGCCCGATCGAAACGCCGGAAGGCCCGAACATCGGTCTGATCAACTCCCTGGCCACCCACGCCCGCGTGAACAAGTACGGCTTCATCGAAAGCCCGTACCGTCGCGTGGTCGAAGGCAAGGCGACGGACGAGGTGGTCTACATCTCGGCCATGGAAGAGGCGAAGCACGTCATCGCCCAGGCCAACATCGACCTGAAGGACGGCGAGATCGTCGAGGAGCTGGTGCCGGGCCGTATCAACGGCGATTCCCAGCTGCTGACCAAGGAAACGGTCGACATGATGGACGTGTCGCCGAAACAGGTCGTTTCGGTCGCCGCCGCCCTGATCCCCTTCCTGGAAAACGACGACGCCAACCGCGCGCTGATGGGCGCCAACATGCAACGTCAGGCCGTGCCTCTGGTGCAGTCGGACGCGCCGCTGGTCGGCACCGGCATGGAAGCGGTCGTGGCCGTGGACTCCGGCGCCGTGGTGATCGCCCGTCGTGACGGCGTGGTCGAGCAGATCGACGGCACCCGTATCGTCGTGCGCGCCACGGGCGAAGTGGATGCGGGCCGTTCGGGCGTCGACATCTATCGCCTGTCGAAGTTCCAGCGTTCCAACCAGTCGACCTGCATCAACCAGCGCCCGATCGTGCGCGTGGGCGATGAGGTGAAGACTGGCGACGTCATCGCCGACGGTCCGTCGACGGACCTGGGCGAACTGGCTCTGGGGCGCAACGTCCTGGTCGCCTATATGCCCTGGAACGGCTACAACTTCGAAGACTCCATCCTGATCTCCGAGCGCATCGTGCGCGACGACATCTTCACCTCCATCCACCTCGAAGAGTTCGAAGTGATGGCGCGTGATACGAAGCTTGGGCCGGAAGAAATCACCCGCGACATCCCGAACGTTGGCGAGGAAGCCCTGCGCAACCTCGACGAAGCGGGCATCGTGGCCATCGGCGCCGAGGTCCAGCCGGGCGACATCCTGGTCGGCAAGGTGACGCCGAAGGGCGAAAGCCCGATGACCCCGGAAGAGAAGCTGCTGCGCGCTATCTTCGGCGAGAAGGCTTCGGACGTGCGCGACACCTCGCTGCGTCTGCCGCCCGGCGTCGCCGGCACCATCGTTGACGTGCGGGTATTCAACCGCCACGGCATCGACAAGGACGAGCGCGCGATGGCCATCGAGCGCGCCGAGATCGAACGTCTGGGCAAGGACCGCGACGACGAGCTCAAGATCCTTGAGCGCAACGTCTACGGCCGCGTGAAGCCGCTGCTGCTCGGCAAGACCGCCGTGTCCGGCCCGAAGGGCATGGGCCGCGGCGAGGTCACCGAAGAGAAGCTGGCCGAAGTGTCCAAGGGCCTGTGGTGGCAGGTCGCCCTCGACGACGAGAAGGCGATGGGCGAACTGGAGGCCATGAAGAAGCAGTTCGAGGACGCCCGTAAGGCCCTCGACCGCCGCTTCGAAGACAAGGTCGAGAAGCTGCAGCGCGGCGACGAGATGCCGCCTGGCGTCATGAAGATGGTCAAGGTCTTCGTGGCCGTGAAGCGCAAGCTGCAGCCGGGCGACAAGATGGCCGGCCGTCACGGCAACAAGGGCGTCATCTCCAAGATCCTGCCGATCGAGGACATGCCGCACCTGGACGACGGCACCCACGTCGACATCGTTCTGAACCCGCTGGGCGTGCCGTCGCGCATGAACATCGGCCAGATCTTCGAGACCCACCTGGGTTGGGCCGCCGCGGGCCTGGGCAAGCAGATCAAGGGCTTGCTCGAGCAGTGGATGGACGGCGGAATGCGCGACGCCCTGGTGTCGCGTCTGACCCAGATCTACGGCGCCGACACCCCGCTGCCGCAGAGCGACGAAGAGCTGATCGAACTGGCCCAGAACCTGGCCAAGGGCGTTCCGTTCGCGACTCCGGTCTTCGACGGAGCGCGCATCTCGGACATCGAGGATCTGCTGGAATCGGCGGACCTGGATCGTTCGGGTCAGTCGATCCTGTTCGACGGCCAGACGGGCGAGCAGTTCAAGCGTCCGGTCACGGTCGGCTATGTGTACATGCTGAAGCTGCACCACCTGGTCGACGACAAGATCCACGCCCGTTCGATCGGCCCGTACTCGCTCGTCACCCAGCAGCCGCTGGGCGGTAAGGCGCAGTTCGGCGGTCAGCGCTTCGGGGAAATGGAGGTCTGGGCTCTGGAAGCTTACGGCGCCGCCTACACCCTGCAGGAAATGCTGACGGTGAAGTCGGACGACGTGGCCGGTCGGACCAAGGTCTACGAGGCCATCGTCCGCGGCGACGACAGCTTCGAGGCCGGCATCCCCGAGTCCTTCAACGTGCTGGTGAAGGAAATGCGCTCGCTGGGCCTGAACGTGGAGCTGGAAAACAGCTGATCGGATCAAGCGCCCTTCCTCGCCTCGGCGGGGGAGGGCGGTCCGCCTGTTCTCCTCTCTGAATGATTTTCGCGGGGCAGCCCCGCAGAAGGAATAAAGATGAACCAGGAAGTCCTGAACATCTTCAACCCGGTTCCGGTCACGCCGACCTTCGACCAGATCAAGATCGCCCTGGCCTCGCCGGAGAAGATCCGTTCGTGGTCGTTCGGCGAGATCAAGAAGCCGGAAACCATCAACTACCGTACGTTCAAGCCTGAGCGTGACGGCCTGTTCTGCGCCCGTATCTTTGGCCCGACCAAGGACTACGAATGCCTGTGCGGCAAGTACAAGCGCATGAAGTACAAGGGCATCATCTGCGAGAAGTGCGGCGTTGAGGTCACCCTGGCCCGCGTCCGTCGCGAACGCATGGGCCACATCGACCTGGCCGCTCCGGTCGCTCACATCTGGTTCCTGAAGTCGCTGCCGTCGCGCATCTCGCTGATGCTGGACATGGCGCTGAAGGACGTCGAGCGCGTCCTGTATTTCGAGAACTACATCGTCACCGAGCCGGGCCTGACCCCGCTGAAGCAGAACCAACTGCTGACGGAAGACGAATTCTATCACTATCAGGAAGAGTTCGGCGACGACGGCTTCACCGCCGAGATCGGCGCCGAGGCGGTCCGCAACCTGCTGATGGCGATCGATCTGAACGCAGAGGCCGAGAAGCATCGCGCCGAACTGGCGGACAATCCGTCGGAGCTGAAGGCCAAGAAGGCGTCCAAGCGCCTGAAGTTGCTGGAAGCCTTCATCGAGTCGGGCAACAAGCCCGAGTGGATGATCCTGACCATCGTGCCGGTCATCCCGCCGGAACTGCGTCCGCTGGTGCCGCTGGACGGCGGCCGCTTCGCGACGTCGGACCTGAACGACCTGTATCGTCGGGTCATCAACCGGAACAACCGCCTGAAGCGCCTGATCGAGCTGCGCGCGCCGGACATCATCATCCGCAACGAAAAGCGGATGCTGCAGGAATCCGTCGACGCCCTGTTCGACAACGGCCGTCGCGGCCGCGTGATCACGGGCGCCAACAAGCGTCCGCTGAAGTCGCTGGCCGACATGCTGAAGGGCAAGCAGGGCCGCTTCCGCCAGAACCTGCTGGGCAAGCGCGTCGACTACTCGGGCCGTTCGGTCATCACCGTGGGCCCCGAGCTGAAGCTGCACGAGTGCGGCCTGCCCAAGAAGATGGCGCTGGAGCTGTTCAAGCCGTTCATCTACGCGCGTCTGGACGCCAAGGGCCTGTCGGGCACCGTCAAGCAGTCCAAGCGCATGGTCGAGCGCGAACAGCCCGCCGTCTGGGACATCCTGGACGAGGTCATCCGCGAGCACCCGGTTCTGCTGAACCGCGCGCCGACGCTGCACCGTCTGGGCATCCAGGCGTTCGAGCCCAAGCTGATCGAGGGCAAGGCCATCCGCCTGCACCCGCTGGTCTGTACGGCGTTCAACGCTGACTTCGACGGCGACCAGATGGCCGTGCACGTCCCGCTGAGCCTCGAGGCCCAGCTGGAAGCGCGGGTGCTGATGATGTCGACGAACAACATCCTGTCGCCCGCCAACGGCAAGCCGATCATCGTGCCGTCGCAGGACATCGTCCTGGGCCTGTACTACCTGTCGCTGGTCAAGGAGAACCAGCCGGGCGAAGGCAAGCTGTTCGCCAACATGGGTGAAATCGACGCGGCGCTGGACGCCCAGGTCGTCAAGCTGCACACCAAGATCAAGGCGCGCTGGACCGAGATGAATGCGGACGGCGAACTGATCACCAAGGTGATCGACACCACGCCGGGCCGGATGAAGCTGGGCGCCCTGCTGCCGCACAACCCGAACATCGGCTACCGCCTGCTTGAGAAGAACCTGACCAAGAAGGAAATCGGCAACCTGATCGATCAGGTCTACCGTCACTGCGGTCAGAAGGCGACGGTCATCTTCGCCGACCAGATGATGCAGATGGGCTTCCGCGAAGCGGCCAAGGCCGGCATCTCGGTGGGCAAGGACGACATCGTCATCCCCGCCAAGAAGGAAGCCCTGGTCAACGAGACCCGCACCCAGGTCGAGGAGTACGAGCAACAATACGCCGACGGCCTGATCACCAAGGGCGAGAAGTACAACAAGGTCGTCGACGCCTGGGCCAAGGCCACGGACAAGATCGCCGATGAGATGATGGGCGAAATCGCCCAGCCGCGCGTCCTGATCAAGGGTCAGGAGCCGGACATCAACTCGGTCTTCATGATGGCCAACTCGGGCGCCCGTGGTTCGCAGGCTCAGATGAAGCAGCTGGGCGGGATGCGCGGCCTGATGGCCAAGCCCTCGGGCGAGATCATCGAGACGCCGATCATCTCGAACTTCAAGGAAGGCCTGACCGTCCTTGAATACTTCAACTCGACCCACGGCGCCCGTAAGGGTCTGGCCGACACCGCCCTGAAGACCGCCAACTCGGGTTACCTGACCCGTCGTCTGGTGGACGTGGCGCAGGACTCCATCGTCACCGAGGAAGACTGCGGCTCGACGCGCGGCATCACCCTGCGCGCCGTGGTCGAAGGCGGCGACGTGCTCGTCTCGCTGGGCCAGCGCGTCCTGGGCCGTTACGCGGCCGAGGACATCAAGGAGCCGGGCGGCGAGGTCCTGTATCCTGCGGACACCTATCTGCAGGAAGAGGAAGTCGAGATGATCGACAAGGTGGGCGTCCAGTCCATCAAGGTCCGCTCGGCCCTGACCTGTGAAGCCGACACCGGCATCTGCGCGACCTGCTACGGCCGCGACCTGGCGCGCGGCACCAATGTCAACATCGGCGAAGCGGTCGGCGTCATCGCCGCCCAGTCGATCGGCGAGCCGGGCACCCAGCTGACGATGCGGACCTTCCACATCGGCGGTACGGCCCAGGTGGCGGAAACCTCCTTCTTCGAGGCGACCAACGCGGGTGTCATCAAGGTTGTCGGCCCGACGGTTATCGCCGCTCACGGCGACCCGGTGGCCATGAGCCGCAACGTCGTGGTCACCGTGACCGTCGACGGCAAGGATCGCGAATCCTACAAGGTGCCTTACGGGGCGCGCCTGCGCGTCAAGGACGGCGGCGAGGTGGCCAAGAACCAGCGCCTGGCCGAGTGGGACCCGTACACCACCCCGATCCTTACGGAAGTCGGCGGCGTGGTGCGTTTCGAGGATCTGGTCGACGGCCTGTCGGTCAAGGAAGAGACGGACGAGGCCACGGGCATCGCCCAGCGCGTCGTCTCCGACTGGCGCGCCAGCCCGCGCGGCGCGGACCTGCGTCCGGCCATGGGCGTCACCCAGGGCGACAGCTACGCCAAGCTGTCGAGCGGTTCTGACGCGCGCTATCTGCTGCCCGTCGGCGCCATCCTGTCGGTGGCCAACGGCGACGAGACCAAGCCGGGCGACATCATCGCCCGTATCCCGACCGAAGGCGCCAAGACCCGCGACATCACCGGCGGTCTGCCGCGCGTGGCGGAACTGTTCGAAGCCCGTCGTCCGAAGGATTGCGCGGTCATCGCCGAGATGGACGGTCGCGTCGAGTTCGGTCGCGACTACAAGAACAAGCGCCGCATCAAGATCACCCCGGAAGTCGACGCAGACGGCAACCAGGGCGAAGCGGTCGAGTTCCTGATCCCGAAGGGCAAGCACATCTCCGTCCACGACGGCGATCTGATCCAGAAGGGCGACTACATCATCGACGGCAACCCGGATCCGCACGACCTGCTGCGCATCCAGGGCGTCGAGGCGCTGGCCGAGTATCTGGTGAACGAAGTGCAGGAGGTCTACCGACTGCAGGGCGTGCCGATCAACGACAAGCACATCGAGGTCATCGTCCGTCAGATGCTGCAGAAGGTCGAGGTCATCGACTCGGCCGAGACGACGCTCATCAAGGGCGACCACGTCGATCGTGTCGAAGTCGACATCGAGAACGCCAAGGTCGAGAAGCGCGGCGGCCGCATCGCCACCGTGCAGCCGGTCCTGCTGGGCATCACCAAGGCGTCGCTGCAGACCCGCAGCTTCATCTCGGCGGCCTCGTTCCAAGAGACGACCCGCGTCCTCACCGAGGCCTCGGTCCACGGCAAGAAGGACACGCTGGAAGGCCTGAAGGAGAACGTGATCGTGGGTCGTCTGATCCCGGCCGGTACGGGCTCCTACCTGCGCAGCCTGCAGAAGATCGCCAACGAGCGTGACGCTGAGCTGACCCAGGCCCGCGAAGACGCGGTCGAGCCGCTTCCCGCGGATCTGGCCCTGGAGCTGGAGCAGTCGGCCGACTGATCCGGGTTCAGACCTGAAAGACTGAAGAGGGCGGCGTCGAAAGGCGCCGCTCTTTTTTATGGCCTACCGCGCTTCGCGCCGCTCGAGGCCGTGGGGCGGGCGCTGGCCGTGCGCCGGACGCCTACTGCGGCGTCATCGGTTCGCGCGTGTTGGCGGCGCCGGGCGTCATCGGGCGGCCGGAGGCGGGAGCGCCGTCGCGGCGGGTCTGGACATTGCGGTTGGAGTCCATCTGCATCGAGGAATCCAGGTGCGCGCCCGCGCAGCCCGTGCCGAAGTTGGAGCCTGGGCAGTCCTGAGGCGCGAGCACTCCGACCCCGCCGCTGAGCGGTCGACGCTGGGCCTCGTAGCGCTGCATCTCGCGCGCCCCTTCGCGGGCGAAGCGGGCGTCGCGCTCTGCGTTGCCGGTACCGGTGATCCGGCCGTTCTCTGCGCCCTGCGCCGCCCGGGCGTTGAACCGTTCCTCGCAGATGATCTCTTCGCCTCGACGAAGCAGTCGGTCCGCAGGGCATCCGGCGGGGGAGGTGCGCAAGGCGCGGGCGTTGCGCCCGGACTGACCCTCAGGCGTCACGCGCCAGGCGTCGGAAATGCCGTCCACGCCTGACGCGGCGGCTGAAGGCGCGCCCGGCGCGGGAGCGGCCAGGCGCGGCGCCGGCGGAGCGGGCAGGCCGTCGCGGCCGTCCTCCTCGTCCTTCTTGCGCGGACGTATGGGCGCGATGACGGCGGGCGCGACCGGCGCCTGCTCCAGTGCGGCGGCCGGCGGCGCGGGCGCCGTCTTGGACGCCGGGGTCGGCAGGGGCGGAGCCTGCGGGGCGGTCCGAGGGACGGAAGCCGCCTGAGCAGGGGCGGGGGCCGGCGCAGGCGTCGGCGCAGGAAGGGGAGGCCGCGGTTGCGGCGGAACGAACGGTCGCTCCAGTTCCACGTGGATGATCGGCGGCGGCGGCGTGGGGAGGGATTCGCGACGGTCGCCCGCCGCGTAGTGGGCCATGCCGCCCAGGACGATCGCGTGCATCAGCACCGAGGTCCCCGCCGTCAGGGCTCGCTTGAGGCCCGGACGGGTTCGCGTCGTCGGGCCTTCGGGCAGAACGGCGATGCTCATGAAGGCTCCCCCATCGTCCGAACGAATGATGCCTAGGCAAGCATGGCGATATCTAGGCGCAATATCATCGATCCCTGAACAGGATACGAACACGACGCCCTGAACGTCGGTCCACGCGTCTCTCTTGACCTGTTAACGGATCGCGCGTAGAAGCCGCGCACTTTCGAGACGTGGGCGGTTCGCCGTCCGCTGAGATCGTGACAATCTAACGGACGGGCTGTGTCCCGCCGGAACGCCCGAAGCGCGCGTTCCGGTTTTTCTGTTTGGGCGTCCTGACCTCGGCTCGATAACACCCGGGCGGGGCTTCGGTCCCGTTCAAAAGAAGGCTCATGAGGCGCTCCGGTCGAAAGACACACGCCTCCACATCGAAAAGAGACGAATTCGAATGCCCACGATCAACCAACTGATCCGCAAGCCCCGCAAGCCGAAGCCGGTCCGCAACAAGGTCCCGGCCCTGGAGGGTTCGCCCCAGCGTCGCGGCGTCTGCACCCGCGTCTACACCACGACCCCGAAGAAGCCGAACTCGGCTCTGCGTAAGGTCGCCAAGGTCCGTCTGGCCAAGAACGGCGTCGAAGCCGTGTGCTACATCCCCGGCGAAGGCCACAACCTGCAGGAGCACTCGGTCGTGCTGATCCGCGGCGGCCGCGTGAAGGACTTGCCCGGCGTTCGCTACCACATCCTGCGCGGCGTGCTCGACACCCAGGGCGTCAAGGACCGCAAGCAGCGTCGTTCGCACTACGGCGCCAAGCGTCCGAAGTAATCCGCTCCTAGCGCCCTACAGATTTAAGAGGATACATCCATGTCCCGTCGTCACCGCGCTCAGAAGCGTGAAGTCCTGCCGGATCCCAAGTTCGGGGACCTGATCGTCACCAAGTTCATGAACTACGTCATGTACGAAGGTAAGAAGGCCGTCGCCGAGAACATCGTCTACGGCGCCTTCGACATCCTGGCCGAGAAGAAGAAGGAGCAGACTGCGGTCGAGACCTTCCACATCGCCCTGGAAAACGTCGCCCCGGCGGTTGAAGTCCGTTCGCGTCGCGTCGGCGGCGCCACCTATCAGGTGCCGGTCGAAGTCCGTCCGGACCGTCGTCGCGCCCTGGCTATCCGCTGGCTGGTCAACGCCGCGCGCAACCGCGGCGAAAACACCATGACGGAAAAGCTGGCCGCCGAGCTGCTGGACGCCGCCAACAACCGCGGCACCGCGGTCAAGAAGCGCGAAGACACCCACAAGATGGCCGAAGCCAACCGCGCCTTCAGCCACTACCGCTGGTAAACGTCTTAAAATCGTCCCTCTTCTTCGGATAATGGGGCGGTCGCTAATCAGACGATCCGGCGCGGGCGTTCAGACTGAACCGCCCGCGCCGTCATATCCGACACCCCAGGGCGCTCGCGCGTCCGCGAAGCTCCCGGAAGGCAAATCCAATGCCCCGCACAAACAAAATCGAAGACTACCGCAACTTCGGCATCATGGCCCACATCGACGCGGGCAAGACGACGACGACCGAGCGGATTCTGTTCTACACCGGCAAGAACCACAAAATGGGCGAGACGCACGACGGCGCGTCCACCATGGACTGGATGGACCAGGAGCAGGAACGCGGCATCACCATCACGTCGGCTGCGACGACCGCCTTCTGGAAAGAAAAGCGCCTCAACATCATCGACACCCCCGGCCACGTGGACTTCACCATTGAAGTCGAGCGTTCGCTGCGCGTCCTCGACGGCGCCGTGACCGTTCTGGACGGCAACGCCGGCGTCGAGCCGCAGACGGAAACCGTCTGGCGCCAGGCCGACAAGTACAACGTCCCCCGCATCGTCTTCGTCAACAAGATGGACAAGATCGGCGCCGATTTCGAGAAGTCGGTCGAGTCGATCCGCGACCGTCTGGGCGCCAAGGCTGTGCCGATCCAACTGCCGATCGGTTCGGAATCGAACCTGAAGGGCGTGGTCGACCTGGTCGAGATGAAGGCCCTGGTCTGGGAAACCGATCAGGTCGGCGCCTCGGCCGACGTGCGCGACATCCCGGCTGACATGGCTGACGCCGTGGCCGCCGCTCGCCAGTACCTGGTCGACAACGCCGTCGAGATCGACGACGAGGCCATGGAAGCCTACCTGGAAGGCAACGAGCCGTCGGTTGAAGTGCTGAAGCGCTGCATCCGCAAGGCCGTCATCACCGGCGCCTTCTACCCGATCCTCGCCGGCTCGGCCTTCAAGAACAAGGGCGTGCAGCCGCTGCTGGACGCCGTCGTCGACTACCTGCCGTCGCCGGTCGACATTCCGGCTATCCCGGGCATCGACTTCAAGACCGAAGAGCCGACCTCGCGCAAGGCGTCGGACGACGAGCCCCTGTCGGTTCTGGCGTTCAAGATCATGGACGACCCCTTCGTCGGCTCGATCACCTTCTGCCGCGTCTACTCGGGCAAGATGGAGACCGGTCAGTCGCTGCTGAACTCGTCGCGCGACAAGCGCGAGCGCGTCGGCCGCATGCTGCTGATGCACTCCAACAACCGTGAGGACATCAAGGAAGCCTACGCCGGCGACATCGTCGCTCTGGCCGGCCTGAAGGAAACCCGCACGGGCGACACCCTGTGCGACCCGCTGAAGTCCCCGGTCATCCTTGAGAAGATGGAATTCCCGGCGCCGGTTATCGAGATCGCCGTCGAGCCCAAGACCAAGGCCGACCAGGAGAAGCTGGGCGTCGCCCTGGCCAAGCTGGCTTCGGAAGATCCGTCCTTCACCGTCTCGACCGACCACGAGTCGGGCCAGACGATCCTGAAGGGCATGGGCGAGCTGCACCTGGACATCAAGATCGACATCCTGAAGCGCACCTACAAGGTCGAAGCGACCATCGGCGCGCCGCAGGTGGCCTATCGCGAGTCCATCAGCCGCAAGGCCGAGATCGACTACACCCACAAGAAGCAGACCGGCGGTACGGGCCAGTTCGCCCGCGTCAAGCTGGTGTTCGAGCCGGGCGAGCCGGGTTCGGACTTCGTCTTCGAGTCGGCCATCGTCGGCGGCGCCGTGCCCAAGGAATACATCCCGGGCGTGGAAAAGGGCCTGAAGTCGGCCAAGGACAACGGCCTGCTGGCCGGCTTCCCGGTCATCGACGTCAAGGCCACCCTGGTGGACGGCGCCTTCCACGACGTCGACTCCTCGGTCCTGGCGTTCGAAATCGCCTCGCGCGCCGCTTTCCGCGAACTGAAGGAAAAGGGCGGACCGAAGCTGCTCGAGCCGATCATGGCCGTCGAGGTCGTGACCCCGGAAGAGTACCTGGGTTCGATCATCGGCGACCTGAACGGCCGTCGCGGCATGATCCAGGGGCAGGACATGCGCGGCAACGCCGTCGTCGTGAACGCCTTCGTGCCGCTGGCCAACATGTTCGGCTATGTGAACACGCTGCGCGGCATGTCGCAGGGTCGCGCCCAGTTCACCATGCAGTACGACCACTATGAATCGGTGCCGCAACACGTCGCCGACGAAGTGATCAAGAAGTACGCCTAAATCCGTCTTTCCGACGGACCCACTTGAAAACGGGGCGGTTTGACCACAAATCGCCCCACCTATCCCCAAACCCATTTGGACCCCCGCTTTGGGGATGCCAGGAGCTAGAGAATGGCCAAGGAAAAGTTCGAACGCACGAAGCCGCACGTGAACATCGGCACGATCGGTCACGTTGACCACGGCAAGACGACGCTGACGGCGGCGAT